>CAXIBU010000265.1:0-3931 GCA_964021555.1 uncultured Verrucomicrobiales bacterium | reverse complement strand
TTTCCAAAGGGATCGAGGATGAAGAAGAGCAGGGTAGCTGCAGTGACAAAGTCCATGTTGCTTCATTGCTTGGCATTCTTTCGAAAGACAAGCAGGATCGAATTTGCCGTTCGCGAGATTGCTGGTGCAGTTCCGAAGTCATCGGGCCAATCGCTGAAGTAGAGTCGTAGCGCTTGCTCGGCTTTATCGCTCATTTCAGGGGTGAATTTGAGAGTCCAGATGAGGTCTCCGCTTGAGTTACTAGCGAGCGACTGTCCCGTGGGAGCTGGAATTTTATCTTGGCTGGCGGTTGGATCCAGAGGGATCGGGGTAAAGACGCGGCCCAGCCCCAGCTCTTCTTGAGCGTCCTTTGAGGTTGATTGTCCTTGATGAAGGGCTTCTACCTCCCTGCGATCAATCTTTAGTTGTTGTCCAGCCTGCCATTTGACGCACTGACGGACGGCGAGGGGAAGTTCCTCAATGGGAGTGTTGGCGGTGCGGTTACTAGGGAGAAAAGCTTCTCCACGTTTGGCAAACTGCATTTGAAAGCGTGCTTTGCTCATTTGGGCACAAGCCCTGAGTCTAAGGTCGGCTTCCAAGCGAGCAGGGGGCGATTTAGGTAGTGGATTGGTGTTCTGGAGCCAAAAATGATAAATTGCCGAGAGCAGCTCGGCTTGGTCGGGTATCGATCCGAAGTCGAATGAGCTGACGAGGCAGATCGAGTCTTCACCAGCGATGGCACGAGCCCCCTCACTGCGAGTGAGAGCCATCTGGCGAAGAAAGCTGCTGCGGCTGTCGATGATGCCACATCGTTCAAGTAGTGTAGCAAAGGTCGACTCGGGGACGATTTTCTCCAGTCGGTCCAAATTCGTTTGAAAAAGCGTGGAGTCGTCGACCTTGCGCAGCTCTGGTAGCTTGGGATGATCCGGCCAGATCTTGGCGAGCTCATCGACGATGATTGGCGGGATGGAAAGGTCGCCTTTGGTCTGTTGCCGAGCTTTGAGTAACTCATTCTCAAGATCAGCTAGTTCTTCTCTCAGTGCTTGATTTTGTTTTTCGAGGGCGGCAAAGGCGGCGTCCTCGGATTGAGGAGATCCTGCCTTACGAGCATCGAATTTCCACGCCGTCAGCCAGCCGCTGGCAGCTAGGGCCGCGAGCAGTAGGATGCCGAGGAGAGAAGCGGGCTTCACGGGCCGTGGCTATTGCATGCCTTCGAAAGGATCTTTCTCTGGAGCAGAGGGCTGCAGGTAAAGCAGCAGCCCCGGAGGTGGCTTCTCAAAGTGAGGTTCTACCACGATACGAGGCTTCGAACGATTACCTGCGCTATCGTAGTCATACCAAAGGATCCGCACGAGTTCTCCGGATTTCGAGGAATACATGTTCTCGGCGGTCAAGCGACTGGTGCGCTTGTCGTAACCGTAGGCAACCTTGAAGAGTTCGTTGCTTTCGCCATCGTAAATCTTGCAGGAGCGGAGCTTGCCATAGATGCCGCGACGGTAAACCGTTTTTGAGATGACGACACCGTCCTTTGAAAAGGTGGTCTTGGTCATCATGCGCTGATGTGGGTGGCGCTTGAATTCGGTCTTAGTGCCGTCGCTATTGGTCTGCATGCGCACGTGGTGCTGATCTTGTTCGACTGCTTGGATGGGAGCTAGTCCCAGCAGGTAGATCAGCGAAAGGCCGAGGCATTTACGAATTGCAAAATTCAGCATGGAGATGAGCTTAGCTGCGGACATGGAAGCGACAAGTGAAGAATTTACCGCAAGATGGCAAGCGAATGATCAAGAGCTGAAATGCGGTGATCCCGCGTGGATCATGGGTATTCTCAATCTCACGCCGGATTCCTTTTCCGACGGTGGCCTGCACGCGGGGAGGGATGCTGCCATCAGGCGGGCGGAGGAGATGGTCGGGCAGGGGGCAAAAATTCTCGATATCGGAGGCGAATCCAGCCGGCCAGGGGCTCAGCCAGTCGCAGCAGCTGAGGAAATTCAGCGGACAAGGGCAGTAGTGGGGGAGCTGAAGAGGCGATTTCCGCAGGTTCTGGTCTCGATCGATACGACGAAATCGGCGGTCGCACGGTCGGCGCTCGATCAAGGTGCGGACATCATCAACGACATTTCGGGGTTCTGTGCCGACCCTGAAATGGTGGATCTTGCCGCGCAATCAGATTGCGGCGTGGTGCTGATGCACATGAAGGGGACTCCACAAACCATGCAAGTTGCCCCAAGTTACGGCGATGTGGTGAGCGAGATGAGGGAGTATTTTTCTCAGCGTCTTGCCGTGTGCCTCGATCGCGGCATTAGACCGGAGCGAATTTGTTTCGATCCCGGGATTGGCTTTGGAAAAGCTCACGAGCACAATTTGGCGCTCCTGAATTCCTTGTCAGACCTGGCCCCGAAGGGGCATTTGTTGCTGCTAGGGGTGTCGCGAAAATCGGTGATCGGTCGGTGTTTGGGCGATGCTGAGATGAGCCTACGGGATTGGCCCACGGTCGCTCTGACGGCCAGGGCGCGACGCGACGGTGTGCTTTTACATCGCGTCCATGAGGTAGATGCCGCCTCTCAGGCGCTGCGGATGACCGAGGCTCTGATGGCTAAGGAGCTTAGCTAATTCACTTCACCGTCTTAACGATCCCGCGGGCGATGGCTTTTGCCGCGGCGCTCTGGAAGCTGGTGGTGTTGCAGCGGGCACGCTCGCGACTGTTGCTGATGTAACCGCACTCGATTAGGGCCGCTGGGTGGCGCGTCTTGGTCAGAACGGCGAAGGGGCGGTAGCGTAGACCACGATTCTTGATCTTGATGCTGCGGGAGAACTCTCGATGGATGTTACGCGCTAGCGGATAGCCTGCCTTGCCGGCGAAAAAGGTCTCGACCCCGGTGACGCGGCGGTCGGTAAAAGCATTGAAGTGGATGCTGACAAAATGCGCCTTGCGGTAGCGATTGGCGATCTCAGCTCGCTTGGCGAGGGAGATGAAGATGTCACTGCGGCGGGTCATGGTGACCTTGATGCCTGACTTTTTAAGCTCTTTTTCAAGCATCGTTGCGACTCTCAAATTCAGAGTGGCCTCATGAACGCCACCCCAGATGGCCCCGCGGTCTTTTCCGCCGTGACCTGCATCGATAATCACCCTTTGACCAGTGCCCGCCCAAGCCGAGCAGATCAGCCCGAAGGTGAGCAAAAGTGAGAGAGTGAAAGACTTCATGGGACAAGGCGGATATTTGACCAGTCCAAGGAGTAACGACCAAATCCCTCGGAATCAATGACTTTTTAGAAACCTTAAAGATGAAAGGTGCCGGATGAGCCCAAATTAGCAGGCTCATTCATCGGTCTTGCCAAAGTCAGTGATGAGCATGCGATGGTCGCTCCCCGTGATGCGCTCGACCCCTGATCGGGCACAGAATAACTGGGGTGAACTGAAAATGTAGTCGAGCCGAAGAAGAGGGAACTTGGTGTGGTAAGTATTGGCCCAGCCCTTACCGCAATCAGCAAAGGTGTCGGAGTAGTGGTCGCCTAGAGTTTCGAAGATAGGATCACCCGCTGGAGAGTTGAAGTCGCCAACGATGAGGGTTGGCATGTTGTCCTCGGAAACGGGATGATTTTCCAAGGTCTGCATGACGGTCTGCAGTTCTTCGCGATGTTTCTTTCTGACACGCGTGTGGTCCTCCCAGGCACCGGTGCTCCAAAGGTCCATCCGAGTCGTGGAGGAAGAAAGGTGCAAATTAACGACTTGGATCAATTGTCCGTCATCTAAAGTGACGTAGCAAATGAGATTGCGGAGGCCGGGCGCCGCGTGAGGATCGGTGATGGGGTAGCGCGAGAGTGTGGCGCAGGATCCTTTCACCTTCAGATGACCTTCTTCGCCGTAGAGAGCTGACTGGAGCTTGCGAGCTTCTGAGTAGGATAAGACCTCTTGCAGGCAGACGATGTCGGGTTTGAAGGCTGCGATCTCTTC
>CAXIBU010000264.1:0-4006 GCA_964021555.1 uncultured Verrucomicrobiales bacterium | reverse complement strand
TTACCAGCGAACGGACCGCAAATGAATGAGTCACCTTGCTTCAAGGTGCCTGCCATGACAACGACCGTTGCAGTTGGACCTTTGCCTGGCTGAACTTCGGACTCAATGATGACACCGCGTGCGACTGCACGAGGGTTAGCCTTGAGCTCTAGAACTTCAGCCTGAAGTGCCATGAGCTCGGTGAGTTCCTCCATGCCGTCCCCCTTGAGGGCGGAGACTTCAACACATTCGACATCACCACCGAAATCAACGGTGTGAATGCCATGCTCCATTAGCTGGCCTTTGACCCGCATTGGATCGGCACCGGGGCTGTCGATCTTGTTGATTGCCACGATGACCGTTTTACCTGCGGTCTTGGCATGCTCGATCGCCTCCTTCGTCTGTGGCATCACGCCGTCGTCAGCCGCGACGACGAGAACAACGATGTCAGTCACATCAGCACCACGAGCGCGCATGTGGCTAAAGATCGCGTGACCTGGCGTATCAATGAAAGTGATCGGACCGCTAGGTGTTTCCACGCGGTAGGAACCAATGTGTTGGGTAATCCCACCAGCCTCACCAGCGGTGACGCGTGACTCACGAATAAAGTCGAGAATGGAGGTTTTGCCATGATCGACGTGACCCATGAAGGTGATGATCGGGGCACGGAGTTCGAGTTTCTCCTCGGGCTCTGCGGCAACCGGCTTGGCCTTGGGCTCTACGATTTTCTCCTCGGTCTTGTGAACACCCCCGCCTTTCTCGCGCTTCTCGCGCTCGAAGACAAAGCCATGCTTTTCACAAAGTTGAGCTGCAATTTCAGGTTCGATGGCCTGAGTCGGGGCAACGAAGACCTCAAGCTCAATCAAGTCCTTCATCAAGTGGAAGGGCTTGAGATTCATCAACTCAGCCAAATCACTGACGATGATCGGCGGCTTGATTGAAATGGTTTTTCCGTCAGCAACAGCTGAAGGCCCATCCGAATCGTCAGATTCATCGCTGGCCGGCTTGGCCGCTGCCGTTGCTACTTTAACGAAATCAGGATCTTCCTCATCTTTGACTTTCGAAATCGATGGCAAGACATCGCGCTTTGTGAGCTTGGTCTTCGTAACACCACTAGTTTTCGCGTCGTCTGAAAAGAGATCTAGAGCCTGCTTCTTAGCAGTCTCAACGGTAGGGGCTTTTTCATCAGCCTCTTTACGCTGACGTTCGCGGCGCGAGAGCTTTTTCTTCGCTCCATCATCAAGCAGATCTAAGACCTTCTTCTTCGCGGGTTGCTGTGGTTTATCGGGCATGAATGACTGTTTGGTGATCAGGGGTTCGTTCTAAAAATTTTCAACTTAGGCTTCTTCGGTGGTGGCACCTTCTTCGGCAGAGGCAACAGCCTTCCGAGCCTCTTCGAGGGCCTTTTCGGCTTCCTCTTCAGTGAGCTCTGCTTCGCTGACAAGATAATCAACGTCCATAGCGGCGACCATGTCGACGGAAATACCACCAGCAGTGAAGACCGCACGGCCTTTCTCAGGGCTAAGCCCTAGCTGCTCGGCAAGCGTGCCGGAAGCGTCGTCAACTTTCTCTACAAATGCTTCGTGCACGCTGTGATCTTGGCTGACTTGAACATCCCAACCCATAAGGCGGGAGCTGAGACGCGCATTTTGACCACGACGACCGATCGCCTTGGGAAGGTGCTCTTCATCGACGGTTACGTGCACGACTTTCTTCTCTTCATCGACTTCGATCGAGCGAAGTTCCGCCGGTTTGAGCGCTTGCACGACCATTTCACGAGGGTCATCCGACCACTCGATGATGTCGACTTTCTCGTTATTCAGCTCTCTCACGATATTTTTCACGCGAACACCGCGCATCCCGACACAAGCGCCAACTGGATCGATCTTTGGATCGGCAGAAGTGACGGCGACTTTGGTGCGGAAACCAGCTTCACGAGCGATGGCCTTGAGCTCAACCGAGTGATCGGCGATTTCAGAAACCTCGGCCTCAAAGAGTCGGCGAACCAAATTGGGGTGAGAACGGGAGAGAATGATCTCAGGCCCCCGATTGCCATCTTCGACAGCGACAACGTAGACACGAATCCGATCTCCGATATTGTATTCCTCGGTGTTAACCCGTTCGCGGTTTGGCATGAGCCCCTCGGCCTGGCCGAGATCTACCCAAACATCACCACGCTCGAACCGACGCACGGTGCCAGAGACGATATCACCGGCGCGATCGCTGTAGATTTCAATGATCTTTGCTTTCTCCGCTTGGCGGAGACGCTGCATCATCGTTTGCTTGGCAGTCTGGACGGCAATACGGCCAAAATCTTTAGGTGTGACGTTGAATTCAACGGCGTCTCCTGCCTCTGCCCCTGGCTTGCGTTTCTCCGCGGTGCTCAGAGCGACTTGATTGAATTGATCCGTAATCTCGTCGTCCGGGGTTGCTATCAAAGTCGCCTTGATCACAACTTTCCCGCTCTTGAGGTCGATATCAGCATCCAGCTGCTCGATAGACTCGGCTCCCGGGACCATCTTTTTGTAGGCCGAAAGAAAAGCAAATTCCAAAGCAGAAACGACTTGCTCGCGTTTGAGGTCTTTTTCTCTCTCGTAGAAATCCACGAGGGCTGTCAGGTCATTGGTCATGTCGTAAAATGGTGATTCGTAGAGACGCAAAGGGGTGGGCCACTGACCCACCCTTTCTGCAATCTGAAAGTTGTGCGTGCCCGACCGTATCGACTGATCACGAACGAGGCAAGGATAAAGCAAAAAAGCCACCATCGCACTAAGCGGTGGTGGCTTCCAGATAGTCATCAGAAACTACAATCAGGATTCGTCGGGCAAATAGGGAATAATTTCAGTTTCGAGGTATTTGATGAAATTGTCGGCGTTCTTTCGCTGGGTCTTCCACCGACTGTTATTCCCCATGCGCTTCTTATCGAACTGCTCCCTGGAGAGCTTCATCGTGGCCAAGGCCTTTCGGTGCTCTCTTTTAGCGTAGTAATCTGTAGCCCGACGATAAAGATGAATTCCATAGATCCAGTTCTGATTGAACCAAAATTCTCTTCCCTTGGCATTTTCAAGCACCCACTGAAAGTGCGCCTCAGCCACTTCAAACTGAGCATCTTCGCTCAGTAGGTCGGCAAGTGCTAACCTCAACCCCGGTTCTCTGGGGTGCAATTCATAGGCCTTCTCATACTCTGAAATGGCCGTATCCCTGAGTCCTACGGCCTCAGGAGCCTGAGAGGCCAACGCTTGGCGATAGTTTGCCTTTTCGATCTCGGCTAGTTCCTTCTGAAAGCGCCAGTCTGGAAAACGAGCTAGATAGCCCCGCAACCACTCACCGCGAGATAGCGGCTCCTTGCTCGTCTTCTGTTCGTAAAGGAAAGCATCTGTTGTTCGCTGAGAGACATGCCACAATGCCAATACTACCAAAACACAACCGATAAGCATCGGGACCTTCTGTAGTCTAGAGGCCCGCAAACTCAGCTCACTGAAATTAGTAGAGCCCACAACTCCCCCGGCACAAGCGGCCGTGAGCAGGACAATTAGAGGAAAATGCCAAACAAAACTAAAATTCGCCTGAACCGTCAGAGCGGTAAGAACTCCGGTGCCAGCACAGATGAAAGCAGGCCAGGAAGACTGCACTTTGCCCACCAAATCTCTTCCTGACAAACTAAGGGCATTCCAAGTCGCGGAAATCAAGTGGGCCAGCAACAAAAGAATCAGTAGTAAAAATCCGACCCAACCATAATCCGAGAAAGCTTGTGCAAATTCGTTGTGAACGAAATTAAGGTTCCCCGTTCCTCCCCAGAGCCCACTTTCCTGCCAAGCGAGAATGGATTCGTATTCGAAGGCTCTCGCTCCATGACCGAGCAGAGGCTTATCCTTCCCCACCTGGACCGCTAACCAAAGGGTCTCCGTCCTGCCATTTGTGGACATCGCTTGATCTACCCCGCCATCAATTTGTCGCTCGGACAGGGTCTTGGCCACCCCAAATCCGAGCCCACCAAGGCTGACGACCACCGCGCCGATGATGGCAG
>CAXIBU010000263.1:0-4017 GCA_964021555.1 uncultured Verrucomicrobiales bacterium | reverse complement strand
ATTACTTGGCCTTCAGCTCTTTCACTTCGTCGAGACGTGGATGACCATTCTTGAGGTCATCTCGGCTGAGCCCTTTGCCGCGGTTCATCTTGTCCATCGCGCGAAGTGACAGGTCGAGACCGTGGATCGCGGCCAGCACGTCACCGGTGTGCCCGGTTTCACTGATGGTGTGCATGTTGCGGATCGGGAAGCCAACTGATGTCGCAGCGCTGTCGAATCCAGCGAGGGCTGCAGCCATTGCATCAGTTCCAGTATCGCGGCCAGTCACGTCGTGCTGGATCGGGACGCCTTCACCAGCGCACGCTTTGACGATCAGGCTGTTGACGTATTCGCTGACGATGGAGCCGTTACTCAGAGTGAAACCTTTACCCATGGCAAGTGGCGTCATGCGCTGTGAGGAGATGTTGGGCGCTGCCTCGTAGTCGTGATTGACGTCAGTGCCAATCAGCACGTCCGGGAGAAGCTCACCTGCGATGGCGGCAGAGCCAAAACGACCGATTTCCTCATGGGTCGCGATGGTGAACAGAACCCGCACATTTTTAAGTGGGCTCTTGGCCAGCATCTTCGCCAGTTCAGCAACGACGAAACAACCCAGACCGTTATCGAGATAAGGGCCGTAGAAGGAGTCCTTCCCGAAGCCACGCTTGACCGGACGATCCAGCAAAATTGGGTCGCCAGAGCGGATGCCCAGATCAAGCACTTGCTGCTTGCGGTTCTCGCCACTGAGCTGGAGCTCCAAATAAATCTGCTCTTTCTTGATCCCCTTTTCACCCGAGCGCTGTGCCGCGTCGGAGAAATGGATCGCACCCATCGCCTCGATGGTGCCGCCTTTGATGATCTTGAATTCACCTGGCTTCTTCGGGTTTTGGACAAAGAGCTTCACCTCGTGACCAATGATTACGTTGGGCAAGAAAGAATCCGTGTTGATCCAGATCTTGCCATCATCGCCAATCGAGCGGACTTGCATGCGGATTTTGTCGGCATGACCGATGATCATTACTGAAGTGCGATCGTCATCACCGGGATGGGTATCAAGGACGAGCCCTGCATTACCCTTGAACTGGTGAAAGCCCCAAGATTCAGGCATCACCTTTTCCAGAGCCGGCTTGATCACTCCGTAGCTCATGGCAGCTTCCAGCCCGATCGGGCTTGGCGCTTCGAGGATCTCTCTCAGAAATTCAAATTGGCCTTTTGGCATCGCCTTTTCCCAGGCCTTCTTGGTCGTATTTTTCTTTGTCATAAAAATTGTTTCTTGTCGGAGGCTTCGATACCAGCGATTTCACCAAACAGCCACCAAAGAATCAGGAGAATCTTTGCACCAATTTCCCTTAGCCGAAAATTTTCAGATCCTTTGATCAAACAGCTTCGCCATCTACGTAAACCGCACATGAAATTTCTTACCTCTATCATCGCCCCCCTGGCGCTCCTGTCAGGGTTCTGGGTCTTATTCGCCTGCAAAGAAAGCGCCCCTGAGGCCGCCGCTCCAGCACCTGCCGAGCCAGTCGTTGAAGTCCCAAGTGATCCGGTCGAGGCCGAGATTTTTACCCTCGTCCCTCAATTCAAGGAGAAGCTGGAAGCCTTCAAAAATAAGGAGTCTGAGCCCGGCGAGCGCACTCTGAAAGTCGTCTACTGGACCCCCAGTGACCGCGATCCCGCACCCGGCTATCACGAGCGTTTGGATAAAATTCTCAAACGTATCAGCGAATACTACGGCGAAGAAATGGAGCGCATCGGTTACGGCAAGAACGGCCTCAAATTCGATTACCAAGAGGACGGCAAGATCGACATCACCGTCGTGACAGGCAAGAAGCCCTACAAGAACTATCAAACCAACAGCGGTAACGAGATTCGCAACGAATGCCTCCCAGAACTGAAGAAGAAGGGTATCGATGCCAACGAAGAGACCATCGTCATCTTCTGTAACATGTCGAACTGGGACCCCAAAAAGTCCACCATCACCCAAAACAGCCCCTACTATGCCGGCGGCACGAATTTCAACGGCACTGCTTGGCAGGTTGATTCACCAATTCTCAATCTCGACGACCTTGCTAACAAGACTGACCGAGTCCGCGACGGGCAGTATGGCTTCATCACCCTTGGCCAATACAATTCCATCTTCATTGGCGGCATCGCTCACGAGCTGGGTCACGCGCTTGGCCTACCTCACAACCGCGAGCGCGGCGATGAGGGCGGCCTGCTCGGCACCGCCCTGATGGGTTCCGGCAACCGCACCTTCGGCGAAGAACTGCGCGGTGAAAGTAAAGGATCTTTCCTGACCTTGGCACACGCCACTCGTCTGGCCTCGCACCCGATGTTTTCAGGCTCGGTCAAGAAGATGAAAGTGCCCATCGACCTCAAACTTACCGACCTTAAACTTGAGCCCGGAGACGATGAAGTCACCATCAGCGGCAATGCCAAGTCGACCTTGGAACTCTACGCGGTCGTCGCCTATTGCGACCCCGCTGGCGGAGGTGATTACAATGCCTTCACCCATGTCGCCCCCATCGCCAAGGACGGTAGCTTTTCAATCAAATGCTCCGAATTTGATAAGAAAGGCCCTGGCGAAATTCGCCTGGTCTTCATGCAGGTCAATGGCGCCGCCTCGAACTTCGTCGGCCCGAATAGCGCCTACTCGTATCCTTATCAAATTGGAGCCGACGGCAAGCTGGACATGAGCCCATCCGTCGCCCGCTTGCTGATGGAACCGTTGGGACAAGCCGTCGCAAAAGGAGATAAAGCGGGAGCACAAGAGGCATTCGATGCCCTTAAGAGCAACTCGGAAGCCAAATTTCTCGTGCCTTCCGCCACCGCGCTACTGGAATCCATGAACCGCCGTCGACCAAGCCAGTCACCGGCCCAGATCGCCTCGACCGACCAGAAAGAACTCTTTCTCAGTGCCGCTAAAGCCACGTCCATCAAAGTTGGCTACGGCAGACCCGCATTCGATCAAGTTCCCGGCAAAAATGCGGCGCTCCTCATCAATAACCGAATTTTCAGCCACTCAGTCTACGCCCATGGCCCGTCTGAGATCACCTACGAGCTAGGTGGCAAATGGAACAGCTTCGCCGGCACCTCGGGGATCGCTCCCGGGGCCTGGGGTAAGGCTGTCTTTCAAATCGAAGGAGACGGTAAAGTGCTATGGAAAAGCAAGCTCCTCGATAAAGACAAATCGCAGGATTTCAAAGTCGACGTATCTGGCGTCAAAACGCTCATCCTGCGCACCCTCGAAGGTGATGGCTCCAACGGCTCCGACTGGACCATCTGGCTGGACCCCACTCTCAAGCGGTGAGAGCGGACTACTTGAAGAGCTTGACCAGGCCTTTCACCAAGTCGAAGGCAAATTCCAGGTTGTCAAAGTCAAGGCCACCCATGCGACCGCTGTCATTTCGGTCACCACGGTATTGCCCCGGCTCGTAAGTCGGGTCCGAATGAGGTCGCTCGGTCGTCGCGGGCGGAACGGGTGAAGGGCTGCCGTATAAGGCCTTTGCTCTCTCGGCCTCGTTCTGTTGATGCACGAACTTGCCGCCGGCTCTCCACCATTCCTTGAGCTGCCTCAATTCCCCGCCCTCCAGCCACACACCGTGTGCGCCACACTGATCCAAGATCACACCGCTCCGCCCGCCAAAGTTCACATGATGCATCCGATCACGACAGATCGGACAAGGGTGATAAGTGCGGTCATGGCTCTGAGTCCACTTCTCCTCGCCAAGACGATTGAGCTGCTCCTTATCCAGCCAAATCATCGGCGAAGTCTTTGCCTCCAACATGGCCTCCAGCTCGCCGGGGTTGAAGAACATCCCCAGACACTGATTGCATTTTTCGATCTGAACCGGTTTTCCCAAGTCGATCTCAATGACATCCAAAGGAATGGCGCAGTGCGGACAGGGCATCGACTCATTAGCGCCTAAATCGCGAAAATGCACCGACTTGAGATCAACCTCCTGTCTTACCCCGCAATAGGGGCAGACGCTCAGGTTTCCCTCAAGCTTTCCGTTACACGATTGGCACTTCATAAAC
>CAXIBU010000262.1:0-4055 GCA_964021555.1 uncultured Verrucomicrobiales bacterium | reverse complement strand
TTGCCCCCCTTCGGTGACCCTCGGCAACCACACCTTCAAAAACTGGCACAGCGGCCCCGAGGGTGAGCTTGACGCGGCAAAAGCCATCGCCCGCTCATGTAACCCTTGGTTTTATCTCGTTTGCCAGCGTTTCCAGAGCGCCAATGGCTTTCTTTCGACCGCCCGACAGCTCGGCATGGGCTCGACCTCCGGGTTACCGCTCGACGGAGAAAAAGCAGGCGTCGTTCCAGACGACAACTACATGCGCCGCGTCTACAAGCGCCCCGCCTCTCTCGGAGATCGACTTTCCATGTCCATCGGCCAGGGCCCGATCTTGGTCACTCCGCTGCAGATCGCCCAAGCCATGGCAGGTATCGCCGATGGCTTCCGCTTGCCTAAACTTCACCTCGTCCGCCAACTGCAGGACCGCTACGGCAACGTCATCTACGCCTCGTCACCCGAGACCAGAACCCACCTAGGCATTCGCCCCGAGGCCGTCGCCGAGGTGCAGACCGGCATGCACGATGTCGTCAATGCCGGCTACGGCACCGGCAAACGTGCCAGCCTGAGCTACTCCGTCGTATGCGGTAAAACCGGCACCGCCCAGTGGGGACCAGAGTCCCAAAAACGCCGCCTCGCCTGGTTCGCAGGATTTTTCCCTCTCGACCAGCCTCGCTTTGCCTTTGCCGCACTCTACGAAGGAGCACCGGGAGAAAAGGTCTCCGGAGGTCGCCTCGCCGCACCCATCATTCACGACTTTTTCGAAGAAGTTAAAGACGATGCCGAGCGCATCATCAATCCGCCAAAGGCGGTCGTGGTCGTCGAGGAGCCCGTTGCGCCAGCGCCCGACCCAGAGGCCGGCCCTCAAGCTCTTGAAGGCGACGACCTCGACAAGGCCGCACGCCGCGCAGTCGTTGTCGAGCCCGCCGAAGGCCCGCAACCACTTCCAGATGCTGAAGACATGCCGCGCCGCGCAGTGGTCGTCGAGCCCCCGGGAGGGGAGCCACAACTTCCCGATGACGAACCTCAGGCCGATCCAGAGCCGGAACCCGCTCCACCAGCGGAAGAGCCACGCCGTCGCGCCCGCCCCGTATTTCCACCTCGTGGCGGCCCTCGACCACTCTGAACCTTCGCTTAGCCTAGAATCGGGGCATTTCTGACCTTGCGTCCTGCCCCCCATCGCTCCTAAGCTCCGCCGATTTTAAAAATCACGGAGGACACCTCTTTCGAAAAAACAAAAATAACGACACATTATGGATATCCAAATCGCCACCCTTTGCGACTTCGCTGCTGACTACCAAGGCAAACTTTGCATTCAAGGCACCTTCGATTCTCTCTACTCTCGCCAGCTTCCCGTTCAGCACCCTAGCTGCGCCCTTGCTCTCCGCATTTGCTTCACCGAGGCCGATGCCGGCAGCCACAAACTCAGCATCAACCTCGTTGATGAAGACGGCAAGTCACTCGACGACGAGCGCATGCCAATCGACGCCGACTTCCAGGTCCAACTTCCTGACGGTGAGCCATTCCTCACCCGTAACCTGATCCTCAACCTCCAAGGCCTCGTCTTCAAAACCGAAGGTTCTTACTCCGTTGACATCTCAATCGACGACGAGCTTTACAGCCGCATCCCACTGCGCATCGTCAAGGTTAACCAACCTGAAGGTCAGCCTAGCCCTGCTGCTAACTAATCTAAAAAGATGGAAGATTCCTTACCCAAGACCTACCGCTGCGCCGTAGTCACTGGTGCCTCATCCGGTCTGGGTGAGGAATTTGTCCGTCAATTGGCCCCTCACTGCGAGGGCCTTCTTCTGGTCGCCCGTAATGGCGACAAGCTCAAAGAAATCGGGCGCGAACTGCAGACCCTCTACTCGGGGCTCAAAGTTTGGTTTTTTATAGCCGACCTTACCGAGGTCAAGCACCGCGAAGCGCTCCTCACCGCCATCGAGGACAAGGCGCTCCAGCCTGATTTACTCATTAATAATGCGGGCATGGGTGATTATGGCGAATTCGCCACCGCTGATTGGGATAAGCTCGAAAAGCTCATCCAGCTCAACATCACTGCCCTCACTCATCTGACCCACGCGATCCTTCCCAAGCTAAAAGCCAATCGGGGCGGGATCATCAACGTCAGCTCTCTCGCCAGCGCCATGCCTCTGGCTGACTTTGCCGTCTACGCCGCCAGCAAGGCCTACGTTACCAGCTTCTCGGAAGCGATTCGCGCCGAACTCCGCGATGAAGATGTCACCGTGACAGCCCTCTGCCCCGGCCCCGTCTCGACTGGATTTGGCGCAGTCGCCGCCCGAACCGAGGACGGCGCTGAAATCCCACGCCACGAAGGACTAGTGGTAAGCAAAGAACAGGTCGTCGCAGAAGCCATTCTCGGCTTCGAAAAGAAACGCGCCCGCGTTTACCCAGGCTGGAAAGTCGCCGCTCTCGCAGCTGGCATTTCCCTCCTTCCTGCGATTGCCATTCGCTGTATTTTGAATTCGCGCCCGCTAGCCAGCCAGGACGAATAACCCGATGGCCGTCAACACACGAAAGACCAGAACAGGACCACGCCGCGGAGCTTTCCTCGTCCGCTTGGCCTTCCTCCTTCTCGTCCTATTTGTGGTCATCGTTCCCTTTACTTCGGTCCCGGAACGATTCACCAAGCTCGGCACCGAATGGCTCCAAGCCTTCCGCGGTAGAGACCCACGGCCGGCACCCCCTCAAAAAGAGAACCCAGCCAAGCCCGCGCCAGCACCGGTCAAGCAGCCTACACAGACTGCACCCAAAGTCGCAAAGCCAGCTGTCACTCCCAAGCCCGCGCCGAAGCCTGTCGTCCGCATCGCGCCGAAGCCCATCCCTCTGCCCCCTCGTCTGCCGGAGAAAGTCGACATCGATCCCGTATCCGACGTTCGAGAAATGGCCCGCGGCTTGCAGCTCAAGACCGGCATCAATTACACCCAGGGTGGCCTCGCCAGTAAACTGCGCACTGAAGATTCCAACTACCAAGCGGATCTCCAGCTCAACATCACAGTCCCCACCCCCGCCAAAACTCTTGCAGAAGTAGAACTGTCCCAACCAAACCTCGGCAAAATACTTCCTGAGGCTGAGAGCCTCTTCAGCTCCGTCAAAGTCTCGCCCTTTTTCTTCCAGCTCTTCAAAAACAAGCAAACCCGCCTGAAAAATGAGCTCACCAAACTCGGCAAACTAACCACCCGACACAACTTCTACGACTGCCTCACCATCCTCGAGCTCAAGCACCCGAAAACCAAGCGCAAGGCACTGTGGGTGCAAGCAGACATGGATGTCGTTTCCGATGGCTCGGACGGTGACCGCCTGGCGACGATGCCGGAGGAGATCGTGAACTCCACCCACTACCAGCCTTTCACCAGCTACGGATGGAAAAAAACAAGCTCAACTGAAAATCCCATGATTCCCGGTTGGAAGCAGCGCATCAAAAATGCCGACGCCGAAATCAAAAACCCAAGCACAACAGCGGAAAGACGAAAGTGGCTGATCGATCGAAAGGCCTATCTCAGACGAGGCATCGCCGACATGGAGTCACGCTCCTTCCTCATCGCAGAATACGATCCTTTCGTCGTCATGCCGATCAATATGCTAACCTACCGCGGCACGACTCTGGCTCCCAAGGTGGGTGATTACGTCGTGGTCATCCACGATAACAAGCTCTACCCCGCCATCGTCGGCGATGCCGGCCCCTCTTTCAAAGCAGGTGAAGCCTCGCTGCGCCTCGCCCGCCAGATCAGCCCCAATTCCTCGCCCTACGCCCGACCAGTTTCCGACCTCTCGGTCAGCTACCTTGTCTTCCCCGGCAGCGCCGACAAAACCAAATCCGCCCCCGACTACGAGCTGTGGCGTAAAAAATGCCAAAAACTTGTCGATGATCTCGGTGGACTAGGCGAAAACTACCAGCTCCATCAGTGGACAGACTTGCTCAAACCCGAGCCTGAACCAGACACAGAAGCCTCCCAGGAAGCGCCAGACGAAGACACCTCGGAAGAGTGATATCCCTTCTCACTGATCCACGACTTCACCGAATCAGCTCTACTCCTGCCGATTCGCCCCAATCT
>CAXIBU010000261.1:0-4056 GCA_964021555.1 uncultured Verrucomicrobiales bacterium | reverse complement strand
AAGCCCTCACGAACTGGCATGATATGCCACGGAACTCGTGTGAGCATCGGCCACTTTCCGGCTAACTTTTGCTCTATTCTTGTTAAGGTATCAACTACGGTTTTTTTCTCTTCCGCAGTAAATTCGGTGGGCACGTTTTGATACTGTTCCTGGATCCACGTTTCACGATCCTCACCTCCCTCTGGGATCTTCGTATCCACCGATAACCCCAATTGAAAACGCAGATTGTCATCACTTAAGCTCGCCGGAGCATTTCCAAATTGATCATTTATCAGATATTCGGCTGCCCTTTTAGGCTCAGTAAATTCGAGCCGCCGAAGCACCAGAGGGCTACCTTGGATAGCTGCAATTTGAGCCTTATCCAGAGCATCAATTCCCAACCGCTGGGGAATGGTGCCTTCACCAAAAAGATTTGGACGGCGGTCACTTCGCTTGCTCTTAGTCAGCCCGAAGCATCTTCCCATTTCATGAGCTAGAGACAAGGCCACCTGATTAAGGTCCGCCTTCGCCCCCTCACCTCCTAGGCTCAGGTAGCAGACATTTCCATTCACTTCCGCTTCCGCAGTTGGCTCTTTTTCTTCATTAAGATTGGAAACGAACACCAAGTTTAAAATCCGATCATCCTTAGCTAGAATCCCATCTTTATAACCTCTTTCAGTCATTTCGCGGCAGCGAATCCCGCCATTTCTGACCTCTTTATCCATCCAATAACTGGGCTCGAGATAAATCACTTCCAGGTCAGCCTTGGCAAACACCCGATCAAGTAAGGCCTTGGGGTAAATGGATTCGGCCTGCTCGCCAGTCGTTGGCTCCATTGCAATTAAGGGCCGAACCACGACCACACGAGACCGTTCTGCCGGAGCCTTTACTTTGACGACTTCCGCATGACCTAACGGATGGACCACCAGAAAGATTAATAATACGAGGAGCCTGCTCATTGTCAGACATTTAAGCGAATCACCGGTTCTTCCTCCAGTTCATTTAGCGGGAAAAAGTGATTCAGCGCTTCCAGAACCCCGTGACTCGCCTCGCCTTTACACAGGTAGCCGCCAAGGTCTTCAACCCGCTTTTTAACCTGCGCCGCCGCATTTACGGGGCACGCAATATGCTGGGCAACGTCGAGATCTAGCATACCGAAGTCGTTTGGCCCGTCGCCGATCGCAAAACAGTGCTGTGGACCAAGATCAAAATACTTAGCCACCTCTTGAAGGGTGGATCCTTTGTGATAGGCCTTATGAGCAAAGCGCAGGTAGATCGAATTTCGCTCATAGGCCAAGTCAGGAACCTCAGCTAACCATGGATCGATTACTTCGCAGATCTGCTCCATTTCCGCCTCCGTCGAAGATACAATTCCCGCAGGATCGCCCTTCACCGAAACGTAGTCGGCATGAGTCTGCCCCTGAACGAATCGTTTTACCCGCTCGAGCGTTGGCTTTGCGCGCTTGAACAATTTATCGTGGACCTTAAGCCCACGAGCATTCCAGTCACCAAAAGCAGCACACCGTCCTAGCTCATTCGGCTTAAAAATCTCCTGCTCCCTAGTGATGCAAAAGTCGGGCATGAAAGGAAAACCTCCATCCATCAACCCTTCGAGTGTATGATTCAAAGAACGGCCGGTATTGACGACCCAGAGAGCACCTCGCTCCTCGCGCAATCGACGTAGCACTGTAAATAATTCGTATTCTACCTGCGGACGATGGTCCGGAAAATACAAAGTGCCATCAAAGTCGAATGAAAGCAGCAGTGAAGGCTTGTCAGGCAAAGGTAGAGGTCGCATCGCCACTAATAAACCCCATCACAAGGCAGCCCGCAACTTCTAACGAATTTGGCCCTACGCGAAGATCACCGGTTCGGGCTTGGAGCCGGATCTGGGTTTCCCCAGTCAGGCTCGGTGCCGAAATCAGGCTGATCGGCGGGAGCCAAGCGCTGCTGACTGTATTTGTCATCGCCAGCTGCATAGAGAAAGGCTCCACCAGCGAGCATTGGGATGCAAGACGAGAACGAAACCGCCAAAACAGCAAGCCCCGCTAAGCGCACTGCCCACTTGAATCGACCTTTCATCAGCTGCATCCCAATCAAGCTAGTCTATTCGCCGTTACCGCCTTCCTTGGCGTAGGCGTAACCAGCGGCGCCGGCTACAACAGGGACGCAAGATGAGATACTTGCAAAGGCTACAGAGGCGAGAACGGCAAGACAGATCAATTTAATGGTTTTCATCAGGAATAAAACAGCACTTTCAAGCTAGCTCTGCAATCAAAAATCACCCCATCAGGACTGCATTGGCAGCGGCGTATTCGCGGGCGTGGGTGAGGCTGATCTTGATCTCCTTGACCCCTAGCTCGGTGGCCTTTTGCTTCGCTGCCCCACTCAGGACCACATGCGGTTCGCCAGACTCCCGACGCTGGATTTCCAGCTCAGTCCAAGCTGCTTGTTCACCTATCCCTGTTCCAAGAGCCTTAGCAATCGCCTCCTTAGCAGCAAACCGAGCGGCAAAATGGGTCGCCGGGCGCTTTTGACGCCTGCAATACTCAATCTCAGAAGAGGTGAAGATTTTTCGCTCAAATGCTTCTTCATGGCGCTCGAGAGCCGCCGAAATTCGATCAATCTCCACCACATCAATCCCAAGACCGATCAGATTCATCGCGCGTGTGGGTAGGCATTCATCAGTTCACGAATTTCCCGCACCGCTTGGGCAAACCCTACGAAGATCGCACGCGAAACGATCGAGTGACCAATGTTAAGCTCTGTCAAATGCGGAACTTGATCAAGCTCGCGGAGATTATCGTAATTGATCCCATGTCCTGCATTCACCTGGATCTCCAAAGACTCGCCCAAGATAGCGGCTGCTTTCAATCGCTCGATCTCCTCCTGTCGTTGCACACCTTGAGCATTCGCGAAGGCACCGGTGTGCAGTTCGATCATTTCAGCCCCCAGCTTGGCGCTGGCCTCGACTTGCTCGGGATCGGGATCAATGAACAAGCTCACTTTGATGCCCTCCTTTTGTAGCGTTTCAATGGTCTCACGGAGTTCATCAAACCTACCAGCGGCATCTAGTCCGCCCTCAGTCGTCACTTCTTCGCGAGTTTCCGGAACGATGCAGGCAAACTCAGGGCGCACCTTCAGCGCCAGATCCAACATTTCCTTCGTGTTGCCCAGTTCCAAGTTGATGGGAGCCTTAATCTCTT
The DNA here is from genome assembly GCA_964021555.1 of uncultured Verrucomicrobiales bacterium. Classification (GTDB taxonomy): domain Bacteria; phylum Verrucomicrobiota; class Verrucomicrobiia; order Verrucomicrobiales; family Akkermansiaceae; genus CAXIBU01. The sequence goes on along the minus strand of CAXIBU010000261.1, from coordinate 871 downwards.
GGCGCATACGGATGGCATCAGCATCCTGCAAATGCCTGCGATCCCCCCGCACATGAATGGTGATACTGTCCGCACCTGCCGCAAGGGCGACTTTGGCAGCCTCGACTGGGTCTGGCTCAGCATTGAAATTATCCGGGTCTTCGCGATAGCGAGCTTGGCGCAAAGTTGCCACATGATCCACGTTCACTCCTAGCAGTTGTTGCATGAAGCGAAACTAGATCAAGTCCCTCTCAAATCCAGCTAGATCTGAAATTGTCGTGAAAAATGATATTCTTTGGGAGGCCTAAGAATTTCCGGCCTCTTCGCTGAGCTGTTTAGCCCGGCGGTTTGCGCGCTCGACGGGATCGAGGACTTCTTCCTCTTCAACCTTTTTCTCAACTTCTTCGTCCTTCTTTTGATTGAGAACCCAGATGGTCGCCCCGATGACAACTCCGAGGATAACCACGAGAAGGACCACCATGCCCATCCCGCTCTTCTTTGGCTGGTTCTGTATCGTCCCCGGTGCTGAGGCACCTACGACTGCACCACTTGCAGCGCCAGCGAGTGCCGTCGGGCCATGCCCGAGCGATGCGGTTGGAGAACCAACTGCAGGTGGGGCCCCCGCGCCAACGCCAACTGCAGGAGTAGACACCTGCTGGGGCGGAGGCGGCTTGACTTGTGGGCCGTTTAGCTGAGGTCCATTTGACGGCTTCGAAAATTCGGCCACTTGCCCATCATCAGCCCCCCCGCCGTCTTTACCCAAGCGACGTGGAGCCGCGACAGTCTTAGCTGGCCTTTTCGGCGAAGCGGACTTGATCGGCGGGGTTGCGGAATCATCGATGCCACAGAGCATCACGTAAGCGACCTGTGCTGTCGCGGGACGTTCTTTGGG
>CAXIBU010000260.1:0-4057 GCA_964021555.1 uncultured Verrucomicrobiales bacterium | reverse complement strand
CCTCAGTCACTCCTCGCTTGGTGCAAATTAGTGAGCGAAATGAGTTTTCACTGCACGTCGAATTTGATGACAATAGCGAGGCGGTTTTCGGCCTTTTCGATCACCAACGTCAGCTCGCCGATTTCCGCCGAATTTGGCAGCACGCCACCGAAAACGGGCGCTTGCTTGCCAACATCAACCTCATTCCCCGCCGCAACATCCCCGTCACCTTCCGTTCCCCTGCTCCACGCAAGGCCATGGTGGTCGAGGAGTAGCACGACTTTTCCAAACACCACTCCAAATCAACTACCAGAAAATGCGCTCAGATATCTTTGTCGGACTCGAAATTGGCACTTCCAAAACCTGCATGGTGGTCGGCGAGGTCAAAGCCGATAGCTCCGTGCGGATTCTAGGTGTGGGGAATACGCCCTCCGCAGGCGTGCGAAAGGGCGAGATTGTTGACCTCAAAAAAGTCCGGGCCTGCCTCAAAGAAGCCCTCCACCAAGCAGAGAACGAGGCCGATGTGAACATCGGCGCGGTGCTCCTATCTGTCAGCGGCAGCCACATCCAGTCCTTCAATCACAGCGGCACTTATCGCCTCCGTGATGACGAACGGGAGATCGACGAGACCCACATCGACGAGGCACGCGAGATGGCTAAAGATGCACCCCTACCCGCCGGCAATTGCCTGCTTCACCCCATCACCCGGAATTTCACCGTCGATGGCAAAGATGAAGTGAGCAATCCCTTCGGCATGGTCGGCCGCACCCTGGACTCCGAGTGCCACATCATTCACGGCATCTCCACCCGCATCGAGACCAGCATCAAGGCCGTCCGCGAAATGCCTCTGGAAGTCGATGACATCGTCTACGCCCCCATCGCCTCAGCGCTCTCCGCTCTCACCCGTGACCAGAAAGAAGAAGGTGCCCTAGTCATCGACATGGGCGGCGGCACCACCGACTTTGCCCTCTACCTCCGCGGTGTGATTGCTGCCTCCGGCACCATTCCAGTCGGTGGCGACCATGTCACCAATGACATCCACCTCATCGAAAAAATCCCCCCGGCAAAAGCTGAAGAAGTCAAAATCACCGAGGGCGACGCCACAGCTTCAGCGGTCAAATCCGTTGGCAAAATTCGGGTCACCGATGAGCTCGGCATGATCGACCTTGAAATCGACCGCTTGCGCCTGAACCAGATCATCCGCGGTCGCCTCGAAGAGACACTGAAACTGATCATCAAGCGACTACCCAAAGACGCCCTCAAGAACCTCGGGGCAGGAGTTTTCATCACCGGCGGAGGGAGCCGCATGGCAGGCTTCGGCGAACTGGCAGAAGAAATGTTCGGAGTTCCAGTCTACCAACAGGTCGACCACCACGGCATCTCCGGAGTGCAGAACCTCTTCCGCGAGCCAGAATACTCAACCGCGATCGGCCTCATCCGCTACGCCCAGTTCGTCCTCGCCGAGCGCCCCAACACCAAGATCACTTCGAAGCTCGGCCAGTTCTTCAAGGGCCTCATGCACCATCGCTAAACCAGCCCCCTTGGTGCCCCAGCAACACCCCCCTTCCCTTTTTTCGAATAACCTTTTTCAAATAACGAAATCCAATGCTCACCTTCTCACGCGATTCCCAGCAGACCATCCCAGAATCCTCAGTTCTCGTCGTCGGCCTCGGCGGTGCGGGAGCTAACATGATCGATCGATTCGCCCTCGACGGGATGGACGGAGCTGAGCTGCTCGCCCTGCACACCGATACCCGCGTGCTGAATGCCTCGATGGCCGGCAGCAAAGTCCAGCTCGGCGCTGATCTCACTCACGGCCTCGGCTGCGGTGGTGATCCCGCCCTCGGCGAACAAGCCGCGAAATCAGGCGAGACCGCCATTCGTGACGCCCTGCGCAATTACAAGATGGTCTTCATTTGCACCGGTCTCGGCGGAGGAACTGGCTCCGGCGCCGCGCCAACCATCGCACGCATCGCGCGGGAGATGGATGCCTTTGTTGTCGTCTTCGCCACCATGCCCTTCGGCTTCGAAGGCCCCCGCCGTCGCGAACAGGCCGAGAACGCGCTTAATCAACTTTCCGTCGTTTCAAATGCGCTGATCACCTTCGATAACGGGCGCATGGGAGAACTGGTCGTTGCCGAGTCCGGCGTCCACGAGGCCTTCGCAGCCGCTGACCGAATGATCGCCGAGAGCATCAAAGCCGTTACCCGCTTGGTCGTGCGACCAGGCCTCGTCAACATCGGTCTCGATGAACTAGTCTCCGCCCTCCGCACCCGTAAGAGCCGCTGCCTCTTCGGCTCCGGATTGGCCAGCGGTGCCAACCGTGCTCAGGCCGCCCTCAAGAGCGCCATCGACAGCCCCTTGCTCGACAAAGGACAGCTCCTGAGTGGCACCGAGACCGTCCTCGTTCACATTTGCGGCGGTGAATCGATGACTCTCTACGAGATTGAACTACTCATGCGCGAACTCGCCAAGAGCGTCCCGGACACCGCTCAGATTCTCTTCGGTGCGGCAGTCGACCCCGCCATGGGCGACGAAGTCAGCATCACACTTATCAGCGCCCTGCCCGAAGACCTGCTAACTGCCACCCGAGCATCCAGCGCCAAGTCCCAGCGCACTCCGAAAGCCGCAGCAGCTCCGCTGCCCACATCGGAGCCAGAAATTGAACCTGAAGTGCCAACTTCAGAAACCGAGCCTGAGATCGTCGAAGAGGAAGAACCAAAAGAACCAATCGTCGAAGAACTCATCCCAGAAGCTCCCGAAGAAGTAACCGAGAAAGTCGAAGCTTCACCTCAGCCAGTGGCAGAGACTCATGAGGAGCCAGAAGAAGCTGAAGAAGTCGTGGAAACTCCCACAAAACTCGAAATCCCCGAATCGCCTTCCGAACCGATGCCCGAGCTCGAAATGGTCCCTGAACCAGAACCGGTCGACGAGCCTCTTACTGAAGCCGCCGAACCAGAACAAGCCCCAACCCCAGAGCCAGAGCTTCCAAGCGACGACAAAAAATCCGGAAATCAGAGTGAACTCGCCCTCGACGGCGGCCCCAAGGGACGCTTCGATGGCGGCGACCCAAATCTCTTCGATGGCGAAGACCTGGACGTCCCGCCTTTCCTCAGAGGGAAATAGCCACCAATCACCATCAAACCATCAAAGCCCGCTGGAAACAGTAGGCTTTTTCTTTGCCCACAAGAGTCGAATACAGCGGTAGAAATCGAATCGTAGGGCTTAAAAAATCACTGGAATTTCGAAATTTGCGAACACCCTTAAAAATAAGCGCATAATCTTAAATATACTCTTGCGTCGAACGCTCACTTCAATTATTCCCCGAGCACCTTTTTAAGGTATCACGCAAACAAACCATACCTGATTATGAAAAACCTCTCATCCATCCTCACCCTGGCACTCGCTCTGCCCGCCACTGCAGCAGTGGTCGTTACGGAAGATTTCACCTATGCTAACGGCGATGTCGAAGGCCTTAACGGCGGAACCGGCTTTTCCGGAGCATGGTCAGCTTCCGATTCAGCTACCTCACCTGCGTCCGAATTCGACATTGTCGGCAACCAGGCACTCTTTCAAGGCTACCAAGGCGCCTCCCAAGAAATCGTCAATCAGACGCGTGACTTCTCTTCGTCATACACGCTCGACGACCTTACCACGATTACCTTTTCATTCGACCTCATCGTTAATGAGACCCAACTAGGTCGCGGCATCGGTGTTAGCCTTTTTGACACCACTCTCGGCCAAGGAATTTTCTTCGGCAAACAAATCAACGGAGAATATGGCGCACACGATGTGATTAACGTCGGATCGACTGACTACGCTAACCTGAGTGCTACTGGGTCCATGACCATAACCGCCATCCTAACCTCTGACGGCACCGACACTTTTGTATCTGTCTCTGATGGAACCGAGACAGTGAACGGAACGGTTGCAGGCACCCAGTTTACTTTCGATCAACTTCAGCTCAACGGTTACCATCGCTTGACCACCTCAAACGGTGTCGACAGCATCTCCCTTGACGTGACGACTATCCCAGAACCATCCAGCACTGCCCTTCTCGGCCTCGCTGGTCTTGGTC
>CAXIBU010000259.1:0-4060 GCA_964021555.1 uncultured Verrucomicrobiales bacterium | reverse complement strand
AATACCTGCGTCAGATGAAAATTTTTATTACTCTAAGTAGTCTCTATTTGGCACTCTCCGCCTCTTTTGGTCTAGCTGCGCCGCCACAGCCATACGGGGCGGTTCCTTCAGAAGCTCAGCTCGAATGGCATGACTTGGAGCAGTATGCCTTCTGCCACTTTACGATCAATACCTTCACCGATAAAGAGTGGGGCTACGGAGATGAAGATCCGGCATTGTTCAACCCTTCGGACTTCGATGCCGACCAGATTGTCAGTGCCGCTAAATCCGCTGGAATGAGGGCCTTCATTCTCACCTGTAAGCACCACGATGGATTCTGCCTTTGGCCGACCAAAACAACCGAACACAACATATCAAAGTCTCCCTTCCAAGGCGGCAAGGGCGACTTGGTAAGAGCATTTTCCGATTCCGCCCGCCGCCACGGCTTGAAGTTTGGGGTCTATTTGTCTCCCTGGGACCGAAATTCCGAACATTATGGAACACCTAAATACATTGAGCAATTCCGCGCTCAACTCACTGAGTTGCTCACGAACTACGGCCCCGTTTTTGAAGTTTGGTTTGATGGAGCCAATGGGGGTGACGGCTTCTACGGAGGTGCGCGTGAGAAAAGACAGATCGATCGCCTCACCTATTATGACTGGCCAACAACCTTCAAACTCGTCAACGAGCTCCAGCCCGGTGCCGTGATCATGTCGGACCTCGGCCCGGGAGTCCGCTGGATCGGCAATGAGCATGGGCACGCCAACTACCCTTGCTGGGCAACCTTCACGCCGCAAGGTAAGAATGGAAAACCCGCGGGAATCGGAGAAACAAAATATCAACTTTCACCCACCGGAACGGTCGATGGTAAATTCTGGATCCCAGGCGAAGCGGATGTTTCAGTTCGTCCCGGTTGGTTCTATCACGAGAATCAGAATGCAAAAGTTCGCACACCTGCCAACCTTCTCGGACTTTACTTTGCGTCGGTGGGCCATGGAGCATCCTTTTTACTCAACCTCCCGCCTGATCGCACAGGCCAACTGCATGCCAATGACGTCGGCTCGCTACAACGCTACGGAAAAGTTTTAGAGCAACTCTATTCAAAAAACCTGGCCGAAGGAGCAAGCGCCAGTGCCTCCGAGACGCGCAAACCAGAAGCCGGGGAGAATTTTAGCCCTTCCCAAGTGCTCACCTCCGGTCGCGAAACCTATTGGGCCACTCCTGATGGCACTAGCTCCGCTACCTTAACCTTGGAACTTCCAGGAGCGAAGACCTTCGACGTGATCCGTCTGGCAGAGCCTGTTCAATTTGGCCAGCGCATTCGCGCCTTTAACATTGAGGCTCGTATTGACGGTGAATGGAAGGATTTCGTTACCAATGGCAGCTCGATCGGAGCCCATACTTTATTCCGAAAGGCTCCCATCACTGCAGATGCAATTCGGATCAACATCACCCGTTCAGCTGCATGCCCCCTCTTGAGTGAAGTCTCTCTACTCAAACTTCCTAACCAAATTCCCAATTCACTGGATTTCGAGAAGTCGGATAATCAGATCGACTCTAGTGCATGGAAGGCCAGTGCCCAGCTTGACTCGAAAGATCATCCTGCAGCTCACGCCATCGACGGCAATCCAGCAAGCTTCTGGTGCACCCATGACGGCACGGCACGCAAGCATCAAGTGCCTCAGAGCATCGCCATTGACTTCGGTAAACTAGAAGCTGTCGCAGCCATCGAAGTGCTTCCTCGCCAAGACGGGATTGCCCATGCCGTGGTGGACAAATACGAGCTCCGCTGGTCAGTCGACGGAAAAAAGTGGAGTGAGCCAATCACCGGAGAATTCTCTAACATCCGAAATAACCCCATTGCACAAGCAATCAAGCTGCCCGCAGGAACCAAAGCGCGCCACATCAAATTCACCGCCACATCAGTTCTGGAAAAAGACAACGTCACGATTGCTGAGATACGTGCCATCGCGCCGTAAGTTCACCTCGCTTGCTCTCGGATTAGCCTCTCAAAGTCTCGCTCCTTGAATTCGACGACTTCGCCTTCTCGGAAGATGACAAAGTGTCTGCCTTGGATCAATGGGCTAGCAAAGATCGCTTGAAAATGCGGCCCTTCAAGCGGCTCGCCCGGCAGGAGGTAGTAGAAGTATTCATGGCCCTGATACCCTTGCTCCGCTAGCTCCTGATCAAATTCCTCTCGGCTAGGTAAAAGACGTTTTTGAGAGCTTTCACCGAGTTTCAGAGCTTCCGTTCGAAAGTAGTTCAACTCGACTTCTATTCCTCGCCCCGAGGTGGCTTCGACAATGGGCTGAGTCATCGGAGTTCTCAGCAGCATCAGCACCCCCGGAACAAGGAAGGAGCCAGCAAACATCACACATACAGCGGCAAGACAAAGGACAGTCTGCTTAGCTCCCCAAGCTTTCGCAAAGCTACCCGCCAGCCATTTGCCCGAACCGTGAAGTAGCGCTCCCCCAAGCAATAGCCCGAACAAGAAACTCCACAGAAGAGATTGATCGAGGACTCCTCGATTGAGGTTTTCAATCAAGAACCTAGGCCCACCTGTCAACAAGTGCCAGGCGAATTCGAAATGGAAAGTTATCCCAAAGCCGCCCAAAATCATGGCGAACAAAAAGGCCAAGAAGAAACCAAGGCTGATTCTGACACCTAAACTTTGCCTTTTAGTTCTCTTCATCATCTCCTCTTTCCACCGAAGCTAAGATCTCTAAATACTCATCTCTAGAAACTGTCTCCGCTGCATTATTGACCCTGATTACCACACCCTTATTGCTATCTTCATCGTAGCCAATCAATAAGGGCGCCTCGCCATCTAAGTCTTCAAGCTTCTTACCCGCTTGGAGATAGAGCCATGGCTCCAAAACTCTGCTCTTTGTCGTCGGGCGAAAGAACAAAATGCTACGGGTATCGATATACCTTCGTTGATACAGCTCTTCCAAGTCTGGAGGCAGGGCTCCAAAATCGTCCGAGTAGAAGATGAGCGCCTGTCCAGTCTGTTTGCCGTTATTGATTGATGTAACCAAACTGCTGCGAGAGTAACTGACCAAGATTGGCCCCTTTGTCAGCCAGACAAATTCGTGAACAATGCCCGTCATGGCGATTGCGCCCGCTGTGCAGGCCGCCACTACCCCCGCCGTTCGTAGAAAGTTTGGCCAGCAAAGTGCGGCGTCCCTCACGCCTTCGATAAACCGCTTAAGCAACCACAAGCCCACGCCTGCACTAATCAGCGACAAACTCATGCTAAGAAAATCGAAGTCCCAATGAGGTCCATTGAATAGGAGATGACGGAACCAACCAGTCGCTAGTGCCCATACAAACTGAATCAAAAATGGAAATGCTAGCAGAAAGAACCCCACGATGGTGGCCACCAGCATCACTGCCAACAACTTGAGTAGCCGTGAAAGTCGAGATACTGGCTTTTCCTCAGTCATTTTTGCTGCTCCTTCAAGCGATCCTTGAGCACCATTTCTGACCAATCTTCAATTGATCCATCGTTTAGTAAAACGTAACGCCGCGCCCCTGCACCCGCCGGCTCATAAATCACCACCGAGCGATCTGCCCCAAGCTGAGCTGGCCTCAAGTAGGCGTAGTAGCTTCCGGGGCCCCATTTCCAGTGCGACACATCAAGCTCTCCTGTGAATGGGCTCCGAGGTGTCTGCCCTTGATTCTTTTCCGCGTAGGCCCATAGCTCTGATTTTAGCCGTTGAAGCTGACTCTTGTATTCCTCCCGGGATTTGAGCGGAGCCTCACCATCACGCAGCCGATACCCGACCCCTTGCCGTTCCCACGCCCCTGGCGTCAATAACTCACGAGCGCCAGAAATCATGGTCAGAACGACATACAACAGCAAGCCTGACAGAAGCATGAGAGCCAAGGCGCGCTTGTAGTTAATCTCTGGCATCCGAGGAAAACTTTTAGCCAGCGAGTTCCAGAGCACCTTCACCAGCCAAGCCAGAATAAGATAGCTGAAGATAAAAAATGAGAGCACGTCGAGCCGTGCTTGGGCAGCCTCACTGAGCGATATGTAAGTCATGCCAGCTTGAGCTGGCGTAGAAAGGAAAAGAAA
>CAXIBU010000258.1:0-4077 GCA_964021555.1 uncultured Verrucomicrobiales bacterium | reverse complement strand
CAAGTCTTCGGGATTCACGGTGCGTCTTCTCCTTGTGTGAGCCTACTATAATGTGTTTGGTCATTGAATGGGTCCCATGGGGTATCTGCTTTACCTTGGCTCGTCCTTCAACATCGAATACTAGAGAATAATGGCATTAATTGATAAATCGACGACCTTCGTCTCGTTCTGTATTGATTGACCGGCGGTATCAACAGAACCTTGAAGCCTTTACCTACTAGCCTCCTACTTGGCACGATTGCTCTCATAGGCATCACCTTTCTGAGGCTTCCTTCCTGCCAGAATGCTAGGGCTCAAGACCGCGTTCCTGTCGCCGGAGAGGGAGAGATTGAGGCCCTTCCGCCAGATCGGCAAGCGGTCACTCATTATCTCGAAACCTATTGTTTCAAGTGTCATGGGCCGAAGAAGCAGCGGGGGCAAGTGCGTCTCGACCAGCTGGATCCAAGGATCTCTGACGCCGACACGGCTCAGCGTTGGCAGGACATCCTCGATCAGCTTAATGCGGGCGACATGCCACCCGAGGAAGCTGAGCAGCCGACACTTGAAGAGACCAAGGCCATCATCGAGGCGCTCACTCGTCGAGTGGAGACAGCGCGGCAGGACCTCAGCGATAGCCACGGAGAGGTGCAAATGCGCAAGCTCAACCGCCGTGAATACGTGAATTCGGTTTATGAGCTTCTTGGCGTCAAAGTTCCGCTGCAGCGCTTGCCAGACGATCCGGAATCCGAGGGGTTTGATACGGTCGGGCGGGACCAAATGTTCACCTCCTTACACCTTGAGACCTATCTCGACATTGGCAAAAAAGCCTCTCTTGAGGCCCTGACATGGCTGCCCAAGCCCCATAAGAAGCCAAAAGTTCACCGGATCGATGACAGCGCTAAGGTATTCAAAGACTTTAACCAGATAGTCGATATTGGGGATCAAAGGCTAGCCGGGAAGAGGGAAGGCAAAAGCTGGCAGGAGATGGGGTTCGAAGATGCGGGCCAGGCCGAGATCTTCTTCCGTCAGTTTTGGATTCGAGTCGATCTACCAAGGCGCTACACCGAACTTCCGCTAGCCAAAAATGGCATCTATCTGAGCAGCTTGAACAACGGAAGATCGGCTCGCGGTGCCATCCACGCCGATCCTCGGGGCCAATATCGGTTTAGAATTCGTGGCGGATTTGTCGACGACCCTCCAGAAGAGCGGAAGATTGTCAGACTTGAAAATGTCGGGAACCAGTTTGCGGGCACGCTTAAGTTTAACGCACCGGCATCAAAGCCCGAAATCTTGGAGACCCATCTCGAACCCGTCTTCGGGGCGAACCGTCATCGGATCATTGTATGGCTTAACGACAAGTCCTTCCCCCGCCAGAAAGAGCGAGCCTTTGCCCTCGATAAAGGCAAGCACAACCACAAGGACCCGTGGGCGCCCCTGTGGATCGATTGGATGGAATTCGAGGGCCCCTTCTACGAGAACCGAGCTTCGCAACTGGAACGGATCTTCTACCCCAAGGGCCGAGGGCCGAGAGGCCAGGCAAAACCTCAGAAATGGAATGATGAGCACGTGCACGAGATTCTAACCGAGTTCGCCTACCGCGCCTTTCGCAGGCGAACGCCTCCGGCTGAATATATCCAGCGATTGGTCGATAACTTCAAGAATGCACGTCGCAGGGGCGTCGGTTTTACCGAAGCCCTCTCAGAGAGTTTCGCGATCATCCTATCATCACCCAGTTTCCTCTATCTGGTCGAAGCTCAGGAATCTGAACGTGCCTCCAGCGAGCTAAGCAATCGGGAGCTCGCCATTCGGCTGTCCTACTATCTCTGGAGTAGCCCGCCCGACGATGCCCTCTATGCAGCCAATCTTTTAGATACGGAGACCCTTGGTAAAGAAATCGATCGCATGTTGGCGGACCCTCGATCGAAGGCGTTTATCGAGGGCTTTGTTTCCCAGTGGGCAGACTTGGATCGTTTCGATGCGATCACCATTTCGCCCAAGGAGCACCCGAAATTCAACCTTGGCCTCAGACAGGCGGCGAGGGCGGAAGTTCAGGAGTTCTTCGGATTATTGATCAAAGAAAACCTGCCCTCCGAACACCTGATTGATTCCGAATTCAGCATGCTAAATGCGGTCTTGGCGCTGCACTACGGAGTTTCGACAGACTTGCAGACACAAGGATTTAGCAAAGTCACACTCCCCCCGGACTCACCGCGAGGTGGCCTCACCACTCAAGCCGCGATCCTAATGCTGGGGTCGAACGGCGAAAGATCTTCGCCCGTCATCCGAGGGGCCTTCGTGATGGAGAAATTGCTTCACGATAAGCCCAAGCCGCCACCACCAAATGTCCCTGAACTCGGGGCCTCGACAGACCAACCACTCACCAACCGCCAATTGGTGAAACACCATCAACGTCAAAACATCTGTGCTTCCTGCCACGTAAAGATGGACGCGATCGGTTTCGGCTTGGAGAACTTCGATGCCACTGGAAGATGGCGAGACACGGAGCGGGTCGGAGACAAGCAGGTGCCCATCGACCCTTCAAGCCAGCTACCGAATGGAAAAGCCTTCAATAGCTCCAACGAGTTGAAACGCATTTTGCTTCTGCAAAAGCACAAGCTTGCCGAAGAACTAGCTGAATCCTTGATGTCCTATGGCCTAGGTCGCCCCTTGGGCTTCTCCGACCAAGAAGAAATCGAACGAATCCTTTCAAAGCTAGAGCCATCTGATTACCCTTTACGGTCAATGATCAAGGAAGTGGCGGTCAGTCAATTATTCAAAAAACGATAAGCCCAGAATCTTTATGTTTCACACTCACGGCACCACGAGACGGTCATTCTTAAAGACCGGCGCGAGCCTTCTGGCCCTCCCCTTCCTTGAAAGTTTCGCGGGCAAGCTGTCGAATTCGACCTCACCTCCCAAACGAGTCATTTTTCTGGGTGGAGGATTCGGTTTCACCAAAGAGACCTTCTACCCGACCAAAGCAGGCCGCTTTGAAGAGATCGGACTTACCGAGGGGCTGGCACCTTTAAAGAACCACCTCAACGACATCACCATGGTCAATCATCTGACCAATCTTGGCGCCACCAACCCTCACGGCGGTAGCTATGCCTACCTCACCGGAAAAGTCGGAGGGATCTCGTGCGACCAAGTCATCGCCAAGGAGCTCGGGAAAGAGACTCGGTTTTCGTCCCTGATCTTATCCGCAAAAGAGATCGATGGAGGCCAAAATTCAGGTCATGGCAGCGGCCTTTCGCTGTCCTATGATGACCGAGGAAAGCCACTACCGGGGATCGAGAAGCCCGTTGACCTGTATCGAACCTTATTCAAGACGGCTGATGATTCCAAAGAGGCCCTGGAGGCGAGATTAAAACGCAAGCAAAGCGTCCTAGATATTGTGAAGGTCGATGGCTCCACGATAAAACGAAAACTTTCAAAGGGAGACCAAGAGAAGCTTGACGAATACTTCACGGGCATCCGGCAAGTCGAGCACAAGCTGGAAAGACAAGCCCAGTGGGCTGACATCCCCAAGCCAGATGCCCCATTCGAAATGCCTGACAACCTAATGAGTGGCGAGGATGAAATTCATGCCATGTATGATATGATCATCGTCGCTCTACAGACCGACGCCTCGCGGGTGGTCACTTACCGCCAACCCGTATGCTCCATGTTGAGCGGTATGGGGATCAACTTGAAGGCTCACGCGCTGAGTCACTACGGCTTTTCCAAGCCAAGAAAAGAAGCATCGAGGCAACGAGACAAAAAATGCTCGGAACTCTTCGCTCACTTTTTGGACCGATTGAAAGAGGCCAAGGACATCGACGGCAGTCGACTCTACGATAACTGCATTGTAAGTTATGGCACCAACCTTCGCTCAGGCCACGAGCTGAAAAACCTGCCAGCGATCTTGTCCGGAGGCGGAGCCAAAGGGATTTCGCATGGTCGGAACCTGATCCTCCCCAAACAGGACACCCCGCTTGCGAACTACTGGCTCACGATCATGCAACAAGCCGGAGTGGACGTGCATAAGTTCAGTCATAGTAACGGAATCATCCCCGAACTTTTAAGCTGAATCGGCTTCATCGTCTGATGATGGACAGC
>CAXIBU010000257.1:0-4133 GCA_964021555.1 uncultured Verrucomicrobiales bacterium | reverse complement strand
AAGGGCTACGCTACCGGCATGTTCGGCAAATGGCACTTGGGGAGCCCGAACGAGAAAAATCAAATGAGCGCAGATACCCTGCCGCTCGCCCACGGATTCGATACCTGGACTGGCACCAATGTCTCACACGACTACGGCAATGCCCAATTGATCAAGTCTGACCCTGACGGGACCACGCCGATCCCGGGCTACACACAGATTGCTAAGAACCTGCCGTCTGACCAGGCCGCCAGCGAATCCTTGACGGGCCGCTACACCGACGCAGCGGTCAAGTTCATCGAGTCCAATAAGGACGACCCTTTCTTCTGCTACATCGCCCACAACCAGCCGCACCTCGGGCTCTACGTCAGCGATCGATTTAGAGGGAAATCTCGTCGTGGATTACTCGGCGACGTCATGGCCGAGGTCGATGATTCGGTGGGGAGAGTCATGGCGAGTTTGGAGAAATCCGGCATTTCGAAGAACACCATCATCATTTTCTCTTCCGACAATGGCCCGTGGGTGATGTTTAGAAATACGAAAAAGCACGGCAAATACGGCGAGGCTCGCATGCATGTCGGCTACGCCACTCCATTTCGCGATGGTAAGGGCTCCACTTGGGAGGGCGGGCACCGCGTTCCAGGGATCTTCTACTGGCCTGGGGTGATCGAGCCAAAGCGCATTCTCGATCCTGCCAGCACGCTGGACGTCTTGCCTACGCTATTTGCCATTTCGGACATCGAGGTGCCGGATGATCGCAGCATCGATGGGCGTGACATCCGCGGGCTGCTTTCTGAGACTTGGAAGAATCAAAAAGTCGCGCCATTCGAATTTCTCTACAACTACAATGACAACCGAGCTTCTGCCATCCGTCGTGGGCCATGGAAACTTCACACGCGGATCGGTAGCCAGACCGGGAACAACTATGGATTCAAGGCCAGCGTCGAGAAACCACTACTATTCAACGTTGAAGAGGACATCAGCGAACGCATCGACCGCGCCAGTGAGCACCCGGAGATTGTCAAAGAACTCGGCGAGCTCCTCGAAAAGAAGAAACAGCAGATCCAACAGGAAGGCTCTTTCTTCGATCAGCCTTCGGAGGGGTAGCGCTTCAATCAGCCCAATAGCTGCTTCCACAGCTTGATGTCCGACTTCGGCGCGGCCACGTGAACCTGGCTAAGCTCGTTAAACCAATCACTGGCACCGAAGCCAACGATTCTGGCCGGGAGCTTGGTATTCTGAGGCTGGATGAACGAGACTCGTGACTTGCGCCCCTGGACTTCGAATTTCATCCCTTTACCAAAGTAGATAAAGGGAACTTTGAAATTCGAAACTTCATCGACCGGAACCGAGAACACATGCGTCGGCTCCTCTGCTTCAATCGCCTCCGCCGCTGCCTCGCTCGCTCCGTAGCTCTCAAGGAACTTCCTTAGCCCCTTGGCAAAGAAAGTGCCCTGCCCGAAGGAGATGAACTCGAATTTCTCACCCGTCCACTGCAGGATACCCGGCATGCTGTTGATCGGCCCGTCCAGGAGCCAGGCCTGACACGAAAAGGGATCGGGAGCCGTGGGAGAGGACATGAAACCGCAGCCTTAAAGACAGACGCGCTCGAAGAGCTCGTTCAATGGCAGCTGGATGCCAATGTAGAAGTCTCCAAATTCGCCATACTTCGCCGAAACCTCATCGAAGCGCATCTTGTAGACGATGTCTTTGACATAGTAGGGATCGTGAGCCAGCAAAGTGACGCCCCACTCGGCTTCATCAAGACCGGTTGATCCGGTGATCAGCTGCAAAATCTTACCTGAATACGAGCGCCCCGTGCGAGCGTGCCCGCCCATGAGCTTGCGGCGTTCCTCGAACTCGAGAGAATACCAGTTGTCCGCATTGTGTCGGCGCTTGCTCATGTTGTAGAAACAGATCACCGGCCAAGAAGGCAGGACCGGATACATGCGGTGCTGGGCGTATTTCGCCATTCGCTCATCGAAGTCCTTAAGGGCTGCTTCAAATTCGTCACTCCCGGGCTTGAGACCTTCCACCGCTTCCAGCGTCTCGGTGCCATATTGCTCGCGGGTCGTGGTGTATTCGCTGCGCTCGGTTTGCGAGAGGTAGTAATAGACCGGCTGCAGGACGTCGGCGCCGAGCCCCAGGGTCAGGCGCTTTTCAAAGGCATTGGCATCCTGAAGATCAGGCGTCAGCAGCATGAAACCTAGATCAGCCTTCGGCGTGACGATAGAGAAGGCGAAGAGTTGCGTGTCGGGGTGACTGCGAATTTCCTGAACCAGCTCAGTCATGCGCGTCTTCGCCTTGAGCTGCTCCTCGGAGGTCAAGGTCTGCCAGAGACCATGGTCGATCTGGTAGAACAAGTGGACGACGTGCCAGCCCTCCTCGGGCACCAACGGCTGAATTTCAAGTTCCTTACTCATAAAGATCTAGCGGCATTTCCCCGTCGAATTCGGACGACAGGTCATGCTTAAGCAAAAGTTCGTAGTTCTCGGTCGGCGCCCCGGGAGCTCCCACCATGACCTCGACACTCCAAAAGTTGAGGTCTTCGTAAACGTAGCGGTTGTAGTCCGCCGGGTTCGTGAAGCCAGTCGTCGATGAGACCTGAATAGTAGCCTGGCCATTCTCTGTGAAGACACCATTCGCCACCTCCAGTGCCCGCGGGTCGCCCACTAACTCACCGTCAGGATCACGGAAGAAAAAACGCAGCACGGCCGGCTCAGTTACTTGGCCAAGTGTGATCTCAACCACTGGAATAATCTTCATATCCAAGCGTGGACGATCCGGGTTCTCGCCCGTAACTCGTGGGATACGCCAAAAATCGCGCAACTGCGTCACTTCCACACCACCCGCTTGCACGGGCAGATCGGTCCGCACCCGGCCGGCTTCCGAGCGAGGGAAGCTCACCACTTCCTTGAGCACCCAAATTCCCCCGGCAGCTAGCACACCGAGAAATATCAAAGAGAAAATCATTTCAACCACGCTCAGCTTAAATTTCCGCTGAGGCTTGGGCTCGGACGCGGCTTTTCCAGCGACATCGTCTTCTTTAGCAGGCTCCTGATCGGCTGGGGCAGGCTTGTTCTCCAGATCATCGGCTTCCTGAGAAAGATCGTCCTTCAGTCGGTTGAGTGCTGCCTCGCGCTTCTGTTTGGCGATTTCCTGGAGCTCGGCAATCCTCGCTTGGTCCGCTGCGCCAAGCTCGACGTCTTCATCATCAAGACTCGCAAAAACGTCTTTTATCGGTTCGACCGGGGCCGACCGCTTCGGTTTTTTGGGGGAATCACTTGGTTCGTTCATCAGATGCTAAGGGAGATACTAAAGCCCACGCCGCGGCAGTGATAGCCATGATCAAAGGCATTTGACCAGATCGAAAATCAAGCCGATGATTTGAAAAGGGTTGCATGTGAGCCATTTTCGGACAACCCAAGACGCAACAACCTTTACCAAGAATCCCATGGCTGATCGCGAAGACAAAAATCCAGAAAACGTAGGCGGCGAATTTTATGTCGATAGCCAGTGCATCGATTGTGACCTTTGCCGTGAAACTGCTCCCAACAACTTCACCCGCGAAGAGGACGAAGGCTACTCCTACGTCTTCAAACAACCGGAGAATGATGAGGAGCGCGAGCAGTGCGTCGAGGCCATGGAAGGCTGCCCCGTCGAGGCCATCGGCGAGGACGGCAAGGACTAAAGGCTCACGGTGAAAAATTCCCGAGGCCGATCTTCAAATCGCGGCTACCTGAGTAAGGAGCAGCGGCTACAGCAACGGGTTATGTCCGAATGGCTGGGAGTTCCCATCCCAGTCGATCCCAATCGCTGCGTCACCCACGCAGGCGATCACCTCGAGGGGCTGCTGAAGCGCCTCGGCATCGAACAGGGCGTCGAAGAAGAGCGCCTGGTCGACAGCTGGAAAGAGATCGCCGGCGATTACGTCGCCCAGCACACCCGCCCGGCGAAGCTGCTCAAAGGCACACTCGAAGTCCAGGTGCTGCAGCCCGCCATGCGCTTCCACCTGGAGCAAATGAAGCCCGAGCTCACCCGCAAGCTCAAGCAAGCCTTCGGCCCCAAGCTCATCCGCCAAGTGCGTTTCACCCTCGGTTAATACCATTGAGTAAATCAAAAGAGACAAATCGCCGGAGCAATTCTTTGATTCA
>CAXIBU010000256.1:0-4163 GCA_964021555.1 uncultured Verrucomicrobiales bacterium | reverse complement strand
ATTGACGCCTCAAGCCCTACCACACCGAAAATGAATCTAAGATGAATGGGCCGATATTTCTTCTCTTGGCTCGCCGTGCTCATTTGAGCAGCGCCTTTAGTCAAAGAACCACTCTAAGAAGCGGCCTGGATCAATCAGGGAGTAGATGACAACAAATCCCCAGCAAGTCGCATAAACAGCAATTTGTTTAAGGTGCGATCGGAGTGGCAGTCGAAGACGAGGGATGAACAACATTATGACCCACAGTGGAATCGCGAAGAACAGAGTGAAGACCGCTACCCAATTGACTACCTTCTCGTGCGCATCGAACGCACTAGTTTCGTAACTTTCGATCATCGGTTCAGGCCAATGGCCAAGCGCGCATGAAATGCGAGGGATACCAATACGAAAAGCATGATCAGTGGAGAAAAAGCCAATGACCAAGTTGCAAAGCGTGATTTGTTAGAATGATCGAGAGTCTTGATAGCAGTAGATTTCATGAATATCGGCCAAATGCCTACTCATCTTCATCAGCCTTCGCTTGAGGTCGAACAACCACACCAATGGTCTGCTTGCCAGTGCTACGCCCTCTAGCCGTCCGTTGCCGAATGAGTTCCTTGATGGGAGCTGGGCGGACTCGTCCTAGGCCTTCATTAAACTTATCACATTGTTTCGCGCTCAGAATTTGGATCACATGCAATTCTTCCCCATGCTCTTCTAGCGCGTATCCTTCCAATAGTATGATCGCATCAAGAATCTTCCTGAAGTCCTCTCGCGCAAGTTCTCCGGGGATGATGATTGATGTTTCTCGTTTGAGGACTTCCTCCGAATCCACGACTACAAGCTTGTTCTCGTGCTGAGAGATCAATTGGAGGACAAGTCTCAGATCAATCTTAGGAAGATGAGTGCCGCCTTTCAAGACTTCGGCATTCTCGTCAGCAAGGCTGACCACGCTTCCAATACAGGTGATGAGGAAAAAAACGAAGTATTTCATGATTGTGGGATGTATATGTTGTGACTTTCGATTTAATCAGCGGCTTTAAGAGGAGTCATTAGGCAGGCGGATTGGTAGAATCCGAGCAAGGCGAAGGCTTGGATGATGTGAAAGATATCGTTGTGGTTCAAGTGTGTAGAGAGACTCAACCCACTTTGCTGGATCCACGCGGCAAGTGCTGATAGGAGAACTGCTGTGATGACCCAAGCGCTCCACCGACGCCTAAAGGTCAGGGCCGCCAGCGCCCAGAGAAGCATAATCGAACCATAGTCGATAATCACTACGATGAAATTGGGTGAGAAAATGACGCCGGCGGAGGCGAGGAGGAATTTGCCAATGACGAGACGCTTCCATATCGCCTGCCGGTGAGTGGGGACTAGTTCGCAAATCAGCGCATTTCCCATGGTGTAACCGAGGAGGCAGATGATCCACAGAGCTCCTTGCCACCATATTCGGTCCACGAACGTTGAGAAATTCGGGGCGAAGCCATGGTAACTGCCTCCAACGAGGGCTGATATGCTCAGGACCACGAGCGCTAGAAACCACCAGCGGACAGCGGGAACGGTGATCAAGGCCCGACGATGTAATCGCCATGCTAAGACAGCTCCCAATATGGCAAGCAGGTAGTCAGTTAGAAGGGTCGCTGGCTCGTAGATGGTCATCCTTGGTGGAAGAGTTCTTGGTAGTGTCTCCACCAATCACTTTGGAAACGGTGTTGAGGGTCGTATTTCTCTTTAAGTTCCAGAAATTCGATAAACTCGGGATAAGCCATTTCGACTTGGTCCTTTTGAGCCCAACGGTGGTAGGTTAGAAAGTAGGAGCCGCCAAAAGATAATGCTAGATCGATGAGCGCTCGAAATGCGGTGATCGAACGGTTCACTCCCGCCGCACTGTGTTCGGTATGGAGGTTGAAAATGATGCAGGCGTAATCGTCCTTTGCCCAGGCAAGGAAGCTTTCTTGGTCTTGCTTGATGAGGCGCACCGTGCCGTAGATTACCGGGACGCTGCCGTCGCGCAATTGCTCCGCGGCGCCTTGCATGAATGCCTGTAAATGCTGGCGGGGCACATAGAGTTCGCTGATCATCTCGCTTGCAGGGACTGGGGCCCTGCAAGCTTCATCGAGTCGGCTGTGGTAGTCATCAAGATAGACGCTGAGTTGGTGGGTATCCGACCAGTAGAGGGACTGATGAGTGCTGAGGTAGAAATTGGAATAGACCTCGAAGACCTTCGCTCGGTCGTGATGGGCGAGATCGATTAGTTTCTCCCAGTCGTCGGCATCGAGTTCCTGTCGCATTTCAGGCATGGGCCGAGAGTCATCGACGGGGCGGTAGCAGGACAGCACGCCACGCGAGAGAAAGTCGGGAGATGTCTCATCGATGGAAAATTGAAAGTCGCCATAGAGGCAGCCCTCAGAGACAAGGGATTCTAGTCTAGGGACTAGCTTGTCGATACGGGTAACCTCAACCAATCGCTCAAGCTTGCGGCGTGGCGATAGCCTGAGAAGGACTGAGGTGATCACGCCGAAGCAACCGTAGCCACCGATCGCCAAACGGAATAGTTCCGCATTTTCACTCCGGCTGCAGCGATGTCGTTTGCCATTGGCATCGATCAGCGTAAATGCCTCGACATCATCGATGATGGGGCGCATTTCCAGCCCGCGACCGTGGACATTCGCCGCGAGCGCTCCGCCCAAGGTCAGATCGTCGGCACCCGTTTGTTTTTGGCGGATACTCCAGACTAGCTCACTAGTGGCTTGTTGCTCGTGAAGCCCCTCAATCAGCTCAGGCCACATCAGTCCAGCTCCTGCCTCGACGTGGCCGAGTTGATCATCAATCGCTTGGAGCTCGTTGAGTCCTGAAAGGTCGAGTAGCAGGGTGCCAGATCCGAATTGTTGCCCACCCATGGCGTGTCGAGCGCCGCAGATCGAGATTGGGCGTTCATCGGCTGCTGCTTGTCGGATGGCTGCGATGACCTCCTTTTCCGATCTTGGATGAAGGACTTCATCGACCAAGGTCGGGTTTAACTTCGAATGCTTATCGTTGCAGTAAAGTTCGTTATTCATCGTGAGAGAGGGGTGGCAGTGCAGATCAACTCTCCTTGCGCCAATGGCAGACGCTCAAGCCCGTGGGGAACTAGTTGCTGCTCACGCAATCGTTCATGATCCGCGAGGTCGATCAGATCCGCGCCACTAAGATTGAGAAAGTCGATGAGCCCAGCTCTGGAGATTCCCCATAAGAATGGCTCGCTGCGTGCCTTCAGCCAGCGGTCAATCAGAGGATTAGCTCTGCGAAAAGCGATGGTGCCATCTTGATCTCGCTCCATGAAGGTGAAGATGATGCGACCGCTAGGCCCGGCCATGTTTGATAGGTCGGTAATGAGCCGGGCAACCTGCTCTGGCGGAAGATACATGGTTACTCCTTCAATCACGAAGACGGCCGACTTCTGGCTAGCTGGGCCATGCTCAGCGAGAACCGTTGAAGGGAGTTCGAATGAGAGGTCGATCGAGCGAAAGGTAAAATTCGAGGCGGTTTTTAATGCGGTTTCCTTAACCCTTTGAGTGGCTGGATGATCCAGTTCGACAAATTCCACTTCTGGGTGCAGCCGATGAAGTCTCCAGGCTAAGGTGTCGTAGCCCGCGCCGACGACCACCAAGCGCCCGCATCCCTTGTCGATGGCTGTCTCCACCGCTAGTTCGATCTGCCGTTTGCGCACCAGATAGTGTGCGATGATTCCGGGTAGGAGCATTCGCTCGAAATTCTGAAACAAGCATCGAACCAAGCCAAAGCGCAGCGTCGGCGTTAGCAAATCTCGCTCGTATCCCTTTCGCAAGACATCACGGATGGCTTCAGCCTCTCCTGCGGCTACCAGAACCTTCAACTTGTCGTCCAAAGAGGCGAGTATAATACTCCGAGCGACGAGCCTCGCTGTGTCACTAGGTCGAGAATTTTGCATTGGCCTGACTGAAAGCAATTGAAGAAACCAGAGCGAGTTGAAAATCGATCTTCGAATTAACGCCGTTCGGAAGTCTTGTGGTGGAGGAGGTGAGCCACTTATCTGTCATTTTTATTCCAGTATTTGTCTCGTTTGGTTCATCAAGTGGCATCAGAGGCTTCCTGGTCTAAGTAGGAGAGAATCATCTCGACCATCGGGGTGGCTTTTCCGCGCCATAGTGCGGCGATTTTCAGGGGAG
>CAXIBU010000255.1:0-4180 GCA_964021555.1 uncultured Verrucomicrobiales bacterium | reverse complement strand
TTAGGCCCAGCCTCAAGCAGGGAGAGAAAGTCGCTCACAGGGACTTGTGTGAGCCGTCGCAGAAGGGCGGATTCTTGGTCGCCTTGCAATTGCAGAGCCAGACCTTCTTCTCGGTCTCGATCTCAAACTTCAGCGGCTGGATGCCCGTGCCCTTGTGTGAGCCATCGCAGAAAGGTTGGTTGCCCGACTTCTTGCAGGCGCACCACCAGTGAATTCCAGGTTTAAGGTCCAGGCCGATTGGTGAATTGGTAGAGGTATCGCTCATATCCCAGCAGCGTAATAAATGCAGCTATTACCAGCAATGCCTTTGTGACGGGAAAGGGAAGAAAAAGGGGGGTGAAGGTGTGAGCGCTTGAGGGTGGATTCGCAATTGCCTAATTCCAGGCTAGATTCAATCTGATGGCAGATGTTTTCTCCAAAGAAAAGCGCAGCTGGGTGATGTCGCGGATTCGGGGCCGAGATACCAAGCCGGAGTTGCAGGTGCGGTCGATGCTGCATCGACAAGGTTATCGTTTCACCGTCAACGCTCAAAGCAATAAGCGACTACCAGGTAAGCCCGACATCGTTCTACCAAAATGGCGGACGGTAGTGTTTGTGCACGGATGCTTTTGGCACGGACATGAATACTGCAAAGATTTTCGACTGCCAAAGACGCGGACGCAATGGTGGAGGGAGAAGATCGAGGGCAATCAGGCTCGAGATGCGCGAAATATTACCGCCCTTGAAGGGCTTGGTTGGCGGGTCATCGTCATCTGGGCTTGTGAGTTGAAAAATTTCCAGTCGAAAGAGTCCCTGTTTCGTCGGCTGCCCTTCCTCATCGAGCGCAAACCGATGGAATATCGTTTTGAGGACGATGTGAAAAAGGTTGCTGAGGAAGTGGAGGGTTATTCTTCCTGAGCCTTGAGGATTTCGTCCCAAGTGCAGGTCACAGCCATGTATTCCGAGCCGGAACGATGGCGTCGATGCGCTTCCCCGATATTGAACTTTCGGAAGTTTGCTACTTCTTCGAATTCGTAGAGGATATAGTGCTCTACACTGCTTGGTTTGAGTTGTTCACTCAATCCTCGCTTTCCGATGTAAGCGCGAAGTTTTTCTTTCGAGAGGAAACGAGCGCCGGTGATTTTCGCACGCCAGCCAAGGGTGGTTAGGGGCTGGCCACGACCGCAGCCGCAGGGAATGAACTCGGATCCTGTCTGGATCGAGAGGTCTAGGTCGAGTTTCTGTGCATCGCTCTTTGGCACCGCATGGCAGTAGGCGAATCCGTTTTCGCGGAATAGTGTTGAAGCCTTCCGTTTCAGCCACATCAAGACGCAAGGAGCGTTCCTACGAGCGATTTGATAAGTCTCTCCACCTTCCTCCAAGGAGCGGTATGGCTTGGACTCGACGATGCTGTGGTTGGTATCGCTCAGGTAGCGGTATTGGGTAAATTGGCTGGATTGGTGGGCAAACACGTCGCAGAGAAATCCTTTCAAGACATCGAGGCAGGCATCTTGACCGGGTTTCATGACGAGAGCACCTACGCCAGGAGAGATTTCGTGGAACTTGCGCAGCGCAGTTTTGCTTTCGCTCCCGCCCGGATACAGCACGTAGGAGCCGATTGTCTTGCGTAGGGCGTCGTTGTAGGTGTGCATTTTCAGCAAGTCGCCGCGTTTGTAGCTTGATAGCACCTTGTTCTCTGCTTTTTCGGAGCGGAGATCTGTTTCCTCATCATCTCCGAAGACTTCCGTCAATTTCTGTGCGCGGTATTTGGCGTCGAAATGGAGGTGGGCGATTTTTCCCGCCTTCTCGGCGGCTTTCTCGCTGAGCAAGTGGGCTGGATAGATGCTGAGAGTGTAATCCGGACGGAATTGGCGCGAGTAAGAGGCCCCTGAGGTGGCGGAAGCCTTGTGGGAAAAGGTGCGCTCGTAGTGAAGCTCGATGATGAGTGCGGGGGTTTCCTTTGGCGAATAGAGAAAACGTGCCCGTGAGTGTTCGCCACTGCTTAAATTGATGGTGATCTGTCCATCACTCTCCGAAATGAATTCTTTCGGGTCGTCACTGTGGATACTCTCTCCTTCGAGTTTGCTGATCCCGTTGATAGATTCGAGGATTTTGTGCATCTGGAGGAAAATCCAATACTCGTAGAGGGTGGCAACGTCGCGGGTTTCGCCTTGGTAGCAATCCTCATTGCCCTCCCAGTCGAGTGTGGTGGCGGCCTGGGTGAGGATCCATGCGCGAAGAATCTCGCGATAGCCTTCACGTTTTTGCAGGGTCTGGTTGTCGAGGGGCAGGCGGCGCATCGGTGAGACCTCACGGAAGAATCGACGGGCGAGCAGGGCGTCGAGCGCGTTGACCAGTGCGGTGGCCTCGCGGGCCGAGGTGGAGCTGGGTAGAAGTTCGGTGACTTCCAAGCAGATTTGGCGGAAGCGGGTGAGGGCGAATTTGATGAACTGGTTCGGCGGGGTGTCGTGGGTGTCCTCCTTGTGCACATCGAGCACTTCGCCGGGAACTTTGCGTCCGCCGTGCTGTCGCCAGGAACGCAGCATGCGACTGGGGTTGCCTAGGTAGTCATGGGAGCGGGCGGTGCCGGCGGGTTTCCAGTTCGTTTGTTTGATCAGCTTGGAATGGGGGTGGCGGCTGATGGCTTCGAGGAGGAGACCAAGTCGTTCGTCGTTGAGGAAGTGGCGCAGGAAAAGGAACTGTTCGAGTAGAAGCTTGCGCTCGGTGGCTGGATCCGAGGAAAAGCGCAGGGAGGTGGGGGCGCTCCAGTTTAGGAGAAGCTGCTCGCAGAAGGCCGCAATGTCCTCGGTCATCCGCCGATATTCGGTGTCGAAGTCGAGTTTTTGGGAGATGAATTCCAGCGGAAGCTCGAGTAATGTATTCTCCGATTCATCGAGGAGCTTGAAGGAGGAAAATCCGAGGTGGTTCACCACGCAAAATTCACCGGAATCGAGGCGTGAGTGCCGTTTGCGGACACTCCAGCGCTGGCGGCGTTTTTCCTCAAGTGGACTTTGCACGCTGGCAGCGTTCACTTCTCCCTCGATGGCCCATTGGTAGAGCCTCGTTTCGATCAGGCGGATGCGGCTTTCCGTGCCCTCTTGGGTGATTGAGATAGTAGGGTCGCCTGAGGATCTCCCGAGGATGAGTGTTCCGCCGATGGCTAAGCAGTCTGCTGGTGAGCTGTCGAAATCGCCGCTGGCACAGGTGAGCACGAACCAAGCATCGGCGTGGCCGGGGATGGAAATGGCGATTTTGTCGAAGCCGGCAGCCATGTCAGTTACGCTCGAGTTCATCGATGTCCGCCAGGTCCTGAGTTCGCCCAGCTGTCTTCTTTGCTGTGATGAGATCATCTTTACCGAGGTATAGGACGGGAAAGCCATGCTCATCGGAACTCACTCTGTGTTCCCACGCATCAGAAAAATTTAAGCCCGGAACACTGGTGAGAAAATCGATTTCGCATGGCGGAACCCCGATACTGAACTGAGTGCCTGGTGTGGCAAAATCTCCTTCTGTGAGTTCGATCAATGGGATTCCGAATGCTTGGAAGGCATGCATGAGCTTTCCGGCATTATCCGATGAAGGGCACACCCAGATATCGATGTCTTTGGTGTAGCGTGGCTGGCTGTGGTGGATGACTGCGTAACCACCGACGACCAGATACTTCACCTCATGCTCGTGTAAGCTTTGTAACAGATCTTTGAAGTCGGAGTTCATCGGGATGCTTGCCTTTCATTCCTACCCAGTAATCGACGACGAGTTCCCACGCGGCCTCTCTGCGCTTGGCTCCAGAGACTTTTTGCCATTCACGGACCTGCCAGCGCCGTTGCTCCTCGAAGGAATCGAATTTTTTCACCACCCAATGCGAGCGGTCTTTCTGGGGTGTGGAATCTGACATCTTATTTTTCGGAACTCTAGCTTGTAGCCCTACTCAGCACAATGACGAAGCTCATTGAATACTCGGCATCCCGCTTGATCAGATATTTGTCTCTGCGTTTCTGCTGCCGAGCTTTGAGCTTCTTCTATGTGGTTTCGAGGAAGGCGTCGAGGTTGTAGAGGGTAATCTTGCGCTGAACCTCGGGGTTACCTTCGGTTTGAACTGTCGAGGATTCCTTGATAGTTGCCTCTGGGCTGAGTTCGCCGACTTAAAAGGTGTTTTTGAGGTGAAGGGAGATGTTGTGCTTGGTGGCGTTGAAGAGTTCGG
>CAXIBU010000254.1:0-4207 GCA_964021555.1 uncultured Verrucomicrobiales bacterium | reverse complement strand
TTGATGTGCTTTTAGTGCACTTCTACAATCGCCTTGCGTGCGACAAAAAAAGGCCACCTGCTTGAGAGCAAGTGGCCTTGTTGAATTTTAGTAAAATTCAGCTTCAATTAGCGACGTCCGCGACCGAAGCCACCCCAGCCACGCCCTCCACCGTTTTGGAGGCGCTCTTTCATACCGTCACTTAGGCTGTCGGATCCTTGGATCCATTCCTTAGCGGCCTCTGGTTCTTCGCGCATCCATTGGCCTGCGGTGCGAGCGACCGCGCGCTCGCGGGTGCGCTCATCGCTGATTGTCTCGGCCAGTTTGAGTCTATCAACGGGAGCTTCGTTTGACGTAGTCACGTATGAAGAGGTAGCACGATCACGGAGATCTCCCTGTGGTTGCTGGTCGATGAAAGAACGAGCTGCTTGCTGGTCCGTCGCGGCCCAGCTGCGCATGATGTCGCCAATCGCTTCGGTCTGAGATTCCTGCGAGCCATTTTCCATCACCCAGCTCGCCGCTTGCTTGGGATCTTGCATGGCCATGTTCTCAGCGACCTCGGTGATTGCACGCTCACGACTTTCTCCAGCTTGAAGACTCAGCACCTCTTGCGAAGCACGCATTGGATCGGTCTGAGCAAGCCCACGGATCGCATCGCTCTGAGCGGCGGCCTGTTCGTCAAGAGGCAAGCTCTTGATCCATTCTTGGCTAGAATCCCAGTCCTTGCCTGCCCAAGAGCGTGCAATTTCAGAGTTTGCGGCAGCTCGCTCTTCCGAAGTTTCCAATCCAGCGGCGAGGGAGGCGGCGCGAGTCGGGTCGGTGACTGCCAAATTACGGAAAATGCTGCTATTGGCATCAGAGCGCTCGCGCCCTTCGAGGGTCTTCGCCCATGCCATCGCGGCGTCCGGATCCTGCCTGGCCCATTCGCCAGCGATCGACCCGGCGGGACTACTTCCTCCGAAACGGCTCATCATTGCAAATTCGCTTTTGTTCGAATCAAAGTAGCCGACCGCCCCCTGAGGATCGGCCCCGGCCCAACCTTGAAGAACAATCGGGCGAACCATCATGCCCATCATCCCAAGTTTATTGGAATACTCCATCGCGGCGATCGGATCTTCCTCCCCCCATTTGGAATAGAGAAGAAAGGCTCCGATGAACCGCTCTGCGCCAGGCAAATTGCGAAGGCGCTCGGCTTCCGCCGCAAAATCCTCGGGTTTCATCTGATCATAAAGATCCAGCATCCCCTGAAGTCGGTCCGTTTGACCCGGACGCGAGAGAACTTCATTCATGCGACTCGTGGCAGAGCCCATACGGCCTTCTTCTCCACGACTCAAGCTCCCGCGTGAACTGCGAGAGTTTTCGACGACGACTTCCTTGGTCTCGACTTCGGTATTACCGGAAGTTCCGATTAAGTATCCGGTAGCACCTCCAACAGCTAGGGAGGCGGCAGCGGCAATTGCGATGGTTTTCATATTAGTAGGTTAACACTCAGTTGGGGTAAAAGTTGCGGGAGATATTATCACTCAATAGGTCCAAGCGGCACACGAGGCTCTTTCAGTTCACCAATCCGCCGAATTTGCACGAAAAAGACACCCAGCATCCCAGCCGCATCACCAATCTGTTCGGTGAGAACCGCCTCCAAATCCGCCGCTCCTTTTTCCAGATCCATGCGAATGGTAAATTGCGTGGCGCCCTCCAGCACCTGCATGGTCGCCCTCGCCTTACCAGTCACCAGGGTTAACTGTCCTGCCCGGCATTTCGCTAATTCCTCCTCATTGAGCCGATCAGGAAGGAACTGCAAAATGATCTCGTAGTTCCCCTGTTCGGCGATCTCTAGCGGCCAAGATCCGGTAAAGTCTTCGAATTCCTTGCCGGCAGGGCTGCGGAGCTGGCCCAGCACTCGCTTGAGCGTTTTCAAATCGATCGCCCCATCTTCAGGCCACCCCTCCGAGGCGGGACGCAACTTACTCGGTGCCCAGTCCTCAATCGTAAGTCGCACGGTCTCGTCAGGCAGGACCACGGTTCGCCGAGGCTGTTTCAGGTCGGGCTCGACCGCCCGCCACCAGGCCTCTTGCAACTGAAGCAGAGGTAATGCATCGTCGATTTTTTCTCGGAAATGGTTCTCTGCTTTTGGATGGCCAAATTCGGCACGCTGATACAATTCGTTGCCATTTTTAAGCACCCACTCCCGATCGAAGGTGATCAGGCCGTTCTTGCGCTGGCGAAAGTCGTATTTGATCCCCTTCCAGGTGCCTAAGTGACGGGTTCCACGATCTAAGGCGACCGACCTCAGGAGAGCTTCTTGTTGCGGGAACAAGCAGGCTTCTAGTAGCGCCAGAGCCTCTGGCAACTGCTGGGGAACCTGTCTCTGAGAATTCATTCCAATTACTGCAATGGGAGCCTCTTTACCACCGCCAATCACCAGCATCTGCTCAAACCCAGCTTCGCGGTATCGCCCCACCAACTGTTGCAGCTGTTCCATGCCACCTCCACCCCAGGCAGCCGAATGATAAATCAGTAGCGGGGAGGCATCGTCCGCCGCCAAAAATTCGCTAAGCTCGATCCCTTCATAGACATCAAAAAGACTCGTCACACTTTCGGAAGATGTCCCCGAGTAGGCTCCTTTGATCAGTTTAAATCCGGCCTTTCCAGGAGCTATCCCTAGTCCCCACGCCCCCGCAATTGCCATTCTCGCCCCCCTTTTTTCGAATCCGGATACAGCCAAAGACCCGACCCGTAAATTCGCCGCACGCTCACCCCAGGCACCGCTAATCAGGGCATCACTTCCCGTAAGCAAGGCCACCCGACGCATCCCCGCATGGGGCGAAGCAACCATGCTCCCGATGGCCGCATCCAGATCCTTGGGAATGCCCTCGCGCATCATTTCCTCATCAGTGATTTCATCCAGAACCAGAACTGCGATCTTCGGTGCGGCCTGAGATAAAGCCCCCACGGACATAAAAAGCAAAGCTAGGAGCAAAGAGCGAATTGACAGCATGACCATGATTCTCACCAATATCATCGTCATGCAAGCCACTCCTCGTTCGATTCTCTTCGTCTGTCTCGGAAATATCTGCCGCTCCCCCGCCGCCGAAAACACCCTCAGGCACCTCGCGACCGAACGAGGCTGCGCCGATCAACTGGTCATTGATTCCGCCGGAACCATCAATTACCACAAAGGAAAAGGTCCCGACCCTCGGATGTGTGAGACCCTCGAAACGCGCGGCATCCCCACTCAAGGCTCCGCCCGCCAGGTCATCGCCAGCGACTTTGAAAAATTCGACCTCATCCTCGCCGCCGATCACAGTAACCTCGACGACCTCAGAAGGCACCCCGGCGCAAAGGGCCACGAACTCAAGATCCAGCTCATCTGCGATTACTGCACCGATTCAAGCGCCCAAGAGGTCCCCGACCCCTACTACGGCGGACAAGAAGGTTTCGAAAAAGTCGCCGACCTACTCGAGGACGCCTGCCGTGGAATTTTGGATAATGTCGTCCTGACAGATCAGTAGGCAGAAATTCTGACCTAATCGAGCACCACCAATCGAAGCAACCTTCAGGCATTAGTTGCCCTTACTTCCTTTCGGGATGTCTCACATAAATCACAAGGGGTAAACCTTCCATATCGGCATCCTGTGTTATCAGCTCTGAGCCCTGATTCTTTGCCGTGGCATAGATTACCCCGTCAGCCAATGGCAACTTGTGTCGATGACTCACCTCCGCCGCAAGGATGGAAAGTTGATCGTCAAGTGGCACGACTTTACCTTGTTTCATAGCCGTTACAGCCGCCAGCCCATCGGTCTCATTAGCATTGATTAACATCCAACGATAAACTTCAGTGAGAATGATCGCTGGGATGACTAGGTTCTCGGTATCTTCAATCGCCGCTGCAAAAGATTCCGCGTTAGGCCCGTCGATGAAATACTCAATCCATCCAGAAGAGTCGACTATCATAAGCATCGGTCAGGTTCGCGCTCAAATGTGTTCTTATGGCCTTTGAGAAAGCCTCTGAGTTCTTTTGCTGGGCGGATGGGGACGAGCTCGATACGGCCGTCCAACTCGATCATCTCCACCTTATCGCCGGGAAGAAGAGCATACTTCTCTCGGACAGCCTTGGGGATGACTACCTGGTATTTTGGTGAAATTGTGACTACTGGCATATCGATAAAATTATCGTAATACCAAAATACGATCGATACAAGTGATTTGTATCGAGGGCTAGAGAGCT
>CAXIBU010000253.1:0-4221 GCA_964021555.1 uncultured Verrucomicrobiales bacterium | reverse complement strand
TTAGGTATGACCTTTACCAAACTTGCTTTACCCCTCGCCGTAGCTGTGGCCCTGAACGCTTGCCAAACCACCCCCAACCCGGAACCTCCGACCAGCGCTGCAATGAATACCCAAGTCATCTCGAGTCCTGGTCAAGCCGGAGAAAAAGCGACTTTGGTCACCTTCAATGGTCTCAGCAAGACCTTCAACAGCTCCATCCCCGTATCAATTAGCCCCGACGGGACCAAAGCTCTCTTGCACGAGACTGGGGCGGACGACGACCTCAAGCACTTTGTCGTCAGTCAAAAGAACGGCAAATTAGTCCGAGGACCAAAAATCGGCGGGCGCTGGACGACTAGTGCGAAGTGGGCAGCTGATAGCAAGAGCATCACTTTCACCAACAATCCGGACCTAGCCACTAGTCCTACCGAGACCGTCGTCGTCGAGTAGTCTCTCCACATAATTTGAACAGACGCCCTGATTTCGGGTCAATAGATGATCTGATGGAACAGGTGGACTTCAAACCCGACAAACGACTTTTGCCCTTGGGGAGTCGTTTCTTCGGCTTCATTGGCAGACGAATCTCAGGTTGGCGCAAGCTCGCTAACAATTGGTCGATGTTGCTTCTGCTGAGTCTTGTCGTCATCAGCCTTGAGCTTGTCTTCCACCTGTGCGGCGAGATTTTCTTTGATCCCTTTAGCCGCTGGGATGACTTGGCAAGCATCCTCTTTATCCTGACAGTCGCGGTTCTGTGGAACGCTCGTTCAGAGTCCGAATTGTCGCCTTCACGCCCAGCGCCTGCTTGGCTCCAGATCTGCCGTGGGATGGCACTTGTCATTGGAGCCTACTGGGCAATCGCGTTTGGGGTCCTTTGCATTGTTGGAACCCTTGGCAGCGTCTTTGCCGGGTTGGCGATGCTAGTGGGTTTCCCTCCTAGCATTTTATTTACCGCAAGCATCGGCGTGCTAATCTTATTGGCGCTCATTCTGATTTGCCTCAACCCAGTTTGGGTATGGATCTCGCTCCTGCAAACGCCCAAAAGCCCGTCGGTCAATCCGCAGTTGCGAAAAGTCGGGCTCATCCTCGGGGCGCTACTGCTCGGCATCAAGCTCGTGCCCGCCGTTCTGGCAAACATCGCCTTTTCCTCCAACTCACTGACACTTGCCCGTTCCCCGCTAGTCCCCGATTACGCCCTGCGCCATGCGGGTGCCGTAGTCTTTCATGATAGTAATAATCTGATTGGCTCCCTATTCCAATTCGGGAGTAACTCGAGTTCGCCGGAAGAGTTTCAAAGATTCTACTACCAAAGCACTGGCAAAGTATTTTCCGATCAGGACGCGCCGGTCTTTTCAAGCCGCCGCTCATCCGACCTACCATGGGGCACCGATCGGAGGATCATTCAGGATCAAGGTGGAGACGAAATCGGCAACCGCATCGACGAGCTTACCTTGGAGCGAACCGAGCTTCTCGGCCGCGTCGACCCCGCCGCCCACCTCGTCAATTGGGAGTGGACCTTCGAATTTAAAAACACCGATTCCACGCCGCACGAGGCTCGGATGAAGATCCTGCTGCCACCCGGAGCTGTCACCACGAGGCTTAACCTATGGATCGACGGTGAATGGCGCGAGGCCGCATTTGATGGGACCGAGAAAGTCGCGGCGGCCTACAAGAAAATCGTCGTAGTCGAGCGCAAAGACCCCGTGCTGGCGCGGTGGATCGCGGACGATGAGCTGCTCGTTCAATGCTTTCCAGTCCCAGCCGATGGAGGCGAAATGAAGATCCGTTTCGCCTGCACCAGTGAAATTCATGATCAGCGCTTCCTCGTCCTCCCCCAGCTGATCCACGAGAATTTCCAACTCGCCGATGACCTGCCCGAGACCGCGAGAGTCACCCAAGCTGAGGCCGTCCGCACGCACGGGGAGACGACCTCAAGCTTCAAGAGTCAGCGAATTTTGGAAATCCAAGCCCTCCCCGCCGCGACACCCGTCTACTCCGAAGACCGCTTTGCAAGTGAAGATGAAAGCCGCTTCATCCAATACACTCCCGGGGCAGCCCCCACGCCCCCCGAGTTCCCCGCCTTCCAAATCGTCGTCGATCAGTCCGCAGCCATGGCGGAGCATCAGGACGAACTCCTGGCCACTCTCAGGTCCTTGGAAGAAGCAGGAATAGTCGCCAAGGTCTATTTGGTCGGAGATCGTGGATTCGGTTCATTCGATCGCCTAGCAGAAGCAATTGAATCACTCTCCTTCGCCGGCGGCAGAGACAACATCCCCGCCCTGGTGCACGCCAGCAAAGAAGCACGCAAGAGTGATCAGCGCGTGCTGTGGCTGCACGCCCCCCATCCAATATCACTCGGCAATGTCGGCAAGCTACGCAAAAGCCTCAGTGAGCACCCGCCGCTGTTCTGCGCTCAGTTTGGCTCGGGCGAGGCGACTTTGATTCGTGAACTAGGGCAAAAGGCGGAACGGATCCGCATTGTCACGCCAAGCGCCATGTCGAGCCAGATCCTTGACCGCCTTGAGCAGGAATTCGACCGTCCTGGAGAATGGCTTCGCTTGGCGTCTGCACCGTCAGACGGCCAAGTTGACGAGGCCTCAGGTCAACTGACCCGATGGTGGGCATGGGAGAAACTCAAAGCGGAGTCCACTTCAAGCACCCAGCGGGAAAAGATTGACCTTGCCGCCCGCTACCAGCTCGTCACGCCGGATTGTAGCGCCGTCGTTCTGGAAACCGCAGCACAATACAAGGAAGCCGGGCTCAGCCCCGTAGCTAACGGAACCATCCCCGAGCCATCTTCCACGCTATTGATCCTAATCAGTGGCTGCGCCGCCCTGCTGCGTCGTCAGCGAGAAGGCGCTTAGTTCTTCAGCACCGCACGGTAGCGCACCGAATTGTCACGAACTTTGCCAATCGCCTGATTGACCTCACTCATCGCGAATTCTTCAATCACCGGAGCCACACCATAGGTATCGCTGACCCGCAACATGTCGCGCATGATGCCACGCCCACCGATTGGGCTCGCCATGATCCGCCTGCGCTTCATGAGCAGAGGGAAAATCGGTAAATCCAGAGCTTCATCCGGCACACCAACGAAACACAAGGTCCCATCGGATGCCAAAAGGTTGAGATAAGGCTCGAGATCGAATTTGACCGGCACCGTGCTCAAAATGATGTCCAGCGGCTTGCGCTTGAGGCCATCAAAGGCGCCCTCCTCCTTCACGTTGACCGCCTCGTGAGCCCCATAGCGGTCCGCTTCTTCAAACTTATCCGAGCTCGTAGTGAAAGCGACGACCTCATTGCCCAACTGCCGGGCGAACTGCACGCCCATGTGACCTAGCCCACCGATTCCGATGACACCAATTCGTTGTCCACTGCTCATGCCCGCATGTCGCAGGCCTGAATAAACCGTAATCCCGCCACACATCAGCGGGCCCGCGTGCTTGGACTCCACCCCATCCGGCAAAGCAAAGGCGAACCTCCCATCGACTACCAGATGATCCGCAAATCCGCCGAAGCCTGTCCCGATCAAGCTCTCATTCTCGTCACAGAGGTTTTCATTCCCGTTCACACAATCATCGCACTGCAGGCAAGCCGAGCGCTGCCAGCCCACCCCCACGCGCTGACCTTTCTTCAAATGGGTGATCTCAGAGCCAAGCTCGACGATTTCACCCACCACCTCGTGACCCGGCACGATGGGAAAATTCGACATTCCCCAGTCGTTATCGATCATGTGAACATCACTGTGGCAAAGCCCACAGTGGGTTACTTTAATCACCACCTCAGTGGTGCCGTTAGGTTCAATGTCTAAAGTATGCGGCTCGAGTTCCGAGCCCTTCGATTTCGAGGCGTAGCTATTAATATCCATGCCCATAACATACGGGCAATCTGGCATTTGTAACCCGATTCTTTCAGAACCAATCGGGACTCAATCCATCTGCGACCAAAAACTCACGCTTCCAGCGAGTCGAAAATCAGGACCTTGGACCACAGATGCTTGCAATTGGCGATAAAGGCCTCGTGCACGGAATCGTCCGGGCTCTGATAGGCATCGTGCTCTTCCTTGCTGGCGAAGCGCACCAGAAGCTGGAAGTCATAGCTGTTATCCACCACCTCACGTGGCGTGCCAGCTGGCTTACCCAGGCGAAAACTCGCTACATGTTCGCTGTTACCGAGCTTGCGCGCCTCAGCCTCAAAAAAGTCGCGATCCGACTCACTGAGGTCAGCCTTAAGCCAGAAGTGAAC
>CAXIBU010000252.1:0-4242 GCA_964021555.1 uncultured Verrucomicrobiales bacterium | reverse complement strand
CCGGTGGCCTTGATGAACTGGCTGCTGCGTTTGCCGACTGATAGGGCCTTGCCGCGGCGAATTTCGACGGCGGTCTCAACAAACTCGGCGTAAGTTTCCGAGCGCTGCGCCAGTGTGATAAGGCGGGGGATCTGCGAGAAGATCTTAGCATCACGGGTGCCAAAGCCACCCCAGCTGGTGCCGACAATCTTGGCCGCGCCGTCGCTCTCTTTCAGCACGATCCCGGCCACGTGAGTGCCGTGCGATGACTGGTGGAGCATGCTGGCGTAAACGTAGTCGTTGAGATCGATGTTGCCGTAAGCGAGGGTCGTCTTCCCAATCTGGCGGACTAATGGGTTGTCGTAGCTCGTTGTGAGGCGATTATGCATCGCTTCGGCCTGTTCCCTGCCTTGGGAACCTTGAGCGATCTCGAAGTCCTTCATGAGCTGCTTGAGGAACTTCTGGACCTCTGGCGAATCATCGATAGCCAATTGCGGGCGTTTCTCCGGGGTATCTTCAGCCAAGTCCCAACCGTAAACATCATCGACGAAACCATTGCCATCGTCATCGGTGCCGGGACGGCCTCTCTGCTCGGCTTGGTTGACCCGATAAGCGCTCTTCAGCATTGGGTGTTCGTGGTCGATGTAGTTATCGCTGATGATGGTCAGCTCGGGGGATGTTGCTTTTCCATTTTGCTGGCCGTGAGTTTTAACGAAGGCGTAGGCCCTGAGGATCAGGTTCGTCTCAGTAAATTCAGGCGTGGCCTTGCTCAGAAAGTCGCGAGCGAGCTTGCCGTCAGGGGACTTGAGATTGGGATCAGCCCCGCTCCATAGCAGGCGGCGAACGCTTTCGAAGTTCCCGCTGCGAGCGGCGAGCATGAGTGGCGTCAGGCCCTGAGCATTGCGCACATTGGGATCGGCTTCTAGCAGAGCGAGAACGACCTGTTCTGAATTACCGGCTGCGGCTGCGGTGTGGAGGCTGGATTCCGCTTCGGTTAGGGCGAGTGCGGAGAATTGAAGACCAAGGGCAAGCCCCGAGGTCAGGAGGAATCGATTGAGTTTCATTTAAGGGGACTGGGTAGTGTATCTGAAACTTGAAAGTAGCAAAAAGGTCTCTGGCCTGCTAGAGCATAATTAAATGAAACGTCTTTTAGCGCTAGATGGTGGAGGGATCCGCGGGGTTTTCAGTTTGAAAATTCTGCAACGAATCGAACGTCAGCTCCGCGAGAAAACCGGCAATCCGGATTTGGTTCTAGGCGATTGGTTTGATTACGTTGGAGGCACCTCCACCGGCGCGATCATCGCAACGATGATTGCTTGGGGGCTGCCGGCGGATGACATTCTCCGTCTTTACAAAGAGAACTCGACGGAGATGTTTCGCAAGACCGCCTGGCATCAGCGCTTGAAAAGCAAATTCCACTCGGAAGGACTGACCGAATTTTTCAAGGGGCTGTTTCGTGAGCCTGATACGGGAGAGCTGGCCAAACTGGGAACTGATCAGCTGCGGTGCAAACTCTTGATTGTGACCCGAAATGCGAGCACCGGGGCTCCTTGGCCTATCACCAGCAATCCGGATGCGAAGTATAATGCCAAGGGCATGCCGGGCTGTAATTTGGAGCTCCCGATATGGCAGTTGTTGCGAGCCAGCACGGCAGCACCGACTTTCTTTCCTCCGGAAGTGGTGACGATTTATGGTGAAGAGGGTGACTACGTGAATGGCGTGGAGTGCACCTTTGAGGATGGAGGGATCACGCCCTACAATAACCCTGCCTACCTTCTCTACCTCAAGGCCAGCTTGCCAGAATACCGCACGGCCTGGCCCACGGGTGAGGATCAGATGAGCTTGATTAGCATTGGCACGGGAATGGAAAAGACGGGCCGTGGACAAAAGGTTGAGCAAGCGCTCTGGGAGGTGGCTAGCTCACTTCCGAGCTCATTGATCGGCTCCTTCCAGCGCTACCAGGACTTCCTCTGCCGGACCACGGGCCACTGTCGCTTCGGCGCTCCGATTGACAGCGAAGTGGGCGACCTGATCCGACCCAGCGAAGATGCGAAATTCGGCTATGTCCGCTACGACTACACCTTCGAGCAATCCGATATCGATGCCTGTTTGCGCCTGAGCAAAGCCGGGCTCAGCTTAGACAATATCGAGCTGATCCCGTTCCTCGAAGAGTGCGGGCAGAAATACGCCGACGGATCCGTGCGGATCGCGGACTATGCCCCGGAGTTGTGAACTAATCGGCAACTGAGCCAGCAGTGTTGGCTTCCGTGTGTTCCTTAATGTGGTTGAGCACGCGCAAGTGGATGCGATGGATGATCTCATCTGAAACCGCGCCCCAATAAAATTCCGGCGCGAGGCTGTGAGAATACCATGTCGTGCCCTCAAGCCGCACTTGCCGGCCCTCTTGGATCAGTTTGAATTGCCCGCGTTTCGACACCATGAAGCCGTGCAAATGCGGGGTGTCTAGATCATCATAGATCGACCATTCTTTCATTGGCGGCGGATTTTCGATGACATCAAAGGCCAAGTGATTCGGTTCGTCCCAGGTGGTGATGGGCTCAACAAAGCTCCCAGTGGAGAAAACGCAGTATCGGATCGCACCCTCTCCGATCCCGTCGATTCGGGCCTCAATGGGGTAGGCGATCCCGTATTTGAAGAGGCCATCCGGCTCATCAGTGATCTTGGGGAAGGCGACGACTGCCTCCCAGACGTCCTCTATCGGGGCGTCGATCAAGACCGAGGTTTGAACTTCGCGAATAGGGGCAGGCGCCTCCGTTGCGTGCTCGAAGCCGACTAAGAAAGGGAAGGCAGCGCATAGCAGCAGGGCGGTGGAGGCACTAGCTTTAGCATTCAAGAAAGCTGAGACGCTGATCCCGGCCGCGGCGCCTATCAGAACTTGTATCGCTGACAAGGGTAGAGCCAGAACCAGACAGATCAGACCATCCATGGCGAACAACACGATCAGCAAGCCTAGAAAAAGCATGCTGGCAAGCGCGATCGGAAAGGCGCTGGTGATGCTCGCTTTGCGTCGATAGCCGGTAAACAGAGCCGAAATGAAGCCGACGATAACCGGCAGCAAGATAAACAGGCCCCAGCCATACTCTTCGAAGAAAACTACCGACAGGGCGGTCAATGCCACCCCGATGAGAGCCGGAATGGTGATTGCGGCTGACCAGTGATTGAGGAAACGCGAAAGCGCGGTCGCGGGCGGACCTGTCACTGGTGGGGGCGTCGTGGGTAATGGGCTGTTCATGCTTGGTGCGGAGAGACGCTAGCATGAAAAATCGGTCACTAACCGCCCAAAAAAGGATAATCGGTGTAGCCCTCGCTACCGCCCCCGTAGAAGGTCTCGGGGATGGGGTCGTTGAGGTCGGCCTTTTTCTGGAAACGCTCGGGCAGGTCGGGGTTGGCGATGAAGTCGCGGCCCCAGCTGGCGGCATCGGCGACCCCTTTATCGAGCAGGGCCTGTCCGCCCTCGCGGGAAAGCTGCTGATTGGCAATGACACCGTGACCGAAGACCGACTTGATCATGGGAGTGAGCCTTGGCGCGGCATCGGGAGCTTCTCTGAGAAAGAGAAAGGCGACTCGGCGCTTTTTAAGTTCTGCTGCCAGGTGCAAGTAGAGCTCGCCAGGTGTTTGATCTTCTGGGTCGACCTCAGGTGAAAGATGGATGCCGACTTTGTCCGCCCCCCAGACCTCGATCAGGGCATCAGTCGCCTCGAGGAAAAATTTGCAGCGCGAGGCAATGTCACCGCCGTAGCTGTCGTTTCGGTGGTTGGAAGTGCTGCGAAGAAATTGCTCAGGCAGGTAGCCATTGGCGCCGTGAAGTTCGACGCCATCGAAGCCTGCCTCCAGGGCATTGATCGCAGCTTGGCGGTAGTCCTCGATCGTGCTGCGGATTTCGGCCTCGGTGAGGGCACGCGGAGTGACGAAGGGTTTCTTTGGTCGGACATGACTGACGTGTCCGCTTGGAGCAATCGCGCTGGGTGCGACGGGGTCGGCTCCGTCGAGGTAGACCGGATCGGAAATACGACCAACGTGCCAGAGCTGAGCTACCAGGATCCCGCCAGCATCTTTGACAGCACTGGTCGCTGCCTTCCATCCCTCGATCTGCTCGGTTGACCAGAGGCCAGGTGTGTCAGGATATCCGACGCCCATTGGGCTGATCGCCGTGGCTTCGGATAGGATCATTCCGGCACTGGATCTCTGGCGGTAATATTCCGCCATGAGTGGTGTCGGGACACGCCCCTCAGCCGAGCGGCA
>CAXIBU010000251.1:0-4245 GCA_964021555.1 uncultured Verrucomicrobiales bacterium | reverse complement strand
AGCATCTATTCGAAAGAGCAGGGCGAGGGCGAATTTGCTCCTTACCTCGAAGTCGTGCGCTGATTGTTGCGCCGATGAGGATCAGTCCTTCGGGACTTCCAGCATTTCCGATTTCCGCTTCGCTTGGGCTAGGCGGACATCAGGGAGGATCATTAAAGTCGCAATCCCCATCAGCCCGGCGCTTATCGCTCCCGCAACGGGCAGCGAAAGGCGGGAAGCGAGCGCAAAGGCGATGAACGGTGCAATGGTGCCACGGATCCCGGTGCAGAAGGTGTGGATCGACATGTAATCGGCGACCCGATCGGGCGTGGCGAATTTCGTCGTCCAGAGGCTCCAAGCGACATTCCCCCCAGAGCGGGCGATGCCGTGCAGGGCGATGCCGATGACCAGGCCCCACCAGCCCCCGACACAATAGTAGATCACGACTCCGGCGATGAAGACGAGGTTGATGCAGGTGCGGAGGAAATAGAAGTTCCACTTATCGAAGAGCCGCCCCCAGTGGAAGACGCAGAGAATGAAGGCGACCTGGGGGATCAGGGTGGTGATGAAGGTGGAATCATCGGTGTCGTAGGAATAGCCGTAGATCGGGTTGGTCAGGGCCTCGACGAAGAGCGCGAAGGCAAATAGGTTTCCAAAACCGAGGATCATCCATGAGCCTAGGAGCTTCAGGAATGGCTTGTCGGTCGAGACGTGGGAAAAGGCCTCGAAGAGCTTGGCGCGCCGCATTTCAGGCAGCCGAGTTGTGCCCATTCCTAGGGCGCAGAAGGCCATCACCAGCGCACTTCCGGCGTAGAGCAGGATGAGTTCGTCGAAGCGTTGCAAATCCGCATCGAGGTATTTGCCAAGGAAGACGGCGGCCAGGATCGATGCACCTGCGCGGAGCATGGCGGAGAATGAGAAGAGCTGGCCACGCTTCTCGGTGGGGTATTGCTTGCGGTAGATCTGGGTCAGCAGAGGGACGGAGAGCGCCATGCTGAGAAAGGCGGTGAACATGCCGGCCACGTAGGGCGTCAGGCGCGGAGCCTCCGTGCCCCAGCCGCTGGAAGCCGCGAGGACGAATGCCAGCGATTCGATCAGACAGAACAGAAACAGCACACGATTGATCGTCCAGCCGCTGCGTCGGACAAAGGCGACACTGAAAAAGCCGAGCAACATGCCCACCGGCGAGGCCGCCAGCAGCATGGCCTTGGCCCAATCAGGCGCTTGAAAGACCTTGTTGGCAATCAGGATAGTGAAGGTCGTTCCCGCAGTCATGATCACGCCATGCGGAACTGACCTGGCAAGGTCGAGGGTCAGGGTCCGGCGGACCTGCATGGGTTCTTCTGCTGCCATTCGGCGTCACCATAGCGGGAACTTGGCCACTGGCAAGAATTGCACTTCATGGAATGCCGCACCTGTCGATACGAGCGATTCGGCTGCATCAGATTCTTGAGAAAGATTAACTTAGTCGAAATATCTCATGTCGGCCCGCGTATGAGAGAAGGCAGTCCTTTCTACAGTGAAATTTATCTCTCCATCACCCGCGAAGAACTTCCTAGGCATCGTGCTCCTCGCCTTGGCGCTGTGCGGTGTGGTCTGGTATGCGGCGAGTGGTGTTCGGTGGGAATCGTCGGAGCCCGCTACCGCGGAAAATTCGCAGCCTCATGCGCCAGAGCGGAAAGAAATTCGGCGCCATCGTTCAGGTTCAGTGATTGAAGGTGGGAGAGCTCGGCAGGCGAAGCGAAGTGCGGAAGTTCTGCAGCAGCGCGAGACCGCGCGAATCGAGAAGGCTCGCCAAGTCGCCAAAAGCAAACGTGAGCAGCTTTTGGCCAAAGAACTTGAGCGCCAGAAAGCCAAGACGGCCCAAGAACAGAAGGAAAAAGAAGAAGCTGCTCGACTGGAGGAAATCCGGCGCAAGCGGGAGGTCGCGACTCGCGAACACGAGATGCGCCGAGATCTCTTGAGACAGGCCAAGGCCATGGCACTGGCCAGTGCTCAGCCCTGGAGGGAGCTTTTAGCGGTTGCCCTGCTCCAAGCCCAAATTCAGGACTACGGTGGGATGCTTGATTCCTTCGAGAAGGCTGAGAATTTGGCTCAGTTCCCCAATAATCCGAGTGCAACCGGCTCTGCTCTGAATCAAGTGGTCGATACCGCCATCCGTGCCGGCGAACTTGAACTTGCCCACGACGTTGCCAATCGAATGACCGACGGTTCTTTCAAAGACGAGGCCTTTATCAAGGTGGTGAGTCGATACGCGAGCCAGAACCGCATCGCTGTGGCGAAGACTCTGGCGCAAGTCATCAGCGATAGCCGCAATCGAGAGCGGGCCCTCAGCCGCATCAGTTCTGAGCAGGTCAAGCGCACTGGAGCGGCTTCCGCCATCAATACCATCGGCCTGATCTCCGACCTTCATTTGCGAGACGACGCCCTGCTCCGCGTTTCCAGTCATCAGGCCCGCCTGGGTGATTTCAATGGGGCCGAAGCGACTTTGCTCCAGGTCGAGGACAACCGGTCACAAGACAAGGGTCTCGCCGCCCTCGCTCGGGAACAACTGCGCAAGCGGCAGATTGATCGTGCGATGGACTACGCCAACCGCATTTCCGATCCAGAGGGGAGGGAACGACTTTTGACAGAGATCGCTCGCTACCAGCTGAACGGACGCGAATTTGGCAAGGCACGTCACACCACCTCGCTGATCACTCTCACTCCGCTCAGGGAGGAGATTTCCCGGCATCTGGCAGTGGTCCGCGCGGATGAAGGGCAGTTTGGTTCCGCCATCCAGGAACTTCGCGAAATCCGATCACCAAACCTTAAAGCCGCTGCACTTCGAGATGTCACCCTCAAGCACGCAAAGGGCTCTAGCTCATCTGCGACCTCCCATCTGATCAATCAAGTCGCCGACCAGCATGCCAAGGACAGTGCCTTTGCCGTGCTGGCTCTCAATGAATACCGTCACAATGGCACGCTCGCCGCCGTTCGCATCGCCGATCAAATTAGGGAGGCCCAACTGCGACAACGAACTGTT
This sequence comes from uncultured Verrucomicrobiales bacterium, assembly GCA_964021555.1. Taxonomy (GTDB): domain Bacteria; phylum Verrucomicrobiota; class Verrucomicrobiia; order Verrucomicrobiales; family Akkermansiaceae; genus CAXIBU01. Next base: position 1,241 of record CAXIBU010000251.1, on the reverse strand, counting down.
CTGCGCATCGCGGAGTTTAGTCTGGATAAAGGCGAGGTCATTGAGGGAAAACGCCTGCTGATGACCGTCGAAAGCGAATTTGCAGTAAGTCCCGATGAAGTCCCGACTTCGCTCCGACAAAAGTTGGTGGAGCTCTATGGGCGCACCGGCAGGGTCAGCGAAGTTCTCGGGCGCTTGGCTCAGTTGCCGACCGCAAGGGCCCAAGACGGCGTGCTTAGCTCGCTGGCGTCCAAAATGGCGAAAGCCGAGGACATCAAAGGAGCGCAGGCGATCGCGATACGCATCCAGGACGATGCCACCCGCGATCAGTCTTTCGTCCAAATTGCAGCCCAGTATGGCAAACAAGTCGATCTCGAAGAGGCTAGTCTCGCCATCAACCAGCTCCACACGCCTGAAGAGAAATTACGCTTCATCCTAGAGTTTTTCCGTAGCTGAAATTCGCCCCTTGTCAGGTGACGGGATCTGGCTTGATTGTAGGGCATGCTCGTTCTTCTTTCGCCAGCCAAGTCCCTTGATGAATCGCCCACCGACAAGCGCCTGCGCCACACCATGCCCAGGATGCTGGATCAGGCCGAGATCCTTGCAAAGGCGCTGAAAAAACTCAGCCCGGATGAGCTCAAGTCGCTCATGTCGATCAGTGATAAGCTCGCCGAGCTGAATGCCGAGCGGTTTCAAACCTGGGAGCCAGACTTTTCCCCGGACAACGCCAAGCAAGCGCTGAGAATCTTCACCGGCGACGTCTATCAGGGCATGGAGCTCGATGCGTGGGGGGATGCCGATCGCGACCGAGCCCAGTCATCGATCCGGATTCTCTCGGGCCTATACGGCCTACTGCGGCCCGAGGACTTGATCATGCCCTACCGACTCGAAATGGGCACCAAATTCAAGACTTCTAGGGGCAAAAACCTCTACGAATTCTGGGGCGAACAGATCACCGACCTCATCAACCAGGACCTCAAGGAGGAGGGGCACGACTGGGTCTGCAACCTCGCTTCCAATGAATACTACTCGTCAGTCCAGCCAAAGCGACTCGAGAAACCAGTCGTCAATCCCGTCTTCAAAGATGAAAAGAACGGGAAGTATAAAATCATCTCCTTTTACGCCAAACGAGCCCGCGGCATGATGGCCGACTTCATCGTGCGCGAGAATGTCACCAGCCCCGAACAGCTCAAGGCGTTCAAGACAGCAGGCTACCAATATTCCGAAGAAGCCTCCACCCCCAACAGCCCAACCTACCTCCG
>CAXIBU010000250.1:0-4267 GCA_964021555.1 uncultured Verrucomicrobiales bacterium | reverse complement strand
TCAGTGCTCACTGCTGTCACTCACTAAGCTGGTTTGCACGGTATCCTCAAGCAGAACTGACGAATTTTTTTCCTCCGCTACGAAATACAGCGGCCGCCCTCTAACCTCATTCAAGATAGTCCCAACGTATTCACCAAGAACGGCGAGTATGACAAACAGCACAAAGAACATGCTGCTTAAGAGCAGCGACAAAGTCGTCCATCCTGCCGCAACGTCGTCGCGAACAAAAAAAATGACCAAGGCATAAACGGCGTAAAATAGAGCCACAAACGCCGCTCCGACCCCACCCCAAGTCACAATCCTCAACGGATGCTTGGTGTGAGCGGCGATCAGGTCCAGCCCCGTCGCCACTTCGGAGAAAAATGCCACATTCCGATCTCCGTTGCCCGTCGCACGGTAATGGAGCTCACTTTGCTCATAACCCAAAGTCGCTGTCAAAACCCTCAAATAACGGTTTTGCAGTTTAACTTGCAGCAAGGCATTCACCGCCGCTCGACTCATCCCACGGAAATCAGCAGCACCGCGAGTCAGCGTGATCCCCAGCAAGTTGCCACAATATCGCCTAAAGATGCCCCCCGCGGCCTCGCGCAGCGCTCCCCGTGCAGCAAGGCCATCACTCACTCCATGAACCACACCTCCCGTTTTCCGCACTTCAGCCACGAAATCAGGAATCCGCTCAATCGGGTCAGTTCTCGGATCCAAGGTAATCACCACATCTCCGAGTGCTGATTCGATCCCAGCCGACAAAGCCACGTCTTTACCGAAGCTCCTCGAAAGGCGCAAAAATCGCACACGCTGAATCTCACCCAAAAATTCACTGACCTTTTGGCGAGTCAGATCCTCAGACCCGTCGTCGACCAAAACGATCTCAAAATACTCATAGTGCCGATCAAGAAAGGACGACAAATCTTTAACAAACGCGGTTACAAACGTCTCGTCATTGTGGAGCGCTGCGACGACGCTCACGACTACATTGGGGTCCTTACTCATGAATTCTGCTGCATTAGGGGCTTCAATTCCTCACCTACATCGAAAATATTGTCAATCTTCCCGCCCATGACATGAACCAAATTCGGGCTCGCTCCATCACGGCGGAACAAAATGGGCCGCCCGTCATCCGCTTCGCTTTTTGGCAAAAGGGTCTTCACCTCCCAGATCGACTTGGAATACTCACAGCCTGCCAGCGCAGGCATGAACCGCGCTGCATCCGCCACCATGTATTGGTAATTGGTCTTCTTGATCACTCGTTGGAAGCGCTCGTAAGGGTCTTCCGCGGGATCATCTCCGTCCACACTCTCATACCACTCCGCATGCGGCGTATAACGAACGTGCGAAAGACTAGTCAGCCCCTCAGCAGGATACGGCATGAAAGAAAAGAATGGCCCACACATCATCGTCATCGAAAGGCCCTCAAGCTCATCAGGCAATTTCACCAAGGCCATCTCGGCCAATTCGTGCTTCAATGGCACACGCTCCACTTCACCGCCGAGACGGTTTACCCCTGAATAGGTCGCATTAAAAACCCAGTCGGCATCGAATCCACGCCCGTCCTGAAGCTCAAGCCGCATTCTGTCACCGGATTTCGTCAAAGTCTGAGCGTCTGCTTTAAAATGCACCACGACACCGGCCTCTTCCATCTGCTGGCGAACAATCTCCCGCAGCACCGAATAGTCAAAGGCACACTCCTCTGCCACCCAAAGCCCTTCTACCAAGTCCCAATTCATCAGCTTCCGATGAGCCGGGCTAGCCTCCCGTAAGGGCGCCCCGATACGCTTCATGAACAGTTCAAACTGACTCGCCGTCACCTTCGAAAAGGTCTTCCCCACCGAATACAACTTAGTAAACGTATCACAAATCGCGGGGCGATATGCCTCCCGCCAGCGCTCATAATTGTGACGTGACCGAAACGCCGTCATCAGCGAGCGCGGGTAATGATACCCCCCATGCACCCGAGCCTGGTTTACCCGACTCGCCCGAGTCAGCAGCTCATCAGCCCGCTCGAGGACTGTCACCTCAAGCCCGAGCTCTCGCAACATCAGCGCCATCGAGCAACCAAAAAATCCGCCTCCAACAATCACAGCGGATTTACTCATCGATTCGTCCCCCATTCTTCTTCATCGCGTTCTCTGCTAGCCGATCATTCTGCAATACCAATAAGCCCAACGGGCTACCGCCATCCAGCCGCACCACTTCGATTTTTTCAAATTCGATCTCTGGCGCACCAAAGGGAGAGATGACTCGTAAGTCCAGTTCCACCGAGCGAGACCCCGTCACAATCACGGGAAACTCAAAATCTGTCCACTCATCGTTCTGTTTCACACGGATCCCGATCTCCTGCCAGTTGGGAACTCCTTTCGCCCGCACCCCCAGTCGCGTCAGACGTTGCGAAAGAATTGGAACGGGCGGGTTCTTGAGGCGATACCGCAATCTCACCTCGTGCAGGGTGACTTCATCATCCGGCGCCTCAACTTCAAAAGATAGCTTAGCCCCTTGAGTCTCGAATTTGGTGCTAAACTGCACCTCAGTTTCCACAAAATCCTCTCTTCCGAGGTCTCTCCGCCTCCAGAGGACCCTTCCATTCACCGCCATGACAGGCTCAAAATTCAGCGCGACTTCTCGATAAAAACGCCAATAGCGCTTCATCATCCATTGGAAGATCCAGCCGCTGCTTTCTCGCCCCGTAATCACATGAGTTGGAGCAAATTCTTGAAAAGACTCGAGATACTCCACTTCGCTTTCTTCGCTCAATGCATAGATCACATAGTCAAATCGTGAATTTGGCGCCTGCCCTAGTGCCTCTTCAACCGGCCCACTAAAGGTGCCCCAGACTTTTCCATTCGGCCCAATCGCCTCTACAAATCGCCGCACCCGCTCAGCCTCCCCCATCTCTGCCCCATTGTCAGGAACTCCGGCACCCCCCTCAATCAAAACCAAGGCAGGCGGCTCGCCTTTCCCCTTCTTAATCAGAGTCCTGAGCTGATTCTTTCCGAGCTCCATTCCGCAGAAGGCCAGGGTCACTACCCCCAGCACCACAAGCAAGCGCCTCTCGCCCCATTTCTCGCGCAGCCATGGCACCAACGGAGCAATCGCTATCACACAAGCAATCAAGCCCGCATGAATGGCTGGTGCAAAATAGTGCTGACCCTTGTAGCCGGCCAAGGGGTGCAAGCTTCCAATGCAGTAAATAATCAAAAAACACAGCAAGGCCCCCTCAAGCCGCCGTTCTGAGCCAGCAGCTCGCAGAACCCGAAATTTCCAACGAACCACAAAAGCCAGCAACCAGAAAAGCAGCGCGCACACCGCCGGAAACAGGATCTCCTTAACATCGATTAGATCACTGGGCTCGATGATGCATTTGGGAGGCTTCCCAAAAAACCAAAACTGATTCTGCGGAATCTCCACCCACGCAAAGTGCAGGTAGCTGGCAGGCGATCCGCCTGAGAGCACAAACACTCCACCAAAATAGATCCCCAACAAAGTTACCAGACTACCTAGAGCCCCCTTAAGGAGGTCACCAAAACCGAATTGTCGGCGCACCAGGCAAAACCAAAGCGCTGAAAAAACCACCGCGGCCCCAAGTGACATCCCTTGCTCTTGACTCACCAACAGGGCAAAGCCTGGAACACACCCTGCAAGCATTCCCAACCTAACCGGACTCAGCTGGGTTCTCTGAAAAATACGCCAAGCCACCAGCGCGATCGTGAGTGAGAGAGAAATCCGAGTCCCCAGCATATTCCCCCCAGGGAACACCGCATCGTAAACTGGCGGCGGAATCAAAAGCATCCCATTCACCGCGACTAGCCCCATGACCAAGGCCCAGCTCCTGCTCAAACCAGCGAAACGTCCCGCCAGAGTCGAGGGCATCCAGACCACCGCCATACAGGCAGTCACGTATGCCGCCACCGAACCAGCAACCGTCCCACCAAGCAAGGCGTAAAAAAAAGAGTGATACCACACCGTGCCCAAGCCATGAAAGACCATGAAGTCACGGCCAGGCATCGCACCACCCATGATCTGACGACACGCATTGATCGTCTGATAAGGTCCATCCACCGCCGGCAACCAATCACGGCGAGCCTCAGCTAAAACCACCAGGATCAATGCAAGAAATAGCCCGCTAATCAGAAGCCAAACGCTTTTCTTGGAGAGATTGTTTGCGCTCATTTTTCCCGACTTAAAGACTCATACCCTTGGTTCGTGAAGGAAAATACCTATCGCGCAGCCTGAGCACTGGCCACTCGATGAGCTTGCTCATCACCACCCCGAC
>CAXIBU010000249.1:0-4271 GCA_964021555.1 uncultured Verrucomicrobiales bacterium | reverse complement strand
GAAATCTCTTGAACGCCAGAGATCAAACCTTGAATTCATAAGGAATCTCGCTTCACTAGACGGCAACCGCGATTCCTTTGATTGCGGAGATTCCCTTCGGCATGCAGTTCACCAATCCATGGGGCTTTTTGGCCCTTCTCGGCATTCCAGCCATTCTGTTGATTCATTTTCTGCAGCGGCGCGAGCGCCCCGCCGTGGTCACGACCCTGTTTCTACTCGAGAGCCTCAAGCTGGAGAGCCGCAAGGGCAACCGCTTTCAGAAGCTCATCACCAGCCCACCCATGTGGCTGCAATTGTTAGGTGTCTTGCTCGTCACTTGGCTCTTAACCGCTCCGAAATTCATCGCCAGCGACCGGTCACAGCGCATCGCCTTGGTCATGGACTCGTCCGCCTCAATGAGTTCATTCAAGAACCAGGTCGATCAACGGATCAGCGAAATGATCTCCGATGGTGATGCCACCGAGGGCCGCATTGAGCTGCTCGTGATCGAGGACGACCTCAGCCGAGCTCCCATTTATCGGGGAAATTCGCTCGATGACCTGTCGACCGCCCTCACCACCTGGCAGCCCGGCGGCAGCGCCCGCAGCCCGGAGCAGGCGCTGCGCTCGGCTCGCCACGCGCTCGGCGACGATGCCCAGTTGATCTACCTCACCGATCATTCCTACGATTCCCCGTCCTACGGCGCTGGGGTGTTGGCGATTGGCGAGCCGATTGACAATGTCGGTCTCAGCGGGATCGACTTTGGCGAAGCCGGAAAGTGGCAGGCCATCGTTCGCAATTTTTCCGCCAGCCCGCAGACCCGCGAGTGGTGGATCAGCTACCCCGATGGCTCACGGACCCAGCCCGCCAGCGTCAGTCTGAATCCCAATTCCGCCGTCGTTCTCAGCGCTCCACTGCCCGAGGGCATCGATCGATTTACCATTCAGCTCAGGACGGATGCCTTTGCCTTCGACGACGTCCTTCCAGTCGTTACACCAGAGCCTAAGACCCTGAATTTCGCCACAGAGCTCAAGGAAGAGGACGGGCGCATTGCTCGGAAAATCCTCGGCGCGCTCCCAGGGCTCAGCCCCATCACCGAGGAGCCCGACCTCTGGGTGGCCAATATCGCCGAGGGCGTTTCCGGAGACGGAATGAAGACCGCCGCCATCCTCTTCTCCTCCGCTCCCACACTGAAACAATATCTCGACGGCCCCGTCACCTCGATCCAGCACCCGCTTGTCGACGGCCTGAACTGGGAGGCTCTCGCCCCCCTGCAATTGGCCCAACCGCTGAAGGCTGAGCCCAGCGACCTGGTTCTCGTCTGGAAGGGTGAAGTGCCACTGATCATCTTGAAAGGCGAGGGCACCACGCAAGCGCTGGTTTTCAACTTCGATATCTCAAAGTCGGCCTTCCGCAACCAGCCCGCCAGCCTGATCTTGATTCATCGCTTTTGCCAATCCGTCCGGCGCGACCTGCGCCGCTATCACCGGATCAATTTGGAATGTCGCGAGGCCATCGAACTGCCACCGCTGCCCGATGGGAGCGAGGTGAAATCCGTCTACCAAGCCATCGGCCAAGCCCCCGTTGAGAAGGTCCTTACCCCCAGCGAAAGAGCGACCCTCGCCGCGCCCGATCAGCCCGGATTTTTCAGTATCCTCGTGGATGGCGAGCCTCTACTCGACAGCGCCCTGCACTTTGCCGACCTGCGTGAGGCCGACTTTAGCGACGCTCGGAGCGAGCAGGAAATGCCCGCCAATAGCGAAGCCGAACGACGCAAGACTCTTCAGCAAGACCCCACGCGCCAAATCTGGGCACTGGTCCTGATCGGCACCCTTCTCGGCAGCTGGGCCTGGATCAAATAAGCCATACCTTTTTCACATGTTCACCTTCACCTCACCTCAATGGCTCCTGCTGATCCCTGCCTTGATTCTCATTGGCTGGATCTGGCGGAAGCTTAAGTTGTGGCGTCCACTGCGGGTGATCTCACTGCTCAGCCTGATCATCTTCCTCGCTGACCTGAAAGTCGATCAGAGCAGCAAGGGCATGGACCTCTGGCTGCTCATCGATCAATCCGCTTCGACCGCCGGGCTCAGCAATGAATCGCTCCCCGAGTGGCAGCGGCTCTTGGAACAGGCCCGCGAGGGTAAGGACGACCGGCTGCGCATCGTCCACTACGCGGGTGAGGCCATGGAAGCCCAGCCGGGCGATGGGATCGAAATTCGCAATAAGTCCCTCAGTCAGGCCGCTCTCGCCATCCAATACGCGGTCGCCCGCACGCCCGAGAACCGCCCAGCTCGGGTGCTCCTGATGACCGATGGCTACAATACCGAACCTCTCGAAGAAACCGCCAGTCAGCTCGGCCGTGCTGGCATTCCGCTCGATTATCGACTGATCGGGGCCAGCCAGGCCGATGATTCACGAATCGTCCGTATCGATACTCCGACTCAGGTAACCAGTGGCGAGCCCTTCCTGCTCCGCATCGAGATTGAGGGCCCGGTTGGCAAGAGCTTTCCCGTGCAAGTCCTTCGCAATGGCACCCCCATCCACGATGGCCAGGTCACCCTCACGGACGGTAGCGAATCGCTCGAATTTACCGACCGCATCACCAAGGCCGGAGCCTACGAATATCAGGCGATCATCCAGCCAAAGGACGATCCCGTCGATGGCAACAACCGCCTCAGCCACTGGATTGAAGTCGCGGGCGGGCCACGCGTCCTGATTGTCAGTTCCTACCCGGATGACCCCGTCGCCAAGTCGCTTGGCGAAAATCCCAACATCAACTACGAGGTCGACCTCGTCACCTCACCCGGCTCTCTCACCGCAGCCAGCCTCAGCGGGGTCAAGGCCGTCATTCTCAATGATGTTGCGGCATTCGATCTGCCTCTCGAATTTTCGGAGGCGCTGCCCTTCTTCGTCGAGAAACAAGGCGGTGGCCTCATCATGAGTGGCGGCCGTCGTTCCTTCGGTTCCGGCGGGTATTTCGAGAGCGCGCTGGATCCACTCCTTCCAATCTCCATGGAGCTCAAGGACGATCTGATGAAGCTTAAAGTCGCCCTCGCCGTCGTGCTCGACCGCTCAGGCTCCATGGGCGCTGGCGTGGCAGGCGGGAAGACCAAGATGGACCTCGCCAATGCCGGCACCGCTCGTGCCATCGAGCTCCTCGGCCTCTACGATGAGATCAGCGTCATCCCCGTCGATAGCCAGCCGCACATCGTCATCCCCTTGGAAAAAGTCGGCACCCCCGAGCGCCAAAAAGAATTTATCAAGCTAGCCACCAGTATCCAATCCGGCGGCGGCGGGATCTACGTCTACAATGGACTCGATGCCGCCTGGAAACAGCTTCGCACCTCAAAGGCCGGCACCCGCCACATCATCCTGTTCTCCGATGCCTCCGATACTGAGCAGCCCGGAGCCTACAAGGACCTCCTCGCCAAAATGGTTCGGGGTGGAGCAACTGTCACCGTGATCGGGCTCGGAACCGTCACTGATCCAGACGCCGATCTCCTCAAGGATATCGCCAAGCGCGGCAAGGGTCGGATCATCTTTACCGAGGATGCCGCCACCCTGCCCCAGCTCTTCGCTCAAGAGACCACCTCAATCGCTCGCTCGGCCTTTCTGACGGATCCAGTGCCGACCATCGAGACTGGAGAATGGGAAGAGATCGCCCCCAATGCCTCCCTCACTTGGCTGCAAGAAGCCGGAGCCTACAACCTCTCCTACCTGCGCCCCGAGGCCTCCGCCGCCCTCCTTTCCAAGGATGAATACACCGCCCCACTCGTCGCCCACGTGCGCCGTGGACTCGGCAGGGTCAGCGCTGTCTCATTCCCGCTAGCTGGCGAAGGTTCCGAGCAAAGTCGCGCTTGGCCGGGCTACGGAGACTTTTGCCAGAGCCTCGTCAACTGGGCCGTCGGCGACCAACTCCCCGCCGGGATTGGCCTCGCCCATCAGCTGCGCGGCACCCGTCTCGACCTCAACCTCCTCTACACCGAGGAGCACGAGGCCAAGATCGCGGCAAATCCACCCGAGATCTTCCTCCTCAGCTCCGCAGCGGATGCCCAAGCCCAATCTCTCACCTGGTCGCGAATTTCCCCCGGCCACTACCGCGCCAGCTACGACCTCCTCCCTGGCCAAGTCTATCGCGGCGCCCTGGAAGTCCTCGGCCAAGCCATCAGCTTCGGACCGCTCAGCGCCGGTAGCGAGACCGAGTGGGCCCTCGACCGCACCCGCATCGAGGACCTGCGCGCCGCCTCCCGCCGCACGGAAGGTCGCGAGTTACTCGACCTCTCCCAGGC
>CAXIBU010000248.1:0-4276 GCA_964021555.1 uncultured Verrucomicrobiales bacterium | reverse complement strand
AGCTCAGATCCGACGGAGTATGAGCAGATCAGCTCCGATTTTGTTTCGGTGGATACCTTCAATGGGCAAGAGATCCTAAAAGTTGATCCGGAGGGCTTAACGCTGCTGGGCAACGAGGCCTCGAAGGCGATCTCTTTCATGCTGCGCACCTCACATCTCAAGCAGGTGGCTGCGGTTCTGGATGATCCGGAATCTACCGATAACGACCGCATGGTGGCGCTGAATTTACTACGAAATGCGGAGATTGCTTCGAATGGCATTCTGCCCATGTGTCAGGACACTGGAACGGCGATTATTCTGGGCAAGAAGGGGCAGCAAGTGTGGACAGGCGGCGGCGACGAGGAGGCGCTAAGTCGTGGCATTTACAAGACCTACACGGAAGAGAATCTGCGCTACTCGCAGACCGTTCCTCTCACCATGTATGAGGAGACGAATTCGAAGACTAACCTTCCGGCACAGATCGACCTGATAGCGACCGATGGCCCGGAATACCACTTCCTGTTCATGAACAAGGGTGGGGGATCCGCGAATAAGACTTTCCTGTATCAGGAGACTAAGGCCTTGTTGAATCCGAAGACGCTTAAAAACTTCTTCATCCAAAAAATGGCCACGCTTGGCACTTCGGCCTGCCCTCCCTACCACATCGCGGTGGTGGTCGGCGGCACCTCTGCCGAGGCTAACCTGAAGACGGTCAAGCTCGCTTCCGCCCGCTATTACGATGAACTTCCCACCGAGGGCAACGAGCACGGTCAGGCTTTCCGCGATCTCGAATTTGAAAAGGAACTGCTCGAAGCCGCGCGTGAAATTGGTATTGGCGCGCAATTTGGTGGCAAGCATTTCGCGCTCGATGTGCGAGTGATCCGTCTGCCGCGTCATGGCGCTTCCTGCCCGGTCGGGCTCGGCGTTTCTTGCTCGGCTGACCGTCAGGCGAAGGCCAAGATCACCAAGGACGGCATTTTCGTCGAGAAGCTTGAGCGCAATCCAGGTCAGTTCATCCCCGAGAAATACCGCGATTGGAAATTCTCCGGCGTGAAGATCGATCTCAACCAGGGCATGGATGCAGTGCGCAAGGAGCTCTCGAAATACCCGGTGACCACTGCGGTTGCACTGAACGGGCCGATTATCGTCGCCCGTGACATCGCTCACGCCAAGATGCGCGAGGTGCTTGAGAGCACGGGTGAGCTGCCCGATTACATCAAGAATTTCCCGGTCTACTATGCTGGACCTGCTAAGAAGCCTGACGGCATGGCCTCGGGCTCATTTGGCCCTACCACTGCCGGGCGGATGGATGGCTATGTCGATCAATTTCAGGCAGCAGGCGGCTCCATGGTCATGCTTGCCAAGGGCAATCGCAGTCAACAAGTGACGGATGCCTGTAAGAAGCACGGCGGTTTCTACCTCGGCTCCATGGGCGGTCCTGCCGCTCTTTTGGCTCAGAACCACATTAAGAGCGTGGAAGTCGTCGAATACGAAGAACTCGGTATGGAAGCCGTCTGGAAGATCGAAGTGGAGGATTTTCCTGCCTTCATTCTGGTCGACGACAAGGGTAACGACTTTTTCACTAGTATCAATCAGTGTCCGGTGTGCTGAATCCCTTGTAGGACAAAGGCTTGGGTGGTGGGTCTGAAGAAAATTCGCTGCTCTGTCTAATTCTTATTGCGATTGGGTCTCAATTGTATCAGAGTTCTTGTGAAATGAGTCACACCGTCACCCAAAGCCTGGACGTGGAAGCGATGATGAGCCTAGCACAGGCGAGCGTCGGCTGCCAATTCCGCATCCTTCGCCTCGAGGGCAAGGGGGCCGAATGCGTCCGTCTTCGATCACGTGGTTTCTGTGAGGACATGGAAATTCGCAAGCTCTCCGGTGGCCGCAACATGATCTGCACGGTCTGTGGCACGCGCATGGCACTCAGCCAAGAGCTTGCTGATTGTATCCGTGGTGAGCTCGTCGCCTAAGCCTTCGCTTTTCTAAGCATAATTTCTGGCACCGATGGCTGACCCCGACTCACCGACACCGGTCGTCGCTTTGGTTGGTCAGCCGAATTGCGGCAAAACCACGCTGTTCAATACCCTGACGGGTCAACGTCAGAAAGTCGGGAACTATCCCGGTGTCACAGTTGAGAAGAAGCTCGGCGAGATCTTCACCTCGCATGGCCGCAAGATGCAATTGGTCGATCTTCCGGGGGCCTACTCCTTGTGCCCGGATTCGCCGGACGAAGCCGTGACCCGCGATGTGCTCTTGGGCGAGGTCAAGGGCTTGCCCGTTCCTGACTTGGTCTTGTGTGTGGTAGATGCCTCGAATTTGGAAAGGCACTTGGTCTTGGCTCTGGAGGTCATCGATCTCAACTTGCCGACGCTGGTGGTGCTGAATCGGGTCGATCTGGCGGAAGCCGCGGGGATCCGTTTTGATGTCACCGTTCTCTCTGAGATGCTCGGCGCGCCCGTGGTCGTTTGTCAGGGCAATGACCGGCAGAAAGTCATCGAGCTCAAGCAAGCAATCTCGAAGCCGCTGCCAATTGCCTCTGGTCGTAAGTGGAAGGCGGAAGAGGCGAGTGAAAAGGCGCTGGCGCGTCTCACAAACGAATTTGAAAGCGCAAAGGTGCCGGTCCCTCAAGGCCATGCGATGCTGCTGCTCGCGGATCCCGAATTTCGCTTAAAACCTGGCCGCTTGCCTGATGAACTGCGTGAGAAGGCGGTCAGCGTGGTCGAAGATCTGCATGCCGATGCGACCCAGCTCAGTTTATCCATCCAGCAATCTCGGCAGCGTCAATCGCAAGAGATTAGTCGTCTCGCGATGGCCCGTGAGGGGGGAGATACGGCATGGAAGCGCACCGATAAGTTGGACGCCATTTTGGTCCACCCGTTCTATGGATGGATTGTCTTCGCGGGCTTGATGCTGACCATGTTCTCCAGCCTCTTCATTGCCGCTGCGCCGCTGATGGATGGGGTTGAGTGGACTTTTGGTCAATTGAAGGAAGGCGTGGAAGGGGCGATGCCTGAGGGCGACTTGCGAGACCTGATCGCCAGCGGGATCATCGATGGCGTTGGAGGGGTGATCATTTTCCTGCCGCAAATTCTCCTGCTATTCCTGTTCATCGGGATCATGGAAAGTTCCGGCTACATGGCTCGAGCAGCCTTTTTGATGGATGGGGTGATGCGCCGTTTCGGGCTCAGCGGGAAATCCTTCATTCCTCTCTTGTCGAGCTACGCCTGTGCGATCCCAGGGATTATGGCGACGCGAACCATCGATAACGCCAAGGACCGCCTGGTCACGATTTTGATTGCTCCGTGGATGAGCTGCAATGCCCGCCTGCCGGTTTACACGCTGCTGATAGCGGTGATTTTTGGTTCGGATTCGAGTGGCTGGGTCAAGGGACTCGCCTTGTTTGGTCTCTATGCCATGGGGACCTTGGCAGCGATGGTCGTCGCTTGGCTGCTGCGCAAATCCGTGGCCAAAAGCGAGAGCTCGCCATTGCTGCTGGAATTGCCGACCTACCGAGTTCCCGACATGGGTTTCATTGGTCGCCAGTTGTTTGACCGTGGTTGGGCCTTCGTCAAGCGAGCTGGCACGCTGATCCTTGGCTTTTCAATCATACTCTGGTTCCTTCAGGCCTACCCGAAATCAGAAGAGCCAGATCGTCAGCTCTCGGAGTCCTACCTGGGGCAGGCCGGGCAAAGCATCGAGCCAGCGATGAAGCCGCTCGGTTACGATTGGCGTATCGGGGTATCGGTTCTCACTTCATTCGCGGCCCGTGAAGTCTTTGCGACTGGCGTGGCGATCCTGTTCATCGGTGATGAAGATGCCGTCGATGATCAGGATCGAATGGTCGATGCCGTATCCGCCGCCACCTGGCCGGACGGTCGCAAGCTTTTTGATTTGGCGACGAATTTGAGTTTGCTGGTCTTCTACGTCTTCGCCCTGCAATGCCTGCCCACCGTGGTGGCGACGAAGCGTGAGACAAATTCATGGAAGTGGGCGGGCTTTCAATTCGGCTACATGACCGTATTTGCCTATCTCGCTGCTCTGATCACCTATCAAGGAGTGAGCTTTTTTGTATGAGCCCTGAAGTTCCCATTGATTGGCAAACTCCCGCCGCTATTGCCGTGGTGGTGATCACGGCGTTGATCTTTCTCTACCAGATCACCAAAAAAATGAGCCGCAAGAACTCGGGCGGATGCTCCGGCTCTTGCGACTGTAAAATTTCTAAACCGAAGCCTTTAAGGCACCTCTGAGAACCTTCTTTCGAGGAGATGCGCAGGACATTGCCCTTATCCCG
>CAXIBU010000247.1:0-4277 GCA_964021555.1 uncultured Verrucomicrobiales bacterium | reverse complement strand
AGGCCTCACCGTCCTTGCCTGCTTACTCTTGCCGCTGACGATGTGCCTGTCCCTCGCGACGGCTGCGGATTTAGCTATCATTCCCGCTCCGAGTAAAGTTAAGCAGGCCAAGGGCACCTTCAAGCTCAGCTCGAAGAGCACTCTGGGAGGGGGCGAAGGGACTGATGCACTCCTCAATTGGATCGCTTCGGACATCAATAAGGCTAGCGGTTGGAAGTTACAGCGCGCCGAATTGGCCGGCGCGGATTTAGCATTCTCAGTCAATCCAGAGTTGGAGGAGGAGGCTTACTCGCTAGAGATCACTTCGAACAAAGTCCAAGTGATCGGCGGCTCAAGTAAGGCGCTATCACTGGCTTATCAGACTCTCAGACAGCTCACTTCTCTGTATATCTATGGTAAAGAAATGGGCAGTCGGAAGGCGAGCTTTGAGTTTCCTTGCTTGACCTTGCAGGATCGTCCTCGCTTCGCCTGGCGCGGGATTTTAGTCGATGTCTCGCGGCATTTTCAGACCAAGGAAGAAATGCTGCGCGTGCTCGACTCCATGGCTATGGTCAAACTCAATCGTCTGCACTGGCACCTGACTGATGACCAAGGCTGGCGCCCTGAGATCAAGGCTTATCCGAAGCTCACCCCCAAGGGAAAACCGCACTACACCCAAGAAGACCTTAAAGAGATCGTTGCCTATGCTGCAGTGCGAGGGATCACCATCGTGCCGGAACTTGATACCCCGGGCCACTCCGCTGCCATCGTCCGCGCCTATCCCGAGCTCGGCACCAAGCAGGCTGACGGAAAAATCGGGCGCGTGCTCAATCCTGCCAAGGAGGAGACCTACGAGTTTCTCGAAACCGTGTATCGTGAGATGGCGGCTATTTTTCCTTCAGAACGTTTCCATATCGGCGCGGATGAAGTCGGCATGGGAGCGTGGAAAAAGAATAAAGAGTGCCAAGCTCTGATGAAAAAGAACCAGTGGAAACCTCACGATCTCCAAACCTACTTTGTCGGACGTTGCCAAAAAATTCTCGCCAAGCAGGGCAAGAAGACCATGGCGTGGGATGAGGCATTTTCGGGTGAAAAGACCGCCGAAGGACTCGTCATCAGCTCCTGGCGTGGGGTCGAACCTGGGATGGAGGCAGCCAAGGCGGGCCACCAAGTCGTGATGTGCCCCGTCTCCGCGCTCTACTACGATCGTGCAAACTCCCGCAGCAAGGCGAATCCCGCAGCCTATTCGGTCAATACGGTGAATTTGCACCTCAGCTACTTCTTTGAACCCGCCTCTCCCCTGCTAGGCGATGCCGCCAGCAATGTCATCGGTGCGCAAGGCTGCGTGTGGGGCGAGAAAATCCGTTCCGGCGATCACCTGCACCGTCAGATCATGCTGCGCGGGGCGGCCCTTGCTGAAGCTCTCTGGAGCGATCGGAGCCAACTCGATTGGAACGATTTTGTCGCACGGCTCGCCACCCACCGCGCGCGGCTAGACGTGGCCACCTACCCTTACTGGTGGGAGGAGACGACCGTCGCCAAGCAAGTTGCTGTTGTCGAAACCAAGAACGGCAAGCAGCAGCTCGAGCTGCCAGCGACCTCCGACTTTGCTCCGGGGCTCAATGAAGTGACTCTCCATTATCTGAAGGGGCCGGGTGTCGTAACGGTCCTCAAAGTTGAACTTCTAGATCAGCAAGGAAAAGTCGTCGCGGAAGATGCTCATCCATACCAATTAACCGTCGATCCACGCCGCTCCGCCCAATTCTATTTACTGAAAGCCCCAGATAACTTCTCGGCCAAAAACAGTAAACTACGGATCAGCTATCAAGGCGGCGAGCAATCCTGCTCCATGGCAATCCTTCAATTGCCTCCACTACCGCTAGATGACTACAGTCCCAGATCAGGCCCAGACAGCGCAGGCAACCGCGCCGCTCAAAAACAGCCTGACGAATGATCAAGCGATAAGGCGAGGTAACTGGGCCCTCAGAGCTGTTGCAGGAGAGACTCTTGGATCAGATTGAGGCGGTCCTGGACCTCGCCGTAACGAAGGCGGCGGGACTGGCGGATGTCTTTGAGAAAGACGCGGCGGCGGAGGGTTTCGACGGCCTGTGGATCGGAGAAGGCGATGTTCAGCTCGTTGTTGATGCGCATGCTGAGACCATCGAGGTTGGCCGAGCCTAGGCAGGCCCAATCATCGACAAGAATGGCCTTGAGGTGGGTGAAGCGGGGATAGGCGTAGACTTTACCTCCTGCCTCCAAGAGATCAGCGGCGAATTTTTCTGTAGCAGAGTCCATGAGAGCGGAGTCGTTCTCAATTGGAAAGATGAAGTGGACTTCGACGCCGCGCTTGCAGGCCGCCATGAGCTCAAGCAACAGGTCTTTGGAGGTGACGTATGAATTTTGCAGATAAATGCGTTTCCGGCTCATGCGGATGGCGACCAAGAGAGCTTCCTCAATTTCCGTGCGGGATGGGGTAGTGCGTAGGATACGGATGGGGTAGTGGCTGGGGTCGTCAGAAGTTTTGAGCACCCGCCGAGGTTTGTGAAACGGGACGCTCCAGTCACCCCAGAAGCCCTGGAGGCGCCAGGCGGAATCAAAGTTGTTTTGCAATTTTGTGGTGATCGGCCCTGTCAGACGGACCATCATATCGTGCCATTCGTAGCGATACTCACGTCCGATGTTCATGCCGCCGAGGTAGGCTTCTTTGCCATCGATCAGCATCAGCTTGGCGTGATCGGCGACTAGCCAGGGGTTCTGGGACTCGCGAACTTTGACTTTGCTGCCATCTCGCAAGTAGTGGGGCATCGAGGCGGGCGCAACGAAGCCTTGGGGCATTTTAGTGCCTGGCGGGGTCCACCAACTGGTGATCGAGCCCATGCGGTCCATGAGAACCCGACATTTTACGTCTTTGCTGCGGGCGCGAAGCAGGTCGGCGTATCGAGTGGCGACGTCATCGTTGTCGAAGATGAAGACTTGGGTGTCGACTCGCTTTTGCGCGCCAGCGATAGACTTTTCAATGGCTGGGAAAAATTCGTCGCCATCGATCAGGTAGTCGATTTTTCCCGGCAGAGGGCGTGGGAGATCGAGTAAATCCAAGGCGTGCTCGATATCGGTGCCATCCTCGTAGGCGGTGGCAAGCAGGGGTCTTTGCTCGAGAATTGAGTCGCTGAGGAGGTGGGTGCGCCGCCACCACATGGAAACTCCCTTGTGGGTGCCGGAAACCGGATTACTTACGAGTGACTTGGCCGTGCCGAGAACCCCGACTTTAGTAATTAGTTCGGCAGGCATGCGGACGGAGGCGGCAGCCTCTCGGTCATTCCACATTGGAGTATCAGGGATGGCACAGGCCGAGAGGAAGAGGGCACCAAGGGCGAAAAAGTGTTTGGGATGCATGGTGGGTAAAAGTCTAAGTGAAGTAACAATCTATCGATTTCCGAGGTTTAGGGGAAAGCAGAATTCCGCTGACTGACGCATTTGTTGGCTCCTTGATTGTCCCCCAGTAAACCAAAAAGCAGTAGCTCCTTGGAGAAGCTACTGCCCTAAATGTGGCGAAATTGCCAAAATTGTTCGCTTAACTGCGGCGACGTAGGAGAAGTCCGAGACCTGCTAGACCGACCAGAGCCGTGGATGTCGGCTCTGGAACCGCGAGGGCTCCAATGACAGCAGCATTATTGTCAGCGACAGCATCGAAGGTCACCACGCGTAAGTGATCGATGTCGCCTGTGTAGGTAGAGCCCCCGCCTATGCCGGTCAGCAAATGCATGTTGTTGAATGCAATATTGTCGCCTGAATTGTCATAGGCACCGCCCTGATCAACTCCGTCGATGAAGAAATTAACCTGGTTGTTACGCACGACAACGGCCAAATGAACCCACTCGTCGGCAACAAATGAGCCTACGGTGCCCTGAGCCGTGCCAACCCATGCAAGTCCATCGACGCTGGCTGCCCAGCCGTTGTTACCCACTTGCAGCTTCAATGGATTGCTACCTCCATTGGTCATGAAAATCGTCCCGTTGGCGCGCGTCGACTGGCGGGCGTAGATGCCGAATGCGATGTTGTTGCCGATCGTATTGGTGGCATTGAAGTAGCCAGAGGAACCAGTAGTCGATAAGTAGGCTCCTGTTCCAATGGCGCCGCCTGTGGCCGTAACCGAAGTATTACCAGTTCCAAAACTCCCCGTAAAATCTGAGCTTGCGACATTGTCGAGAGGGGCGTTGTTGGCTGCGACGGATCCCGGCTCTCCCAGAGTGTATTCATGGATTAGAGTGATCGCGGCATTCGCTGACTGGAGGCCAGCG
>CAXIBU010000246.1:0-4285 GCA_964021555.1 uncultured Verrucomicrobiales bacterium | reverse complement strand
TAATGCTAGGGCAATCCCTTTTTTGACGTGCGTTTCCCATTGGCGAGAAGGCGAGTCCTGACCTAAACTGCGCCAGAAATGCCCGCCAAACCACACGTCATCATTGTCGGAGCCGGAATCGTCGGCCTGGCCAATGCGCTAGCTGCTCAGCAAGCTGGGTGGCGGGTCAGTGTCTTCGAGCGCAATCATCGCTCGCTCGGGGCATCAGTTCGTAACTTTGGGATGTTCTGGCCAATTGCGCAGAAGACCGAATTTACCCATCGCATGGCCATGCAAGGGCGTGAAACATGGGTCAGGCTCGCCGAGGCGACGGGGCTTCATTTACGGCCATGTGGAAGTCTTTTTTTGGCGATCAATCCGGATGAGCTCGCGCTGATGGAGGAATTCAGCCGCCACCAGGCCGCCGAAGGACTGGACCTCGAATTTCTGGGCAAAGACGAAACCCTCGCTCGTAGCGCCATTGCCAATCCCAAGCGAGTGCTCGGCGGGCTTTACTCTCCCCACGAAGCCAATATCGACCCACGTGAGGCGATCGCCAAGATTGCGGACTACCTTAACGCGCAGGACGACGTGGAAGTTCATTTCAGCGCGCCAGTGAGCCGGGTCAGCGGCAATCAGGTGACTCTCTCCGATGGGCGGAAACTTGAGGCAGAGCGAATTGTCATTTGCCAGGGGGACGACGCCCAGCAACTCTTCCCCGATATCATGGCGGCGCAGACGGAGCTCAGGTCGTGCAAGCTGCACATGCTGCGCAGCACGCCCTTCAAGCGCGATATTGGCCCGATGATCGCGAGCGCGCTGTCTCTACGACATTACGAGCCCTTTGAAGTTTGCCAGTCCTTCCGCACCTATTCAGACCGCATTTCAGCAGAGAAGCCTGAGATTGATCGTTTCGGCATCCATGTCATGGCCTCTCAGTCACGCTCGGGCCACTTGGTCCTGGGCGACTCCCACCAATACGATCTCGACGAGCCGCAGTTCGACGAGGCACAGATCGATGAGATCATCCTACGCGAGCTGGGCGAGCTACTCGAACCTGAGCTTGTCGTTGATCAGCGCTGGAAAGGCTTTTACCAGAAGCGCGAAGGGCACCTCGCCTTCATTCACGATGTCGATGATCACACGCGGATCTTCAACGGCCTCGGCGGCAGCGGCATGACCCAGTCCTTCGGCTACGCGGCCCAGCTGTGGCAGGACTGGAACAACCCTCTCCTTGTTAGCGGGGTTCCTGGCTAATCGAGCTCACGTTGCGAGGGACCTTAAGGCTTCCAGCGCGGGAATTGCTTTTTGAGTTCCGCGCGAATCTTCTTCGCCTCGTCGACTTTGCCTGCCTTCTCGAGCGCTTCAGCGGCCTTGTATTTGGCCTCCGGCTTGAGACGGTCGTCGTTGACGAATAGCTCCGCTACGACAACGAAGTGGCTGGCTGCCTTATCGTAGTTTTTCTCCGCAAATTCGATATCGCCCAGCGCCATGCGCAAGTTCGCCAGGAGGGCGCCTTGAGGATTGAATTCGAGCGCCTTTTCGACCGCCTTCCGGGCGTCTTCGGTTCGTTCCAATCCAAGCAAAATCCTGGCCCGCTCAAGGTTGCCCTCGGCGATGAAAAACTCCTGCCGTTCTTCGGCGAGGTAGTTGTCATTGGCATCGAGCGCGAGCTGATAAAAGCCGAGCTCCAGCCGAGCCTTACTCAGGTTCTTCCACACCAGCTTCTTCGTCGTCTTGGGCTCGGTTGGGTTAGAGGCCAGCGTCAGGTAACGATTGGTCGCCTTAAAGTCACCGACCTTGGCGCACTGTAGGCCCAGCCACGACAAAACGGTCGGAGCGACCTTCTGCTTCGGAGCATCGACCAACAGGCGATCGACCGCCTCACGCAAACCAGCAACGTCGGCCAGGGAGTAGTTACAGAGCACGATCAAGGTGCCAGCCCGGCCTTTGTATTTCTCAGGAACAATCTGTCGCGCCTCACTGAGGTGCTCCAACGCTTCGCGGTGCTTGTCCTGATCGAAAAGGCCGCGCCCCATCCAGAAATGAGCCTCGGCGAGGGCCGCTGGCTGGAGTTTCGGAAAGTCGGTGATCAATCGACCGAAATGCTCGACCATGCGCTTGTCGTCACCCCGCCTGCCGTAGATGAGCGCGCTCTGCTGCAGGGCAAAGGCTGCCAGATCCGACTTCGGCGAAGTCTCGATTACCTTGGCAAAGTCGGCCAGGCCACCGCCCTCGTCGCCTCGCTTGATCCGACAGAAGGCGCGCTTAACCAGCGCCTGACCGCGATCCTTATGCTTGGGATAGCGATCGAGGAACAGGTCAAAGCTCGACTGCGCGGCGGCAAAGTCGCCCACTTCCGTGAACACCCAGCCGCTGCGATAGAGCACGTCAGCCCGCTGTGATTCCGGCAGTTGCTTGGGGTCGAGCTGTCGATAGGTATCCGCCGCCTCCTTGAACCTGCGCGCCGTGTAGAGCGTCTCCGCCTTCAACAAAAGCGCCCGATCGAGCAATGGGCTGTCGGGGTGCCTGGGTTGGTAGACCTGAACGAAGGAATCGACCTGATCCGGGAGGGAAGCCAAGCGCTGCTGGTAACCGCAGACCAGACGGTAATAGTTCGCCTGAAAGGACTGGACGGTCAGCGGGATCAGGCGCTCGACTTTGGAAAAGGCGAGCCCAGCCTGGGCGTAGCTCTTGAGCTCGAAGAGGGCCTTGGCGTAGAGCAGCATGCGCCGCGCATCCTGGCTGACGGGGAGCACGATCTGGTGGGAATTGTAGATCTTCACCACTGCCTCCCACTTCTTCATTTCATAGAAGTTCCCCATCATGCTGAGCTGAGCCT
The DNA here is from genome assembly GCA_964021555.1 of uncultured Verrucomicrobiales bacterium. Classification (GTDB taxonomy): domain Bacteria; phylum Verrucomicrobiota; class Verrucomicrobiia; order Verrucomicrobiales; family Akkermansiaceae; genus CAXIBU01. Next base: position 1,464 of record CAXIBU010000246.1, on the reverse strand, counting down.
CACCGCGCCACTTGGCGAGGTCGGCATCGGTCAGCACCGTGACGAAGTAGTCATTGGCAGCCTCCAATTTGCCCAACTGGGTCGCGATACGGCCTGCCTGCAAGCTGGCCTCGCCCCGCACTTCCGCGGTCTTGCCCTTCCCCGTCAGGAGGTCGAACTGAGCGAGTGCCTCTTCGTATTTCTCTTCACGAAGCAGCAAATTCGCCAGATACAATCTCGCGGCGTCCTTGAACTGATTGTTCGGGCTGTCGTCCTTGAGCACCGCTTGGAAGGCCGAAATGGCCTGCGCGCGCTTGCCCGTTTTAAGGTAACACCGCCCAATCCGATAGAGCGCATCGGTGCGCACCGAATCCTGCGGCGCGTTGTTGGCGGTAATCTGGTAATAGCCTGCGGCATCATCGTAGCGCTCGCGGCCGAACAAAAGCGTGCCCATGCGGTGGGCGGCTACCGCCTTGATGCTCTTATCCGTCTCATTGCGCACCACACTGATGAAGCACTGCTCCGCCTCGATCACCTGACCACTCACCAGGTAACAATAGCCCAGCCGATAATTGACAAATTCGCGGTTTTTCGAATTTGGAAAATTCTTCTGAAAGCGCTCGAAATAAGGGATCACCCGGCCCAGCGCCCGCCTGCGCTCAATCTCAGGCTTGGTATCCTTGGCCTGAAGGTAAAGTCGGTTCGCCAACTCAAGCTGGTTCGCCTCCGGATTGCGCTGCAGCGCACCATCCTGCTGGGCGGGGTCCTCGGCTTGCCCTGGCGCTTGCTGAGCCGCGGCAGGAAGAGAAGCGGCAAGAAGCCAAAGGCAGGCAGGAAGATGAGAAGAAAATCGCATGAGTGTTATTCAGATTTTGGCTTTTTGACCGCGAAGGAAATATTCCAGATCTCGGCCTTTTGGCAAACATCGATGACTTTCACCACCTCTTGGAACTTGGTGTCCTTATCGCCACGAATACGAACGGGCTGGGCTTTTCCAAGTTCCGACTTCGAAACCAAATCAACGAGCTTGGGGCCGAGTTCCTCTTGGGTAAAGCTAGTTCCGTTAATCACACAAGAGCCATCTTTTGTCACGTTGATCGTAAGCTCCTCCGCCGGAGCGTTAATTTCTGGCTTTACTGGCAGTTTAGGCTGAATGACTTCGAAGTGGCAGTTCTGGATACCTGCCTCTTGGCAAAGTTCGGCGGCCTTTATGATGAACTTAAATTGTGTGGTGCTCTCAGCTGAGATTTTTGCATCGCCAGCAAACTCACCGGATAACAAATCCCGCACATCACTCTCATTCAAACCTTGGTAAGACACATCCATCTGCCCATCAGCATGAACATAAACAGTCATCGTGGCCGCACTGAGTGCAGAGACCAGCAAAGGCAATAGGCAAAGTGTAATGATCCAGCGAATTTTCATGAGTATTATTCAGATTTTGGCTTTTTGACCGCGAAGGAAATATTCCAGATCTCGGCCTTT
>CAXIBU010000245.1:0-4289 GCA_964021555.1 uncultured Verrucomicrobiales bacterium | reverse complement strand
CGCCACGAACTGAAAGAAGTCATCGGCGATCCCACAATCGGCGAACTCATCGCCCGTCAGGACCTGCTCAGCGTCACGCCGGATACCCCCATCCGCGCTGCCGCCAGCTTGATGTTCCGCAATGATTACCGACAACTCCCCGTCGTCGATCAGCCCAATGGCACCAAGCTCTTAGGCATCCTCACCCTCAATGACATCGCCCGCCTGCAGAACAGCGCCGATGCCTGACCATACCCGCATTTCACCCATTCTCATCGTGCACGAACTCATCACCATCGGCGGCGGCGCTGCAGGCTTTTTCGGAGCTATCAATGCCGCAGAGGCAGGCGCCAGCCCCGTCCTCATCCTGGAAAAATCCAAGCAGCTGCTCGGCAAGGTCAAGATCTCCGGCGGCGGACGCTGCAATGTCACCCACCATTGCTTCGATCCCCGAGAGCTTACCAAGCGCTACCCGCGCGGCGAAAAGTCGCTGATCGGCCCCTTTCACCACTTTAATGCCACCGACACCGTCAGTTGGTTTGAGTCCAGGGGCGTCGAGCTCAAGACCGAGGATGACGGCCGCATGTTTCCGATCACCGATAGCTCCCAGACCATCATCGACTGCCTCACCAACAGCGCTCGCAAGGCAGGCGTCGAAGTCCGCACTCAGTGCGGGGTAGAGAAAATTCAGCCCCTCGACCCAGAGGAGAACGACGGCGCGAGGTTCCGCATCACCATCGATACCGGTCAAACTTTTCTCACCCGCAGCGTGCTGCTCGCCACTGGCGGCACCCGTCTCGCCGCAGGCGCGAAACTCGCCACCTCACTCGGCCACACGCTGGTCCCCAATGTTCCCTCCCTGTTCACCTTCAAGATCGAGCATCCGCTGCTCACCGACCTGCCGGGCCTATCCGTGGCGCAGACCGAATGCCACATTCCCAGCACCAAGCTGCGCACCGACGGCCCGCTCTTGATTACCCACTGGGGCGTCAGCGGCCCCGGCATTCTCAAGCTCTCAGCCTGGGGAGCGCGTGAACTCGCCGAGCTTAACTACGAATTTACCGTCAAGATCAACTGGCTGCCCGGCCAAGATCTACAAGGCCAAATTCAGTGCCTGCGCAAGGATTGGGGCAAGCGCCAGCTCAGCACCCGCTGCCCATTCCCCGAGATTCCCAAGCGGCTCTGGGCCCGATTCCTCGAGCTGTCCGAAATCCCCGAAACCACGCTCTGGTCGCAGTTGGGCAAGGCCCAAGCAAAGTCGCTCATCAACTGGCTCCAGCAAACCGAACTCCCCGTGACCGGAAAAAGTCTCAACAAAGACGAATTTGTCACCGCAGGCGGCGTCGAGCTCAAAGAGGTCAATCTCAAGACCCTCGAGAGCAAGAAGCACCCCGGCCTCCACTTCGCCGGGGAGATTCTCAATATCGACGGCATCACCGGCGGCTTCAACTTCCAGAATGCCTGGACCACCGCCCACCTCGCCGCTCAAGCGATTGCCTTTAGCTGATGCTGATCTTCAACTGAAGCGACCCGGGCTCAGCATCGGGCTGGCAAATTCGGATTGATCTCCTGCCAGCTCGTTGGCCAGAATTTCCCCAGTGATCGGCCCCAGGCTCAGCCCCATCATGGCGTGACCACTGGCCACTAGCGCATTTTTCACCCGCGGCGCACGGCCGATGTAAGGAAGACCGTCTGGCGAACACGGGCGCAGCCCCGACCACGGCTCGATTCCGCTGAAGTCCTCAGCCGTGAAATCGCTGAAGTATCGGCAGAATGAATCAATGATGCCCTTGAGCTTGGCTTGATTGACTTTCTCAAGCGATGCCCCGATCTCCATCGTGCCGGCGACCCGTAGCGAATCGCCCATTGGCGTCACCGCCACGCGGGCCTCGGTCAGGATCGAGCAAAGCTCAGGCAATTGACGCGGCTCTTTCAGCATAAGCGAGTAGCCTTTCCCGGCCTCCAGCGGCAGCTTAAAGCCGAGCTGCTTTGCTAGCGCCTTACTCTTTACCCCAGCTGCAATCACACAGTGGTCACCAGCAAATTCACTGCCGTCCTTGGCACGGGCGGCGACAAATCGATCTCCCTCTTTGATCAATGTCTCCACTTCAACTCCGTTGTGAAGCTCGCCGCCCAGTTCGACCAGCGCCTCTTTCAACTTGGCCATCAACCGCTCTGGGTCCATGTGGCAATCCAGCGGAAAATAAACCCCGCCATTGACCGCCAGGTCGACCTTTGGATCGAGCTCCTTGAGGCGCTCGGCATCGCAGACCTCTGTCTCCACCCCAAGGTCCATCGCCTCGCGCGCGAAGGCCGCCTCATGCTCGAGGCCTTCCTCCGTCTCACAGAGCATCAGCAGGCCTTTGCTCACTAGGCCAAAGTCGCCAAGCTTCTCTTGTAATTTGAGGAACCGGTCCCGACTCGCCAAGTTCAGATCCCGCAGCAGCTCGCGGGTATTCGCCACGTGCTTCTTAGTGCAGTGGAGCTGGAAAATCGTGCCCCAGCGAAGAAGCTCAGGGTCCAGGCGGGGCTTCACGCTGAAGGGACTCGAAGGATCGAACATCCACTTGATCCCCTGCCAAACGACACCCGGTGCCGCCAGCGGAACGAAGTGACTCGGGACCACCATGCCGGCATTGCCATAAGAGCAGCCGCCATCGCCAGCCATCTCAGGATCCAGCACCACTGGCTTGAAACCCTTCTGAGCGGCGTAATAAGCCGTCGACAGACCGCTGATGCCGCCACCAATGATGATCACCCGTTCACCTGATTCCGTTGAATTCATGCAAGCATCCTAGACGATTTCATCTAGCTGACTCGATGAATCCCCACTGCGGAATCAGCACAAATCCGTCGTATCAGATCGCAGATCAAGTAAGCTGGCGACCACCGCATCCGCACTGGAAAAGTCGACCACCGAAGTGATCCTGCTGGGCACGGCAATCACCGGACACCCCGCCGAATTTGCTGCAAGCACCCCATTCAAGGAATCCTCCAGCACCAGGCACTGCGCAGGCTCGCAAGCAAGCTGCCTGGCTCCTTCTAAGAACAAATCCGGCGCGGGCTTGATCGCTGCCGCATCCTCCCGGCACACCACCGCATCAAACTGACCAGCCAAGCCCAAATGAGCGAGCCAGCGATCCACCCAGGAATGATTCGAGCTAGAAACCACCGCCGACTTTTTGCCTTCGCCTTTGAGCTGATGCAGCAGCTCCACCACCCCGTCCTGGATCGGGCGCTTCGCCACCTCAACCTCGATCCAACTTTGACGCTCGGCATTGATCTTCGGCCAATCGTAGCTACGTCCGGTCAGCTCCTCAAGATGGGTCTGGGGGCTCCAGTTCGCATGATCACTGCCGATGCAGGCCACATAAGTCGCTAGTTCCAGGTGCTGACCTTCCTTCTGGTAAAGGCGTTCATACGATTCATAAATCGGCCATTCGGTATCCAGAATGAGACCATCAAAGTCGAATAAGACCGCTTCGCAGTTTTCCAATAACTGCAGGGCGTGAGAAAGTGTTTCCATGGTAATCGTTTAGTTGACCCGAGCCGCTTTCGCTTGGGCCTTGAATTGTGCCTCGGCGAGTTTCTGATTCTCCGCAAACAGCGAATCTAGCTGATCTAGAAGCGTAGTATCTTCACTGACGACGGTTTTGGCCTCCTTGCTCCAGGTCCAGCTTGCGTCGTTCGCCTTCAAAAGATCGATCATCTTATCGTTGTTCTCGCAGAGCTCGGCATCGATCTCGCGGATCTCGATCAAATGCGGTCTTTGCAACTTCGTCGCATCGACAATCCCACCAACAAATTCGGCCTTTTGCTGGGCACTCAAGCCCTCCTCATCGGAGAAACGTTTGGCATCCTCAATAAGCTTCCCTTGGCGGATTTGTTCCAACATCACCTCGTTTGCTCTGCGGTAGCGAGCAATCAAATCATAGGAGGCCTGATAATCCCTCGTCTGCGCCAGTGCCTCAAAGTCGCAAGCCCGCCTCAGCAGCGTAGGATCAAGCCTCGCGTTCATCTCTCGCTGCGATTGCACCAGCTTCTGGATCACCCGGCCCAATTTCGCCTCGTCACCGCCAGCCTTCTCCATGCTCACCCCCAGCCGCTCAGCCGCATCAGTCAGTTCACCAATATCCGCAGGCTCTAAGCCTTCCTGCTCCGCCTTCGCCGCAAGCTCCTCGCTCGTCTGCCGAAGCTCCTGCCCCGCATCGCCTGCCGCCTCGCTAGGCGACTCCCCACACTGACAAAGCACCAACAACAGCCCCACCCCAGCACTGCAGCGCCCCAATAATCCCAAAAACGTCATGCCA
>CAXIBU010000244.1:0-4322 GCA_964021555.1 uncultured Verrucomicrobiales bacterium | reverse complement strand
TGGATTGTGTCGAGATCTGTGAGCTCTCGATGTCCAACCTACTCCGCCAAGGAAAGGTGGACCCCGAGGTATTCCTTTCTAGGGCGGACTCATTGCAGAAAGTCGGCAAGACGGTTCTCGTGTCCCGCTTGGCTGAATTCTACCGAATTTCAGCTTATCTCTCCCGCTATACCAATGAGCCCGTTGGGATTTCCCTTAGCATTGGTCTGCTAAATGAGCTGTTTAAGGATAAGTGGAGCAGCCACCTGTCCGGCGGTATTCTTGAATCGTTTGGTCGCTTGTTCAAAAATGATCTTCAGCTTTACGTCTACCCATGGAAAAATCGTAAGACTGGGGAAATGATCAACGCCTCAAACTTTATGCCGCCCAAGGATCTGGAGCACCTTTATCGTTTCTTCCAAGAGCGTGGCTTAGTCCATGATGTGGAATGTGGTGACGAAGATCTGCTGCGCTACACTGGCCGTGATTTGAAGCAATTCATAGAGTCCGGCGACCCTCGCTGGAAGGACTACGTCCCGCCAGAATTACACGAGATCGAATCGCGGTAAAAATTCTGCAACTCTTAGCCTTACACTGGGTTAAATCATTTCGATGAAGCTCTTCTCACTTACTTTTTTTGTGGTCTCGGCCACTTGCTCTGCCTTTCCGTTATTGGCGCAAGAGGGTGAGGGACCACCACATCCCCGTCCTAGGGCCGATCAGGTTGAAAGGGGACCGGGAGAGAGAGGGCCAAGGGGGGGCAACTGGCAGAACCGGCAAGGGGGCGAGCTGGATCCCAAGCTTTTGGCGAAGTTGAGGGAAGTGATGAAAACTGCGAATCAAGCTCCCCAAGTGCTTGCCGCGCGCAAGGAGGCCAAGGCCGCTGCGACTAAACTGGGTCAGATGATTCACGACCGAGGAGCTGAAAAGTCTCCTGAGTTAGCCAAAAGATTGGATGAACTCGGCTTTGAGTGGATGCCGCCGCGCCGTCGATCCAAGCCTGGACCACAAGATGGCCCGAAAGGTCCCGAGGCTTCGCCTGAACGGAAGAGGGTGATTGATCAATTGAATGCAGACGAGAGGCGTCAATTGCGAGAATTGATTCGGGACCTGATGGGGGACCCGGAAGTTCGCCGCCAGCGACGTGTTGCAGATCAGAAATGGGAGAGTTTCAAAAAGGTTTTGCGGGCAGAGGTAGCGAAGCTGGATCCCGAGACGGTAAAGGAACTTGAGAAACAGCGGCCTAAAAGGGAGCGTCGTGGCCGACCTCAAGGGCCAAGGCCCAAGCGGTAGGTCGGAAATTTGATTTTGGGCCGAATTAGAACGAAGTTTTCTGTTTTGCCTTTTGACCTTCCACAACAAGCCTCGTTAGTGTCTAGATGCACTCTGCACAACATGATGATGCCATCTGACTTTTCTTCCCGGGCAACTCCTTTTATTTCTTCTCTCACTCAGACTCTCAAGGCATCGCCGAAGCGGGTAGTCTTCACCGAGGGTGAGGACGAGCGAATTCTCAGCGTGGCCGCTGCCCTCGCTCATGATGAGATCATCTTGCCAGTTCTCTTAGGCAATACGGAGAAGATGGGTAATATGGCCGCTGATCTTAAATTGAAGATGGATTTCGTTCGTTTTATCGATCCCAAGACAAGTCCTCAGCGAGATCGCTTTGCTGGTTACTTTGAAAGGTCGGAAAAAATTCGTGGCGAGCGCGTGGCAAATGCCGGTGAAATGATGGAGCGACCTCATTATTTTGGAGCAATGATGCTCCAATATGGTCAAGTTGACGGAATGTTGGCGGGCAACCAAAGTCTGCCTGCTAACGTTTATCGCTCAGCGATCCGCATGCTCAAGCCGCTGCCAGAGGTGGAGCGCGCCTTTTCGATGGTCATCCTGGCCGATAGGGAGGACGCACCCGCCCGGAACTTCGGTAAGGGTGGCATTTTGATCCTCGCCGACTGCAATCTATTGGTTGATCCAAGTGTTAAGGACTTAGCTACCGTGGCGGTCGAAACGGGACGACTGGCTCAAGAACTTTTGGGGAGAAGGCCCAGAATTGGCATGTTGAGCCATTCCAATTACGGTAGTGCCTCATCAGACAGCTCTCGGAAAATGCTGGCTGCGACTCGACTAGCTCAAGACCTGGCCAATCAGCGGAATTTGGATATTGAGATCCGAGGTGAGCTGCATGCTGACGTTGCCATGTGTCAGACGGCTTCTATGATGAAGACGAATAGTCAGGAGTTTGAGCCCTGCGACGTCTTGGTATTCCCCAATCAGGATGCAGGGCACATCTCTTACAAGCTTCTACGTCACGTTGGTGGTTTTCCCGCCTTCGGCCAAGTGCTTGTGGGGCTTGGCGGTCCTGTTGCCCAAGTGCCACGAAACGCCTCAGCTGAGAGAATTTACGGCACGGCTGCGGTGATTGGAGCGGAAGCAATCAAATACCACAGCATGTTCCCGCTCGGTCTTTATTGATATTAGGGGTGCTTACCCCAGGAGCCGCGCGGATTATCAGCTATCCTGATCGAGTTGATCGAGGCGTTGTTCCAGCTCCTTGACTCGCTTGATCAGCTTTGGAAGTCGGGCAATAGAGGCAGTCGCTCGCTTGGCTTTAGAAGCGGGTCGGGCGGGGAAGCCCCAGTAAGTTCCAGCTTCTCTAATGTCCCCGATGACACCAGCGCCGCCAGCCACGGTAACTTGGTCGGTGATCCTGAGGTGGCCGCCAATTCCAACTTGGGCTGCAATGACGCAATATTTCCCGAGGTGTGTGCTACCTGCAATGCCAGTCTGCGCAACGACGATGGTATGCTCATCGATGCGCACGTTGTGAGCGATCTGAACCAGATTATCGATCTTGCAGCCTTTGCCAATCGAGGTGCGCCCGAAGCGTGCTCGATCAATCGTGGTGTTTGAGCCAATTTCACAGTCGTCACCAATTTCGACAATGCCCACTTGATCAATTTTCTGATGGCGGCCTTCGCTGAATTCATAACCGAAGCCATCAGAACCGATGACACAGCCCGGTTGAAGGATCGTTCTATCACCGATGATGCAGTTCTCGCGAATCACAACATTGGGGAAGATGTAGGCACCTTCACCGATGATGACACCGTCGCCGATCGTGCTGTTGGCGCCGATTGTGGTGCCTTTGCCAATCTTGACCCCTCGACCGAGGTAGGCTCCAGCTCCGATTGAGACGTCTTGGGCTGAAATGCTGTCAGGATTCTCTAGAACCGCAGATGGGTGAATGCCCGGCGTGAAGTCGCGCTGCTTTTGACTAAAGTGCTCAACGACTTTGCCGAAGGCCATCGAGGGGTTCTCGACCTCAAGAAGGGCCACGGAATCTGAAGGAAGCTGTGGTAGGCCGGGAGGGACGATTACCACTCCCGCCTCGGTCTTGAGGAAGTCTTCAAAGTATTTCTCGTTGCCAAGAAATGAAATGTCCTGAGGTCCTGCTTCGTCAAGCGAGGCGATCCCAGTGTATACAAAATCGCGCTCGCCCCTAATAATCTGCCCGGAGGACAGGGAGGCGAGCGCGGATAAATCTAATTGCACGGAATGATCTTTCCGTAGGGATTATTCGCCTTCTGGAGCTGCTGGGGCAGGCTCAGCGTTGTCGCCTTCTTCGGTGGCTGGAGCGTCTTTATTGAGCTCAGCGAGGATTTCAGCCGTGATGTCGAAGGAATCCTTTGAGTAGGTGAGGAACTGCATGCCGCCGCCGGAACGAGCTGACTTGTCAAAAACGAAATCGTAGTTGCCTTGGCGAGCCTTGTCTTCGACGATCTTGTTGATCTCTTCGACGATGACGCGCATTTGACGACCCATCCGCTCGTTGAGTGAACGGGTGCGGCGCTCGAGATACTCACGACGCTCGCGATCAAGGGCGATGCCTTCGTTGTTCTTGTCGCGATATTGCTCTTCGAGCTCTTTCATCTTCGCTTCAGCCAATGCACCGTCCTGGAGCTGGCCTTTCAGGCCTTCGAGCTCTTCTTGAATCTTGCGGATTCTTTCGAGGCGGGCTTTGTTCTCGGTTTGGATGCGGGTTTGAACGAGGCTGAGTTCCTTCTGAGCGTCGTCAGTTTTGTAGAAATCGTTAACCAGTTTCTGAAGGTCAATCGTAGCGACTTTAAGTTCAGCAGCGGAGCCCACGGAGAGGCTGAGTGCGGCAAAGGCGATGATCAGGCGGGAAATAAGTTTCATTAAGTCAGGGTCAATTTAGGTTAGATGCGGAAGAGTAAGGACTTCGACCAAGAGGTCAATCCTAGATCTTGGGCGATTCGACATCGCTCGTGCTGGAATTGTTCAAGAATACTCGTATCCAGACTCTAAACGATATGCCGTTT
>CAXIBU010000243.1:0-4357 GCA_964021555.1 uncultured Verrucomicrobiales bacterium | reverse complement strand
GACGTGGCGTAAACCTCGGCAATCGCCCGAAGCTCAGAATTCGAGCCAAAGATCAGATCTACCCGCGTTCCTTTCCATTTCAGTTCGCCGGTCTTGCGATCGCTGCCTTCGAATTCCTGTTCGTCAGAAGAGGTCTCTTTCCAGGTCGTTCCCATGTCCAGAAGGTTGACGAAGAAGTCGTTACTCAAGCTGCCAGGCTTATCTGTAAAGACGCCGTATTTGGAGCCATCGTAGTTCGCATCCAGCACGCGCAAACCACCAACCAGCACCGTCATTTCGGGTGCTGTAAGGGTCAGGAGCTGTGCCCGGTCGACGAGCATCTCCTCGGCCGAAATGCTGTAGCGTTGCTTGGCATAGTTGCGGAATCCGTCAGCCTCTGGCTCAAGGCATGCGACGCTCTCAACATCCGTTTGTTCCGCACTTGCATCATTGCGCCCGGGTGTGAAAGGAACCTGAATGCTCTCTCCAGCCTCTTGCGCCGCGTGCTCAAGGGCAGCGCACCCACCCAGCACGATCAAATCCGCCATGGATACGCGTTTGGCACCGCTCTGGCCTTGATTAAATCGACTCTGAATCCCCTCCAGCACATCCAGCACCTTATTCAGACGTGGAGGATGATTGACCTCCCAGTATTTCTGCGGAGAAAGTCGGATTCTAGCACCATTAGCGCCGCCACGCTTATCAGAGCCGCGGTAGGTCGAGGCCGAAGCCCATGCGACGCCCACCAATTCGGAGACACTGAGCCCGGAAGACAGGATCTCGGATTTGAGCGAAGCGATGTCAGCATCGTTGATCAGTTCGAAGTCCACCTCGGGGATCGGATCCTGCCAGAGCAATTCCTCCTCCGGCACCTCGGGACCGAGATACGAGGACTTTGGCCCCATGTCGCGGTGCGTCAGCTTGAACCAAGCACGCGCGAAGGCATCAGCAAATTCGTCAGGATTATCTCGGAAACGACGCGAGATTTTGTCGTAGACTGGATCCTCGCGCAGCGCGAGGTCCGTCGTGAACATCATGGGTTGATGTGACTTAGAGGAGTCATGAGCATCCGGAATCAACCCTGCTCCGGCACCGCCTTTTGGCCGCCACTGCTGCGCTCCGGCCGGGCTCTTCGTCAGCTCCCACTCGTAGTTATAGAGATTCTCGAAATAGCCGTTGCTCCATTGAGTGGGGGTCGCCGTCCAAGCTCCTTCAAGGCCTGATGTGATGGTATCAGCACCTTTTCCACTTCCGAAAGAATTCTTCCAACCCAGCCCTTGCTCTTGGATCGGGGCTCCCGCGGGTTCAGGTCCCACGTATTGATCAGGATCGGCCGCGCCGTGTGCCTTGCCGAAGGTGTGACCGCCAGCGATCAGGGCCACAGTCTCCTCATCATTCATCGCCATCCGCCCAAAGGTCTCGCGAATATCCTTGGCTGCGGCAATCGGATCAGGGTTCGCATTTGGCCCCTCGGGGTTGACATAAATCAAGCCCATCTGCACCGCTGCGAGCGGATGCGCCAAGTCGCGATCACCAGAATAGCGGCGATCATCGAGCCATTCGGCCTCGGGCCCCCAGTAGATATCTTGTTCCGGCTCCCAGATGTCGACTCTCCCCCCTGCAAATCCAAAGGTCTTGAAGCCCATTGATTCCAGAGCGACATTACCTACTAGGATCATCAAATCCGCCCACGAGATCTTCCGCCCGTATTTCTGCTTGATCGGCCACAGCAGCAAGCGCGCCTTGTCCAGATTACCATTGTCGGGCCAGCTGTTCAGCGGGGCGAAACGTTGCGACCCGGAACTGCTACCACCACGACCGTCAGCCGTCCTATAAGTCCCCGCACTGTGCCATGCCAAGCGGATGAAGAGCCCACCATAATGACCAAAGTCGGCGGGCCACCAGTCTTGCGAGTCGGTCATCAGCTCATGCAGATCCTTCTTCACCGCAGCGAGATCCAGCGATTCAAATTCGGCGGCATAATCGAAATCTGGGTCCATCGGGTCCGACAAATTCGAATGCTGACGCAAGATAGAGAGATTCAGCGCTTTCGGCCACCAATCCCGATTGGTCATCCCATGCCCCATCCCTCCTTTTCGACCTGCCTGGCCGTGTTGAAAAGGGCATTTGCCCCCTTCATGGCTCTCGTCATTCATTTCAAATACTTTTGCGTCTTCGTTGGGATCCATGGATAGATTGATGTTAAATAGTAGCTTTGAGAGATCTGAGAACACCACGTATTCCCAAAATCATCGATTACCTATGTCGTAGAATAATTCCTTTGCAAACGGAAGCAGGAAAAAGGTGCTAAAGTGATTCAAATTATACCACTTAGTGAAGGAAAAGAGACGAATGCTGGAGCGATTTTTTGCATTGGCAAGGCACGACGCCTGCGCGCCGTGGCGGGAAGGAATCCCGCGGCCGCGGGATGACTGAGGAGCAACGCCGCCCCTGCTAAACAGCGCCCAGCTTCTTTTAGATCGCGAAGCGCACTCCCCAAAAAAGCTTAAATATTCTCATTCGTCTCGTTTGATTTGCTGAGTGGCATTAGCCACATGAGCCCTTTCTTTTGGCATTTTGTCTTTCTTCACAGGGGGCTCACCACTGTGACTGATCACCATGCCCACTCAGTCCTAGGACGACCGCCAGAGCTACGAGCCGGAGGATCCCGTGCTCGCTCAAATTAATCGTATTCCCCATCACGATACTTCTTCCGCATCTCTTTCATCGCAGCTCTGACACGTTCTGGATAGTCCTTTGGGAAATACCAGATCGGCTTGTCCCCTGGCCTTCTGATCAGACCACGCTTATCTGGTCTTTCATGAGAGAGGAACTGCAAGATGACATCACTACTCACCCACGGATTCGAATACCAGTAGGCATGCTTCTTAAAATTCACTGGGCGTTCTCCGTCTTCGAAAGCCATATCGATCCAATCGAGACGACGAGCATTCGCAGCATCCACGAGCCACTGTATCTGCTCTTCAGTTAATTCATCCTTATCAGGGCGCCCCAGGCGGGAGGCCTTATTCGCGATCGCTGACATCTTCAAAACAAGATCTTCCGATTGTTGAGTGACACTTGTCCGAGCGACCAAGGGGTAGAAGTTAGGCAGGTATTCACCAACGAATGGGACCGTGCCCACATCAGGAGCAGCAAAGTAGACTTCTCGAATCTTTAGCTCTGACAGGAGCTGCTTACGCTCAAGGTGCTCATAGCGCTGACGAAGCAAAGCAAGGGCAGGAGCCACCACCCGAGAGCCCGCACTGTAAGCGATGATATTGATGTCTTCCACATCCGTATGATGCGCCAGAAAATCAAGAAGGTTCACGAAAGGCTCGATGCTCTGACGAGATGCTCTCACGTCCTTTTTATAGGATAAAAAACTCTGTGTCGTCGGCCAAGACACACTGATAAACACACCATCTCTCGCCATAAAATGGTGCAACTGCCCGCCCTGAACGGCAGAGAGGAAGAACGAAGATTTCGCGCCGTGAACATATAGGTGGATCTTCTTGAACTTACTCTTTTTTAGAACCTCGTTTACTCCTTCAGCGAATTTACATGCCTCAGGGCTCGGATTAGTGATATCAACCTGGCTAATGACTGCCTGCTCGCTGACACGATCTAGGTTCATCGGTATCTCTTCTTCCCGTTCACCTTTAGTCGTTGCCTTAATCAGCGCCTTCAAGGTCAATGGGCGCTCACCAAAACGGATTCGGTTAATCCCCACTCGCATCCCTTGGCTCACCTCATTGCCATACCAAGGCTTTGCTCCTTCGCCCATAGGCATGCGGTTCGTCGCATAAAAGATCTCCAAATCAGCGTTGCTTTCTGACTCCAAATTGCTGAGCAACTTAACTTCGCGATCTTGGTGAACAATCGGGGTCGGCATCATCACCCAGCTCTGAGAGCATGAGTCAAGCAAGAGCAAGAAAGGGATTACCTTCACTAAAGTAGGGGCTATTGACAAAAATCTCATAAGAACAGTGGTGAGAGCTGCAGTCGGTAACATCAGAGGTCTACGATCTCTAGCCAGCAAGTTCGTCCAGCCAAGTCAAATTTGAACATTTCTAGCGATGATCTCAGCAATCAAATCCGCAGCTTCTTTCATCGCTCGTGATTGATTCGGCTCGTATTCGATGACTTGCAGGACACGCTCGAATACCCCAGCACCATTCGCCACCTCAGCCGAGGCGATCCCACAAATGCACCATGCAGGGATATTCTTGCTAGCGGCCAGTCGGGCAATCGAAACGGGAGCCTTTCCTTCTAGCGATTGAGTATCGAAACTGCCCTCACCAGTAATCACCAAGTCGACCTCACTCAACTTCGATTCCAGACCGCTCATTTCAGCAAAGATCTCGAAGCCAGATTG
>CAXIBU010000242.1:0-4375 GCA_964021555.1 uncultured Verrucomicrobiales bacterium | reverse complement strand
TGAGTCACTTTGCAGTTACAGGCACCTGCGTCACAGCCACAAGGCATTTTGCTAGCGCATGAGGCGAGAGCGAGGACGAGGGCGGCAGTTGCGAGGGTCGTTAGTTTCTTCATAGTGGAAATGTGAATAACAAATTTCCGCTAGAAGCGCAAGCTTTTGGAATCCAGCTGCTTTTCCGGTTCTGCGGTCAGAATTCCAAGCGTGCTCCAAGGATCCAGCTTCGACCAGGGAGGGGGGCGACGTCTTTGAGGAAAGAGGTGTGGAGTCGGCGCTCGGAATCGAGCAAGTTGCGGCCTTGAAGAAAGACGGTGAGCTGCTGAGTGTCGCCAATTTGGAAGTCGTGGCTGAAGTCGAGATTAAGCTCGGTATAAGCATCGGTGGGCATTTCACCTTGAACGACTCCGCTCGATTCCTGCACGCGATCTTGCTCGAAGGCATATCGAAGTTCGATCCCCGCCTCAAAGTTGCCGCTGGTCCATTCGAGGCGGCTGCCGAGCCGGAAGGGGGGGATGCGTGGAAGCGGCGAATCATCACTGCGCTGCTCGGCACGGATCCAATCACCCATGAAAGTGAGATAGAGACCATCGTCATCTTGCTCGTAGAGGGTCCAATTAGCTTCGAACTCCAGCCCGTAGAAGCGGGCATCCGTCGCGGTGTATTGCGCTTGATTACCGATCCCGCGAAGGTCCTGTAGGAAGATAAAGTTATCGATTCGATAGTTAAAGGCATTCAGTTGAAAGCCGACTTCTCCAATCTCACCCTGAACACCGAGGTCCAATCCAAGTGATTGCTCGGTATCGAGTGGGGTGCCGCCGAGGTCTCCGCCGATGATGAATCGCTGGATTGCTGGATTATTCCAAAAGGCAAAGCGCTCGGTCTCGGTCGGAAGGCGCTCGACGTAGGAGGCGTTGAGGTTGACTTTCAGCCGGTCGAAGAAACTGACATTTTGCTTCTCCCAAGAGACTCCCATGATTGAGCTTAAGCTGGTATCATCGACTTCTCTAGTGAAGCCAAAGGCGGCGAGAGAAAGGTCATCGATCTGTTGGGTCTCCCAGCGCAGGGCTGCGGTGAACTCGAAATCGCCCCAGGTTAAGGTCTCGTTGGCGAAGAGTCCGAGATTCTGAGTTTCGAAGGAGTTGAAGAAGCGCGAATTTGGCTGCGGAGCGGCGGCAAGGAAGCTGGGGTCAAGCGCTCGGGAGATAAATTGTGCGCCAACCACGCCACGCCACCAGTCGGTGGGCTCGTGAATGAGGTCGATGCGGGCCTCCCAGGCATCGAGCTCGAAGCGGGTATCGGTAAAGTCGGTGCCCTCATCTTTGAGCCGCCCGGCGAAGCTCTCGGCATGCTGGTAGTCGCCGTAACCGAAGTGGAAAACCGCCTCGGTGAGCCATGGCTGATCGGCCAGATAGCTCAAACGGAAATCCATGCGCTCCTGTCGCATGGCGAGCGAGCTGTCGCCGAAGAGGTCATTGGCATCGCCACCGAAGAGGTAAGGTAGGCCGTATTCGGAATCGAAATACGAGTAGGCGGCACTGGCCGTTAAGGGAAGTTCCGCGGGCAGCCAGCTGAGGCCGACCGAGTAGCTCTGTGATTCTAGATGGCTGTTCGGAAGGGTGCCGTCCGGGTTTTTGATTGCTTGAGTGCTGCCGGTGGTGGGGTCGTTGACAATGGGATTAAAGGCACGCTCGTAAGCAGAAGTTCGGGCGCGGCCTGGGATTTCGTAGTCATCTGCGGTGCGGTTGGAGCCGGTAAGCGTGAGCACCCAGTCGCCGTGAGCGACATTGAAGTAGGCGGATTGGCTCCAGCCGCTGGATGCGGTGTCGAATCGGTTCTCGATGGCACCACTAAACAGTCGATCAGGCATTTCGGTGGCGAAGCTTCGCGTTTGGGTGTTGATCGCGCCACCGAGCGCCGAATTTCCGTAGAGTAGGGCTGCAGGACCACGAAAAATCTCCACTTCTCGGAGCAGCAAGGGCTCCAAGGGAAGGCCGTGATCAGGACTGGAGGCGGAGACGTCGAGGGTGCCGACGGAATCTCTGAGTAAGCGCACGCGAAAGCCATCGAAGCCGCGGATGACGGGGCGGCTAGCGCCCTGACCGTAGAAGGCGGAATTGATCCCTGGCTGCCATCCGAGCGTCTCCCCGAGCGTCCCTTGAACCAGCCGCTGGAGCTCTTGCTCTTCGAGTAATTCGCTGGGTAGGGGGCTAAAATCTCTCAGGGCCAGATTGCTGGCTGACTCAATGACCGTCGCATCCAGCTCCCCAAAGTCTTCGCCTACGCTTCCACTAAGATCCAGCGGATCTAAGGTATCAAGGGGCTCCAGCGCCTCTTGCCCCGAAACGAAGGACAGGCCGATTAGGGAGAGCGTTAGCTGACGAAACATGGCGGTAGGGAAAGACAAATTCGATCTTATTGCAAGTAATTTACATTTCCAGTTGCAAGTTGGTTGCGTTATGGTATTTCAACTTTCATGAAATGGTTCGTTTGCTTGATGGGATCGACTTTGGCGCTGCAGCCTACGCTGGCAGTGGACTTGGTCTTAGGGCACTTCGAATGCCAGATCGATTATGAGGTGACGCCTGGTGATCCTGATGCCGGGTGGGCAGCATCGGTGAGCTACGACGAAGATGGCAGTTTCGCCGACAATGAAGGGATCAATCGACTGCCAATAGACGACGTGCGCTTGCTGGCTGCTCCGTCGACTCGTGGCACCCTCGCTCCGTCTTTGTCCGCGATTGGGACGCCTGGTGAGCCAGTCTGGATTTTGTCGCAGAATAACATTCCAGGTCAGCTGTTTTTGGGTTGGCGTGCGGTTTTTGAGCAGGGGGTTTTTCAGGCGAAAGTTGGGAACTTTTACAATCCAAGTGCCCTCGGGAGCATCGAGAGCAGCTTGGTGTCAGTGACTGGAACGGGCACCGATCGTGGTGGGAACTTTGCTATGTGGACGTCTAGCGGATTCGGCAGCCTGGAATTTCACTTCAATAGCAGTGATGGCATCGGCGCGGATGATGTCTTGGGCCCGATCCCCGCTGGTAGTCACAGTCACTACAACTGGGGCTTCACTCAGCCGGGAACCTATCAGGTGAGCTTTCGCAGTCAGGGCCGATTGAATCCCCAATTCGGCGGTCAGGACACCGAATTTGTGCAGACTTTGAATTTTGTGGTGCCGCATGATGGTGTGCTGCGAGGGTCGGCGAGTTGGCGTTTGGGGGCTGGTGGTGCAGGCCAGCCAAGTGCGGCGATTTATGATAGTGAATTGCAAGTGGACTACGCTTGTGATCAAGTGTTGCTGATTGCTGAAGAGGGCGAAATGCGCTTTCAGCAGGTAGGTGCAGAAACGGTCGCACTAGGAAGGGTTGGGCTGTCAGCGGAGGCTGACTTTGAGTTTGTTGAGCAGAGTGGGGTGGTCGAGGTCGAGCTTGTGAAGGCTGTCGGACCCGGCGCGGTTAGTCTGTCGGTGATCGATGGGGAAGAGGTCTTCAGCTTTGGTGTCGATGGCATCTACCGACTGCACCTGCGGGCGCGCAAGGGTAGTGGAGAATTTGGAGAGAGCTTCGTCGTGACGACTTTGGTCGGGCTGGAGGCCGATTATGACTACGCGCAGTGGGCGGATAGTTTCGAGCGCACCCATCAGTTGCCAAGCGGGGCGTTAGCCTCGAGGACTGCGGATTTCGATGGTGATGGCGTGGGCAACGGACTCGAATTTTTGCTTTTTTGGCACGGGTTCGATCCAGCGGTCTCCGATGGTGAACTGATGCCTCTTCCACGTTGTGTCGACGGACGCGCGGAGATCGAATTTTTACGAGACCTGCACAAGGACGACTTTGCCAATACCCCTTTAGAGCTGGCTGCGGCCTACTCCCCGGATTTAGTGACACCTTGGCAAGAATGGCGTCGCCTCTTTGCCGAGGGCGTGCCCGATGGATTCTTCGAAGACGGAGCAGAGCGCGGAAATGAAACATCCACCATCATGCGCAGGCGCTTGGTCGTGCCGGATGCTTCTCCTGAGCGCGCTTTTTTCCGCTTCGAACAACGAGCCCGAAATTAAAACTAAAAAATATAATGAACTACCTTAAATCATCCCTTAAATGGGGTATTGCCGCTACAGTCGCCCTGAGCAGTACGCAAGCCGCTGTCTTCCAGTCTGGCGAGATCGACTTTGGTGTCGTCCTCACCGACACCGATGAGTTCGAGTTCGAAGCCCACGTCGTCAATGGCGTCGTCGATGGCTCTCCAGTCGTTGATCAAGAATTCGAAGTGTCCGATATCCAAGTCCTTGTGACGGCGGACGTCCGCGGCATTTCTGGCTTCAATGTGCCGCAAGCCGGTCTGATGATGGGTGATCCTGTCTGGGTCCTTCCGCAAAGTGAAGTGC
>CAXIBU010000241.1:0-4472 GCA_964021555.1 uncultured Verrucomicrobiales bacterium | reverse complement strand
AAAAGAATCCGCGCTCATGATTGACATTTCGCGGCTTACTGACCACAACCCGCCGAACTTGGCCGCTAAGCGTGAGCGTTTATCCTCGGCCACGAGACCCATTTTTCATCATGTCAGATTCTGCCGATTCACCGAAACCTTCGAGCCCACAGCCAAAGGCAAGCCCTTCCGATGGCTCCAAACCGAGCCAAGGAGCGGGTGGGGAATCCAAACCGAACCGCAACCGTCGGCGTCGCTCTGGCGGCAATCGCAAAGGTGGACCAAAGACCAATGAACGCGATGCACGCGGCAAATCCAGTCAGCCGAAATCTGGTAACGGTGGCAATGCATCCAAGGACGGTGCCAATGGTGAAGGCACGAAGAGCAAGCCAAACAACCGCAACCGTAACCGTAATCGGAACAAAAACCGCAATAGAAGCGGTAACGAGGGTGGCAAGCAGAACCAATCCGGCAACAAAGGCGCCCAAAAGCCATCGAATGCGGGCAAGCGCAAGCCGAACAATCGAAACTCTGGAAATGCCAACCGCCCTGCCGAAAAGAACAAGGCCAAGGACGAAAGTGCTGCTAAGCCAGGAATCGTCGATCGCGTCTTGATTGCTCTCGGGCTCAAAAAGGCCACCGCGCCCGCTCCAAAGAGTGCTCGCCAGAAAGAAATTCGCCGCCAGACCCAGCAGGAAGCCGCACGCCAGGCTAAAATCGAGGCTGGAGAAGTCGACGAACGTCCAGCCAAACCGAAGCAGCGCCCGAGCTCTCGTCTCTACGTCGGCAACCTTTCATACGACGTCACCGAGCAAGACCTCCAAGAGCTATTCAAAGGCATCGGCAATGTGCGTAAAGTCGAGATCATTTACAATTCGAGCACCCATCGATCAAAGGGCTTCGGATTTATCAAAATGAACACGATTGAGGAAGCCGAGCGAGCCATTGAGATTCTCCACGACCAGTTCTACATGGGCCGCAAGATGGTTGTGAAGTCTGCGGAGAAAGATCAGAAAACCGAGTCTCCTAGCAAGGCGACAACTGCTGATCAAGCTGCTCAAGCCCAATAGAGCCTAATTAGACACCCCTCCGCCATGCGCCGGAAATGCTTCATCGTAGGCCCCACCGCAAGTGGCAAGTCTGCGGTGGCAGCTGAGCTAGCTCACCTCCTCGGCTCCAGCGTCATCAACGCAGATGCCTATCAAGTCTACCAAGGGCTTGAGACCATTAGCGCTGCCCCAGAGGAGTCCGAGCTTGCTCGCGCTCCGCACGAGCTCTTTTCATTCGTCCCCGCCCAGCAAGAATGGGATGCTCATCAGCACCGTCAGGCGGCACTACCTCTACTGAGCTCAGCAGACGCCCCCCCAGCGGTCATTACCGGTGGCAGCGGGCTTTACATCAAGTTTCTCAGCCACGGCCCCTCCGACCTTCCGCAGTCAGATCCACAAATTCGCCGCGAACTTGATCAACTTGATCTCACCGACCTCGTCGAACGCCTCAGGCAGTTAGATCCGATCGCCGCCGAAACGACGGACCCTCACAACCGCAGATACCTCACTCGAAACATCGAGATCAGCCTCCTCAGCGGGCGCCCCGTCTCCGAGCTCAACGACAAGAGCTGGAAACCCGAACTGCAAGCAGGCACCCTCGGCTTCTACTTGGAATGGGAGCGCGACGAACTGGTCAAACGAATCGAACAGCGCACCCACCAGATGCTCTCAGCAGGGGCCATCGAAGAAGTCGCCGCGCTACAATCCCCCTCCGCGACCTGCGCCAAGGCCATCGGGGTCACTCAGATCCAGGCTTATCTCAAGGGCGAAATCAGCCGTGAAAAATGTGCCGAGCTCATCACCATCGCGACCCGACAATACGCCAAACGTCAGCGCACCTGGTTCCGCCGAGAGTCCCAGTGGCTGAGCGCCATCCCCATCAGCAGCGACTCCAGCCCCGCCACCATCGCGCAAAAGATCGCCGATTCCCTTTAGCGCCACCGAGGTCTCTCGCCGCTATCTATTTACTCGGCCTGCCTGACTCAGAGACTGATTCCCTACGAGGCCGACATGGAATAGAGGAGTGCTCCCAGGTCTTGGTCGCCCCCATCATCTTCCTCCAGATCGGTATCCTCAAACAAAACCGGCCCTGATTCAGTCACTTTTTGAGCCTGCAAGCGGCGGCAGATCTCATCATACCCAACCACCTCAAATCGCCCGTCCGCGTGCTCGAAAATGGCCGTCAAGCTCTCCACCCAGTCGCCGGAATTGAGGTAGCGGACTCCATTGATCGACTTATCCGCAGGGGTGTGGATGTGCCCGCAGATGATCCCCTGGCATTTGCGATGCTCAGCCAACTTCTGCAACTGCTCCTCATAGCGATCAACGAAACTGACCGCCCCTTTGACCCGGGCTTTGATCGCCTTACTGACCGAGTAGTATTCCTTACCCATCCAAGCCCGATATCGGTTGTAGCCACGATTGAACCTCAGCAACCAGTCGTATCCCACGGAGCCAACGACAGCCAGCCACTTGTGGTTGGTCGAAACCGTATCGAAGCCATCCCCGTGCACCACGAGATAGCGATTCCCATCCATCCCAGAATGGATGTGCTCTTTGACGATGCTCAAGCGATCAAGTTTCATCGGCAGAAAGCGATCCAAAATATCGTCGTGATTTCCTCTGAGGTAAATGACATCGCATGCCTCTTTCTCCATCTTTTTCAACACCGCCCGAACAAAACGCGTGTGCGTTTTTTGCCAAGCAGATCCCCGTTTCAGCGCCCATCCATCGACGATATCACCATTCAAGATCAGCTTCCGACACTTCACATGTTTGATCACATCAATCACCTCGCGCACCTTGGAATCCGGAGTTCCCAAATGAACGTCCGAGATGATCAGCGTCTCAACCTCCAAGCCGGCCTTCTTCGCACCATGCTTGCCCCGAACGCGAGGCTTGGTCTGGGCCACCCGCTGCAAATGACTTTCAAGAGTATCCACTACCTCTGACCAAGAATGCGGCATCACCGTCTCACGAGCGGCCTCACGGAAGCTAGAGATACCAATCAAGTTCACCGCACGAACTGACATCTGCAAGAACCCCTCTTCATCGCCCTTCGGCACTTTGAAGCCATTCAGGCCAAGGTCGATAAAGTTAGCGGCGGCAGCATAATCATAAGCCACACTCACCAAACCACTGGCCATCCCTTCCAACAGCACATTGCCAAAGGTCTCTGTTTCACTCGGGAACAACAACAAGTCGGCACTCGCATAGAGGCGGGAAAGATCGCTTCCCCGCTGAGCCCCGACAAAATGCAAATCCGGATGACTCAACTCAAGCCGTGACCTTAAGGGACCATCCCCAACCACCACACACTGAGCTCTTGGGTGCTTTCGACGAATCAACTCGAAGGCATCAATTCCCAGGGACAAATTCTTCTCTGCAGCCACCCGCCCCACCATCAGGACCAGAGGATCCCCTTCCTCGGCGCCAAACTTTGCACGCAAAGCCTTGTCACGATGGGCCGGTGAGAACCTATCAGTATCGACCCCCCTTCCAAGCAATTCCACGTTCTTGAACCCCTCACCCATCAGCATCTCACGGACATCCGCACTCGGAGCCAGGGTGCATTGAGTCCGATTATGCAACTTCCGAAGATACTTCATCGCCGCAGGCTGAAGTCCGCTCAGCCGATAGTCTTCCATGTATTGATGGAAATTCGTGTGAAAACCACTGATGGTCGGAATTCCCAAAGAATTCGCAGCCTTTACCGCACTGTGCCCCAAAGGACTCTCCGTCGCAACGTAGATCACATCCGGGCGCTTGCGCTTCCACCTCGCATGCAATTTCAGGCGATTGGGAAGCCCCACTTTCACCTCATTATAACCGGGAAGATTCACTGAAGGAAACACCGTTTCCCCTTGCCCCGAACCAGAATCCCCCGCCCGGATCACATGAACCAGATGATTTCGCTCTCGCAGACCATCCACCAAACGGCCAAGGGTCATTGACACTCCATTGATGTCTGGAGAAAAAGTATCAGTTACAATTTCGATTCGCATGATGATCAGGCCCCTGTGGCCACAGAGAAAAAGCAGCCCACACGCCTACATCACAAGCTCATCGCCGTCACAATTCCGCCATACTCGCCATCCCACTACGGCAGAAGCTACCATATACCGCCATCAGTAGAAGCGGCTTGCAACACGCCCCTGTCCACAGCACCGATGGCAACTTGACAGCCGACGAATCGAAGACCTATCTTCGAAAGGCGGAACAGCGAACAGCATCTAAGACCCTGGCCCGAAAGGTGAGTTTTGCAATGCCCTGCAAAACGAATCAAAACCATCTCATCGAAGTGAAATCCGGCTCCAACACACTCGCTACCTACGTCGAAGATGCGTCGCGGAGGAACCACCTCAGTCGCCGCATCTCCGTGCACCAGCACGGCACTGACCCGAATAACCAATCACTAATAACCAGTAACTATTTCATCTACGA
>CAXIBU010000240.1:0-4480 GCA_964021555.1 uncultured Verrucomicrobiales bacterium | reverse complement strand
TTTCAATAGATGCAAGATGGACCGCGAGTTTCCAAACTCGCACGAATGGAATCCGCGTCGCCTTGAGGTAACACTTGCGAGTTTGGAAACTCGCGCTCCATCCACAAAAAAGCCGCCCCAGGGAATCCCGGGGCGGCTTTGAAGTTTTGAATCGGTCAGAATCTGAAATCAGTCCTCAGAAGGAGCGGCTTCTTCGCCGCCCTCTTGTTGTGCTTGCTCGCGGAGAGCGGCACGGATGGACATTTTCACGCGACCTTTGTCGTCGACGCCGATGCACTTGGCAGTGACGGTTTCGCCGACTTTGACGACGTCTTCAGTCTTCTCGACACGGCCTTCGGCCAGCTCGGAGATGTGAATGAGTCCGTCTTTACCGCGCATGACTTGCATGAAAGCACCAAACTTGGTGGTGGATACCACTGGTCCGGTGTAAAGCTTACCAACTTCGACTTCAGCAAACATGTCGCTGATCATGGAAACGGCGCGCTCAAGAGCTTCTTTCTTAGCAGCGTAGATGTGAACGGTTCCATCGTCTTCGATGTTAACGTCACAGCCGGATTCCGCTTGGATTGCCTTGATGTTCTTGCCGCCAGGTCCAATCAGTTCGCCAATGCGATCTGGATCGATCTTGACCGAAGAAATGCGTGGAGCGTGCTCACTGAGGTCAGCTGGAGCTGAGATGGCTTCGTTCATCTTATCGATGATCGGGCCGCGGCCTTTGGCTGCAAGGTGAACGGCTTCTTCGAGCAGGCTGAGTGGGATACCTGGTAGCTTGAGGTCAAGCTGGTAACCAGTCACACCTTCCGTGGTGCCACAGAGTTTGAAGTCCATGTCGCCGTAGAAATCTTCGGACCCGATGATGTCGAGGAGAAGCTCGTATTTGGCGAAGCGGTCACTCTCGGTAGGCTCGGTAACGAGACCGACGGAGATACCACCGACGGGGCGCTTGAGAGGGACACCTGCATCGAGAAGGGAAATGACAGCGGCACAAACGGTAGCCATTGAGGTGGAACCATTTGATTCCATGACCTCGGAGCTGACGCGAAGTGCGTAAGGGAAGTCTTCCTCTGAAGGCAGAACCGGACGGACCGAGCGCTCGGCAAGAGCACCGTGACCAATTTCACGACGGTTGAAGCCACCCATACGGCCGGTTTCACCGACGGAGAATGGAGGGAAGTTGTAGTGAAGGATGAAACGCTTGGTATCTTCGCCACCAACATAGGAGTCGAGATACTGACGGTCTTCCATCGGAGCGAGGGTCGCGAGGCCGAGGGCCTGAGTTTCGCCACGGCTGAAGAGGCCGGAACCATGAACCCGTGGGATCAGGTTAGCTTCTGAAACAAGCTCACGAAGGTCGCGGCAGGCGCGGCCATCGGCGCGTTTACCCTGTTCCATGATCGACTTACGGAAAGCTTTCTTCTGAAGGTATTCGAAGGCTTGCTCGATTTCAAAGTCAGTGGTCGCTGGAGCTTGCTCCTTGATAGCGGCTTCGACTTCGTTGCGCAGCGCGCCGACTTTCTTGCCTCGCTCGACTTTACTTGCAGCGTAGATGGCATCTTCGATACGGTCACCAGCAACCTGGTAAGCGATCTCAAGGAGCTCTTCTTTGGCAAGAGTGACGGTGTATTCACGCTTCTCTTTGCCAGCCACTTTAATCAGCTCTTCTTGAGCTTCGACCAATTTGGTGACGTTCTGTTGAGCAACGCGAAGGGCCTCGATAAAGAGGTCTTCAGGAAGTTCCTCGGCGGAACCTTCGATCATGATGACTTCTTCTTTGTTACCCACGTAGACGAGGTCGAGCTCGGAATCGGCGCGCTCTTCGTTGGTTGGGTTGATGATGAATTCACCGTCGACACGGCCAACACGCACGGCGCCGATTGGGCCAGCGAATGGGATGTCGGAAATGCTCAGAGCGGCAGATGCGCCGTTCATGGAAAGGATGTCGGGATCGTTCTCGCCATCAGCGGAGAGAAGCAGTGCGACGATCTGAGTGTCGTAAAGGTAGCCCTTGGGGAAGAGCGGACGAAGTGGGCGGTCAGTCATGCGGCAAGTGAGAATTTCTTTCTCAGTTGGGCGACCTTCACGCTTGAAGTAACCGCCGGGGAAAACACCAGCGGCGGAAGCTTTTTCTTTGTATTCTACGGACAGGGGGAACCAAGTTTGGCCTTCGCGAACCTTGGTTTGGGAAACAGCGGTGACGATGATTAGGGTCTCGCCGCACTGAACGGTGACAGCGCCATCGGCCAAACGGCCCATTTTACCGGTTTCGATCGTGATCGGCGTGTTGCCGACCTCGCAAGTAACATTGTGGATACTCATTCTATTGTATTCTTCTTATTTGCCATTCCAGAGTCAGATCCGCGGTGGCATGGAATGGCCTTCGGGCCACTGCGGAGGATGATGAGGAGCGCGATGGCAGAACACTCGTTCCACCGACTTAGTTCGAATTTCCCGAAGAAAATTCGAGGTTGGCTGTGATCGAAATTCGCTCCCCACTGAGGGATCGATCCGCCATTCTTTGGAACATGAAATGAACCATGTCCCGAAAAGGAAAATGGCCACAGGTAAGAACCTGTGGCCATTGAAAATTAGCGACGAAGGTCGAGCCCTTTAAGAAGCGTCTGGTAGCGCTCTTCGGACTGTGACTTTACGTAGTCAAGAAGCTTACGACGGCGAGCAACCTGCTTGAGGAGGCCACGGCGTGAGCTGTTGTCTTTCTTGTGATCGGCAAGGTGCTCGGTGAGCTGCGCGATAGAAACGGTGAGCAGAGCGATTTGGAAATCCGGGCTGCCGGTGTCCTTTTCGTGCTGCTTGAACTGGGTTGCGTCGATGGTCGCTTTATCCATGATAGTAATGTGTTTTGGTGTTCGCCGCCGGTGGCAGACCATTTTCGGCCTCCGGGGTAATGGACGGCGAACAAATCAGAAAGCACAGGATTTGCAAGTCTTCTCTTTCCATGCGACCCAAGAGAATGCCCAAACCACCTCCGAGCCTTCAACAACGCCAACAGGAACAGATCGCACCGGCGGGCAGTCCGGTAATGTTCCAGCGCTGGAGCAAGCTCGCATTTGCCCATTGGACAGTCGATCCAGAGCTCGTTCAAGCCAGCCTACCCGAACGGCTGGCGGTGGACACCTTCGATGGCCAAGCATGGATCGGGCTAGTGCCCTTTTTCATGGAAAGGATCCGACCGCGTTTCCTGCCTGCCGCGCCGGGACTGTCGTGGTTTCTTGAAATGAACGTCAGGACCTACGTTTATGATCGCGAAACAGGGAGACCGGGCGTTTGGTTCTACTCTCTGGATTGCAATCAGCCCCTAGCCGTGATGATTGCGCGAAAATTCTTTCACCTGCCGTATTTCAGAGCCCGAATGAACCATCGACGAATCGGTGAAAAAATCGAATACCATTGCCAGCGGTCAGGCAGTTCTGCTTCTACACCCCTCACCTACGAGACGAAATCCGCAGCCGAGTGTCGTAATGCAGCGCCAGGCTCCTTGGAATTTTTCCTCCTCGAGCGATACCTCCTATTCAGCTCACGACCTAATGGACAGCTCTACGTCGGCCAGGTAAACCACCCGCCCTACCAGTTTACCGAGATCGAAATGCAAAGACCGCTGCACCCCGCGCTTGAGCAGGCGGGATTCCCTCAGTCCAAAAGCCCCTCTTCCGTGCTTTTCAGTCCTGGGGTCGATGTCAGCGTCTATCCCTTGGAAAGATGCAATTGAATCACTTCTTCTCCAGCGCAGCCTTATAGGTTGCGATGCGTTTTTTGATCAACTCAGCATTGAGAGGGTCGTCTCCACCAGGAAATCCCTGCCAGCAGACTTTGCCGTTGGGGTCGATCAGCAAGACATGGGGAATCCCCTGAACGCCAACTTCCTCCTTCATCTTGGCGTCGGTATCAACCGCGCTGTAGTAATTGATAACCGGCTGTTTCATTGCCTTGACCTTGGCCTCAGGCTCGTCAGAGATCCCGATGACCACCAGATCATCGGCAAAGGTTTTGGAAAATTCATTCAGCTCAGGGATCAACCGGCGACAAGGCCCGCACCAAGTCGCCCAGAAGTCGACGAGCACGAATTTACCCTTGGTATTCGGTTTCTCGCTCAGCCATTTGCCGACTTCGAGTTTTGGTGCCTCTTTATTGTGAAAGTTATTCTTGGCGTAGAGTTTCTTCTCTACCGGCTTGCCCCAATCGACATCAACTTTGCCCATAGGCTTGTCTTGAGCGGTGAGCACAGAGCTGGAAAGCACAAGGACAGATAACAGAAAGGCTGTGTAAATTCTCATGAACTTGATCGTAGTCTAGATTCAGAAGCCAAGTCCAGAAAAGTCGCTTGGACGGCTAGTCGAAGCACAAGAGCATCCCACCTCATAACTTGACCACGTTCTGGCATTGGAATATAGCACTAGCGGCCGTTCCACGCTTCATCGTAACAATCGGCTAGCCTTTTCATCCAGCTCACGCATGCCTACTTCAC
>CAXIBU010000239.1:0-4483 GCA_964021555.1 uncultured Verrucomicrobiales bacterium | reverse complement strand
TTCGAGGCAATCGAATCAGCCTTCTGGGCGCATACCGTCAAGGAAACGGTGGAGATCTTGGAATCAGACGCCGATGCCGCTGAATACGATGCTCGCCAGATGTTATTAGCTTTCTACTTCACCTATTTTGAGAACGCTCTCGAGTATCGCTCCCGCTTCCTCATGCGCTTCCCGTGCATGCGGAAAAGTGGTAAGGGCGTGCTGCGTGAATTTGAACATGCTTTCAAAGATTTCGCTGAGAAAATCGTGCTTCAGGGCAGAGCCGAAGGACAGATGGCCGACATGAAGCAGCTCAATAGCCTTCAAGAAAAGGGCCTGACTCCTCAGTTCCGTTTCCTCATCGACTTCCATCTTAAAGATACCAGCAAAGGATTCCAAGATACCGATGCTCTCATTGAAAAGTCGGTGCGTTTCTACTTCGATGCCGCGCGTTTCCCGGTGATCGAATCGACCGTGGACTTGTTCCGCTTCCTCCTCCCTCGTCTGCGTCAGTCCTAACTACATACCAATATGAGCGGTCAAAAATCCATTCCCAAGCACAAGTTTACCCGTGCAGCTTCGCTGGCTGCGACAGGGGCCAAAGTGGGCGCCAACTACATTAAAAACCTCGGCAAGCGTTCGATCACTGGAAAGGATTATAAGGAGGAATTCCACGAGGACACGGCCAAAGCAACCTACGAGGTTTTTAGTAAGCTCAAAGGGGGACCACTCAAGGTTGCCCAGATGTTGAGCTTGGATTCGCAATTGCTGCCGCAGCCTTACGTCGATCAGTTCTCCAAAGCCCAATACACCGCACCGCCACTTTCCTATCCACTCGTCGTTCGTTCTTTCAAACGCGAATTTGGCAAGGGGCCTTTGGAAATCTTTGATACCTTCGAAAAGGACGCCGCCGCTGGTGCCTCGATCGGGCAAGTCCACAAGGCGACCAAGGACGGCAAGGAATACGCCGTGAAAATTCAATATCCCGGCGTGGCGGAGAGTCTCGACTCCGATCTGCGCATGGTTAAGCCGATCGCCCTGCGACTTTTCAAACTCGATGCCGCTACGCTCGACCCCTACATTACCGAAGTTCGTGCTCGCCTAATCGAGGAGACCGACTACACGCTTGAGCTCAAGCGCTCGCGCGAATTTGCCGCGGCCTGCAAGGACTTACCGAATACACGCTTCCCCGAATATTACCCTGAATTCAGTTCGGAGAAGATCCTCACGATGGATTGGGTTGATGGACTCCACCTCGACCAATTCGCTGCAACCGACGCCGACCAAGAAGCGCGCAACAAAGTCGGCCAGACCCTCTGGGACTTCTATCATTTCCAGGTCCACGAGCTGCGCTCGTTCCACGCCGATCCGCATCCGGGCAACTTCATTGTGAAGGATGGTGAATTGTGGATCCTCGACTTCGGCTGCGTGAAGACGATTCAAGAGGACTTCTACTTCGACTACTTCGCGCTGATGGATCCCGACCGGGTGGCGAAGGATTCCGATCTGGACAAGCTGTTGCTCGATCTCGGAATCCTATTTGAGGAGGATGGCGACGAGGACTTGAAAAAGCTGCGTCCGATCTTCCGTGAGTCGATCGAGCTGTTGGGGCGTCCTTTCCACAAAGGCGAATTCGATTTCGGTGACGAGGCCTACATGGACGAAATTCGCGAATTTGGCGAACGCACCAGATTGGACAAGGAGCTGCAATCGATGCAGAACGGACGCGGAAATGCGGAGTCTCTCTACATCAATCGCGCCTACTTTGGTCTCTACAATCTCGCCGGTGCCTTGCGCGCCCACTTGCGGACGGACTTACCTCGGTTTCTGAAAGAGAGAAATGCAGAGGTGGTTGCGCAAGGTGTTTAAAGCCAGAGTAATGAGAGGTTTTTTATCCAAATCCCGAAAGCGAGAAAACTGAGGAAATACCACCTCTTCATCGCGCTAGGCGTGTCGAAAACGGGGATTTCTTTCAATGTGTATCGAACCAGAACGGCGATCACAGGGAGCCACGCCAAGGTGGACATGGTAATGAAGATGAGGAGGCCAGCGGTCCGAAGGTCGCTGCGGCCCTTGGTGTAATCGAGATCCTCACCGGCCTCGGCACTGGCATCGATCATCGCCTTTTCGGCGAACTCACGGAAGCCCTCGGTGTGTGTCCACAGTTCGAAACCGAGCCCGAGTAGGCTGGTGACCATGACGACCCCGAGAAAGAAACTGAGAAAGATTTTGTGCATCCGCTGATTTAGAACGGAATCGCGTCGTCTGGATCGTCGAAGTCCGTCGGCAGTGGATCAGCCGAGCGGCTAGGGGGCATGGCAGGAGCGCCGTTGGAGGCACCTTCGAGCTTCCAAGCATTTAGGTTCACGTAGTAGCGACCGTTGTATTCGTTGCCGCGAATGTCGAAAAAGACTTTGACCGGCTGACCAGGCTCGTAGGCATCGAGCAGCTCGCATTTGTCCTTCATGACTTCGAATTTGATGTCCTGCGGGTATTTGTCGTGGTCGGTGGTGACGACGAATTCGCGCTTGGAGAAGCCGCTAGGGAAAGTTTGGGTCTCCTCGATCAATTTGATGGTTCCGTTTGCCTCATACATGGAGTTGTGGTCGGAAAAATGCGTGGCTTTGTAAAGGCTGGAGGAGGGGATTTTTTGATCGATTGCCTCGCTTGCATGCGTATGGAGAAATGATGAAGATTAGGATGCTGCTAATTGGTGTGATTGCGCTGGCCCAGCCATTGCTCGCTGAGACTGGTGAAAAGATCGTCAAAGCGGCAAAAGCGAGGATCGGGGTGACCAAGCACTACGACCCAGCCTACGTCAGCCTCAAGTATCCCGGGGGCGACGTTGAGAATGACCGAGGGGTTTGTGTGGACGTGGTGATCCGTTCACTGCGCGGCGCGGTTAAGCTGGATCTGCAGAAGGCGGTGCACGAGGACATGCAGGCGAATTTCTCGAAATACCCGAAGATTTGGGGACTCAAGCGCACCGATCGCAACATCGACCACCGCCGGGTGCCGAATTTACAGCGCTATTTCGAGCGGCGTGGCTGGAAGATCGAAATACCGGATTCACTGGAGTCGCTCAAGCCAGGTGATCTGGTCACCTGCACCGTGCCCCCGCACCTGCCGCATATCATGGTGGTGAGTGATAAGAAGAATGCCGACGGAATCCCGTTAGTGATTCATAATATTGGCTCGGGCACGCAAGAGGAGGATCGTCTGGGGTCTTTTAAAATAACGGGGATTTATCGTGTTAAGGTGACAACGGAGTGACGATTGTCAGCAAATGACTTCTGAGGTGCGAAAAGGCTTGGCAGAATCGATTTTCTGAACGAAGGGGTGCGCGTCCGGCGTAAACACCGGACACCAGATCAAAAAACAATCAATCATGACCACGATCGAACCTGAAACAACCAGCAAAGAATCAGCTCCGAAGAACAGCCTAGTTCCATTGGATATCGACTTTGGCGATACCTGGGACAGTGCCGCTTTGCGTGCGCTGATCGATGAGCGGATCGCAGCTGAGCGTTCACCATCATGGATTTTCCTGGGTAAGCATGAATCGCTTCTGCTGCGTGCGCACCTTGCCAGTGCCTTCGGTCACGAGGAAGTTCAGTCATTGCACCGTGTTTATTACCTTGGGCTCGAGGTGATCGAGCTGGAGGCACCACGTTTTTGCCGTCTGGCAGGCCGCAAGTTCATGAGCAAGCTGGAAAGTCACAATGCCGACCTGCGCAAGTGGAAGGAAGACGACTTTTCTAACTGGCAGTTCAGATTTGAGTAATCCGCGCTTGCGCTGAGCCTTGGCTCGGGCAAGTTGCTGCCGATGCAGGATCCGAATTACGTGCGCGATGCGTTTTCACGCATTGCCGAGCGCTACGTCAGCACCAACCACGTGCTGAGCTTAGGTATCGATGTGCTCTGGCGCAAGCGAGTGGCCCAACTAGTCGAGGGCTGGCAGCCGAATTCAGTGCTGGATGTCGCAACCGGCAGTGGTGATCTGGCGATGGCGATCCGGGAGGTTCTTCCGAAAGAGACGCGTATCGTTGGTTCCGATTTTTGTGAGCCCATGTTGAATGAGGCGCGCAAGCGATTCGATGGCGAATGGCTGGTGGCGGATGCCATGGACATGCCCTTTGCGGATGCTGAATTCGATGCGCTGACGGTCGCCTTTGGTCTGCGCAATATGGCCGATTGGCCCAAGGCGCTTCAAGAAATGCGCCGGGTCCTAGGGCCGGAAGGGCATCTTCTGATCCTCGACTTTTCGCAACCAGGCGGCACCTTCGGTAAAGGCTACGACTTTTACCTGACCAAAGTCCTGCCTAAGATCGCCGGCGCTCTCACCGGCCATGCCGATGCCTATGAATACCTCGGTGGCAGCATCCAAAAGTTCCCCAGCGGCAAGGACATGCTAGATCTAGTTGAAGCCAACGGCTTCACCGACGGCTATTGGGAACCCCTCAGCGGAGGCATCGCCTCGATCTACACCGCGAGGTGCTGTTGA
>CAXIBU010000238.1:0-4484 GCA_964021555.1 uncultured Verrucomicrobiales bacterium | reverse complement strand
GCTGCAATTTGCCAAAATTCTGGGCCTAACGGGCAAATGGAAACAAGCTGACCGTATCTATGAGACTCTTCTCGAGCAGCATTCACATGCCAGTGAGATTTTGGTTCGAATCGCACACGATTTGGAAGAAAGACTCGACACCGAACAGGCGCTCGAAATGTGGGAATCCCTTCGAAGTAGTTCGTCAGGCAATCAATTTGAAGAGCAAGCCGCGTTTCACTTTGTGAGGCTAAGCGAAAGGAATCTCACCCCACAAGCAAGCTTGTCTCTTATCAGACAATTTTCGGCTTTTGACCAAAGCTCTTGGGCTTGGCTCTGGATAAAAGCAAAGATCCACCTCGCTGGTGGAGAATTGGCGGATGCCATTGAATTGGCCTCGAAAGCCTATGAGAAAGCCCAAGGTGAAGCTAAAATACGCTGCTCCGCTCTCTGCGCTAAAATTCAGGACCGTGCCGGACTTTACGAAGAGGCCTGGCATTGGTTGAGCGAAACACGAGCGCTTCGGGAGCTCGAGGCTAGCAAACTACGGCTGGAATTCCCCCTGAGAACTCTCCCTGAAATCGATTCTCAACGACTCAAGCGACATCATAAGGGTCCCCAGCCAGATTTGCTCTTCGTCACTAGCTACCCAAGATCAGGCAGCACCTTGATCGCAACGACTTTACAAAAACATCTCGGCGCGGCTTTCGCCGATGAATTCGACTACCTCAAGCAGCTCGTCGAAGAGTCCAATGACTCAATGAAACCCCTGAAAGCCAAGAAAGGCCCTAAGAATTTCCTTCAGCGATACCTCGATGCCCTGGTCGAATCCAAAGTGCTAAAAAGACCATTCCCAACTACGCTCATTGATAAAAACCCATCAATGGCCCCTTTGGCACCAGATCTCTTGAAAAACATCCCGCAGGCTAAGGTTTTGTGGATTGATCGCAATCCCATGGACACTTGGTTGAGCACCCTCATGCTTGATGTGCCTCTGAATGGGGTAAGTTGCTGGTGGCAGACAGCTGAGAGCTTTTGCCAATGGTTTCGTCATCAGGAACAAATTGCTGCAGCTCTCGAAGATTCATTGCCACCCAATCAGTTTGCAAGAATCTCGTATCGCGATTTCGTTGAACAGCCGGTGCGTGAAATCTCTAAGATTACCCAACGCTTGGAACTGAAGCTCTCCGAGTCCACCGAAGCATTCGAATCGACCCAGCGCATCAATTCACCCACCTATGCAGAGGTGAAACAGCCAATCAGCGCATCACGCATCGACTCAAGCGAACCTTACAGCCACTTCCTGAGCGCTGAAGAATTGGCGCTATTTCGCTCGCTAGAATCGTAGAGCATACCCTATGCCTGCGACATCCACTACCGCACCTACGAGCGCACCCTTAACCGCCAAACAGGCTACGGTATTTTGAATTCATGGCTCAAGCTGAGTCCATGCCCTAAAAAACTGCCATTTTGAACAGTTAAAAATAAGCTAGAGAGGGTCGCACAAGGCCTTCTGGTGTAGCGAGTTTTAGCGGAGAAAAAGTGTTGACCCTCTTAGGGCACTCTGGTGTATTGAAGTGTATCAAGATCCACCGAATTGATGTCTGAATGTATCAATAGTCCCTTCAGGGGCACCTTCCAGCACAAACTGGACGCGAAAGGCCGCGTCGCAGTTCCCGCTGGCTGGCGCCCGGATGGGACGCTTGAACTTCGCTTAAGAACCTCAGAACGAGCGGGTTTCGAAATCCTCCGTTTCTTCACTAAGGAGGCACTCGATACGGTAATTCGGAAAATCGCCAACGATGACGAATTCACCGAGGGGGAAAAGCGCGACTTCATCGGCGAGATCAACGAATCCGTCACCGACCTCACGATCAACAGCCAAGGAAAAATCCAAATCCCCAAGCGAGACATCGAAGATCAGAACCTGAAAGCCGATGTCGTCATCGTCGGCCGCGGCTCCGAATTCGAAATCCACCGCCCCGACATTCACCAAAAAATCCGCGAGAAAGAAGCACCTCGAACACGCAAGCTTAACGCCAAATACAACATCTGACCTATCCCCTCCTCATGCAAGCAAGCCTTTCATCCTCAAGCCTTTGGTGGCCTGAGCTGACAGACGCCCCACTCCGGGGCGTTTCGTCGTTTGCACGCAGCTGCTTCGGAATGAGCAAAAAGTCAGGACCAACCGAGACAGAGAGAGGCGAATTTCATCACATCACCGTGCTCAAGCAAGAGAGTGTCGATGCCCTCAAGGCCAGCGAAGGCAAAGTCCTGGTCGACTGCACATTGGGCGGCGGTGGACACAGCGAACTCCTCTTACAGTCGGGCGCAACGGTGCTTGGGGTCGATCAGGATACGGATGCCCTCACCGCTGCCAAAAAGCGACTCCACCCCTTCGGTGATCGCTTCATCCCGCTTCAGGGCAACTTCCGCGACCTCCCCCGGCTTCTGCAAGAGGCTGGATTTGATCAGGTCGATGGCATTCTCGCTGACATCGGCGTCTCATCGCACCAGATCGATACCGCGGAACGTGGCTTCTCCTTCCAGCAGGACGGCCCGCTCGACATGCGCATGGGAACTCAGATCGAGCACACCGCTGCGGACATCGTCAACACATGGGGCGAGGCCGAGTTGCTTCGCATCTTGTGGGACTACGGCGAGGAAAAGTCAGCACGAGCCATCGTCCGGGCGATCCTTGCCCAGCGCGAGAAAGCCCCGTTTGAGCGCACTTCAGACTTGGTCGACTGCATTTCCAAAGTCATCCGAAAATCCGGACCCAAGAACCCTGCAACCAAGACTTTCCAGGCCCTACGCATCGCGGTGAACGACGAACTTGGCGCGCTGGACGCCCTCCTGGAGCACAGCATTTCACTGCTTAAACCAAGCGGCAGGCTCGCCATCATTAGCTTCCATAGCCTCGAAGACCGCATCGTAAAGCAGTTCCTGCGCAAGCACAGCCAGGCCGAAATCGACCGTCCCGAGTGGCCCGCGCCACAACCCAACCCCGATTACCACTTCAAACTCATTCAACGCAAGGCAATCGCCCCCGGGTCTGCCGAGCTGAAATCCAACCCGCGCTCCCGCAGCTCCAAGCTGCGAGTCGCAGAACGTCTCCCGAACTCATGAAACGCAATTCACGCCCAAACTACACCTTCTCCGTCATTCTGAGTCTGTGCGCCTTCGTCGCGATTGCCGCCGGCTTGATCCGTTTTGTGAAACTCAAGAACCAGCAAATCGAACTTTCCCGCCAGATCGAGGAAGTCGAAGACCAGATTGCTGAAGCTGAACTGGATATCCAGATGGAGCAGATCGCCAAAAGTCGCCTTCTGAACCGCTTCCAAGTCGCCCAGCGCCTCAAGCAACAAGACTCAAACCTGGTCCCGATTACCTTCGATGTGGTCGAGACCTTGCCCTTCGACGAATCCTACGAACCCGAAGTCCTGGCCTCCGCCAAACCCTAGATCATGCCCCGTTTCACTCAGAACCAGCGCGCCTGCATTGTCTGCATCTTATTGGTGTTAGGGCTCAGCGCGCTCTCGTTCAATGTGATCCGGATCCAAGTCTTCGCTGAAAAGCAACAGAGCGATGCCTCGATTGAGCGCTACCTCGACCGCGAGGTTCTGCCCGCCAACCGCGGGATGATTCTCGATCGGAACAACGAGCCGCTGGCGACAAATACCCACGTCACCACCATCATCGCCGACAAGTATCACTTGGCGGACGCCAAGATCGTCGCCTACGGATTGGCCTACCGTGAGGCTCGCAAGGCAGCGGACTGGGATCAATTGACCCCGAAGCGCCAGCAAGCACGCATTCACGCCGAGCGCACCAAACTGCTCAACGATAAAACCGACGAGCAAATCTGCGCCGAGCACCTTGACTACGCCATCGACGTGCTGGCCCTGCCGCTGCGCATGAGCCGCGAAGAGCTGCGCAGTAAGATTGTCGATACCGATCTCAAGAACATCGTCATCCGCAAGGAACTCGATCGCGGCACCGCTGATCAACTTGAGAGCATCCTCCAAGAACAGCGCGTTCAGGGCTTCGGCTTCCAGCGCCTGCAGCGCCGGATTTACCTCGCGCCCAATTCTCTGGTCCACGTTACTGGCTACGCCAACCATGAAAACAAGGGACTACTCGGCCTCGAGGCTGAATTCGATACGTGGCTCTCGGGTAATGATGGCTACCGCAAGCGCAAGCGCAACAGCCGTGGGCTCCTACTCCCCGCCCATAAAGGCGAAACCGCTCCGCCTCGCGATGGACTGAGCGTGCGCACCACCATCGACATGAAGCTGCAGGCCATTGTCGAAGAGGAACTCGACGCCGGACTTGCTGAATTCGAGTCCACCACTGGAACGGCAATCCTGATGGACCCCCACACCGGAACCATCCTCGGCATCGCCAGCCGCCCGCATTTCAACCTCAACGACCGCGAAGGCGTGCAAGACGCGAGCTTCCACTACGCCGTTCAGGGCGGCTATGAGCCCGGCTCGACTTTCAAA
>CAXIBU010000237.1:0-4527 GCA_964021555.1 uncultured Verrucomicrobiales bacterium | reverse complement strand
GTCTTGTTGCGAAACTCCTCAATCACCGCATTTGGATTCCCACAAAACCGATCTTCCCAGGCATCTTCCCACTTCTTCGAGGATAACTTTGACCACACGTGCATCCAACAGAATGCTCACAAAATGCCCGCCCTAGCAATACCAGCTTATTAGATTCGAAGCCGACACACTCCAGCATTGCAATCCGCCGCAGTCTGGGCAATCTCCGCGCCGACAACTTTTCCCGACCGAGACCATGCGCACTCACCACTGTAACGAACTCCGCCCTTCCGACATCGATTCCACCGTCAGCCTAGTCGGTTGGGTCAATAGCACACGCGACCACGGAGGTGTCATTTTCATCGATCTACGCGACCGCGAAGGCATGACCCAGGTCGTATTCCGCCCGGAGGAAGATGCTGAGATCGCCAAGCTCTCGCACAGCCTGCGCCAGGAAGACGTCGTCAAAGTCGTTGGCAAAGTCAGCGCACGTCTGAAAAATTCCGAGGTCGACACCACCAACACCGAGCTCGCCACCGGCGAAATCGAGATCGTAGCCACCGATCTTCAGATCATCAACAAGGCCGAAGTTCTCCCTTTCCAATTGGATAAAGGCAACATCAGCGAGGACAACCGCCTGCGCCACCGTTACCTCGACCTGCGCACCCCACGCATGGCCCGCAACCTCAAGCTTCGCCACCGCATCACCAAGGCGACCCGTGACTACCTCGACGAGGGCGGATTCTTCGAAATTGAGACGCCCATCCTTTCCAAGTCCACACCCGAGGGTGCCCGCGACTTCCTCGTCCCATCCCGCCTCCATGCTGGGAAATTCTACGCCCTCCCCCAAGCACCACAGCAATACAAGCAGTTGCTCATGTGCGGTGGCATCGAGAAATACTTCCAGATCGCTCGTTGCTTCCGTGACGAAGACCTTCGCGCCGACCGCCAGCCTGAGTTCACTCAGATCGATATCGAGGCATCATTCGTCAACCAAGACGACCTCATCGGCCTCGTCGAGGGCTTGCTCGCGCGCATTTTCAAAGAGAGCCTCGATAAGGAAATTCCTGCCAACTTCGATCGCTTAACCTACGCCGATGCCATGAATACTTACGGTTCGGATAAGCCCGACCGTCGTTTCGGCATGGAGCTCAAGGACGTCAGCGAGATTTTTACTAGCTCTGGATTTAAGGTCTTCTCCGGCGCGATCAAAGCGGGAGGTTGCGTCAAAGCAATCAACGCCAAAGGCTTCTCTAACATCTCCGTCGGCCAGGTCGACAAACTCACTGAACTAGCCAAAGAAGCTGGGGCGAAAGGCCTCGCTTACATTCAAGTGCGTGGTGAGGACCCATCCACCTGGCGCTCGCCAATCACCAAGTTCTTCAGCGAAGAAGAGCTGAAAGCCCTCGGCGAAGCCATGAACATCGAAGAAGGTGACCTCATTCTCTTCGGCGCTGGCGACTGGGAGCTCGTTTGCGATGTCCTCGGCCGCGTGCGGATTGCCTGTGCCGACTACCAAGAACTTCTCAAAGGCAACGACGAACTGAATTTCCTCTGGGTCACTGACTTTCCTCTTCTCGGCTACGATGAAGAAGAGGGCCGCTGGAATGCCGTTCACCACCCCTTCACCCGCCCGAGTAAAGAGGGCGAGCAAGAACTACGCGACGGCAACTACAAGGGCATCAATGGTGTCGCTTACGACGTCGTTCTCAACGGCTACGAACTCGGCGGCGGCTCCATCCGTATCCACGAGAGCGAGCTTCAGTCCGCCATGTTCACTGCCCTCGGCATCTCCGAAGAGCAGGCCACTGCCGAATTTGGCCACATTCTCGAGGCCTTCAAATTCGGTGCCCCTCCGCACGGTGGCATCGCTCTCGGCCTCGACCGCATCGCCATGCTCGTCGCTGGCGAAAATTCAATCCGTGAAGTCATCGCCTTCCCCAAGACCAACCGCGGTCTCGACTTGATGTCGGATTCTCCCGCTGCCGCCGATCACAAGCAGCTCCGCGAAGTGCACATTCAAGCGAAGTTGCCCAAGAAGCAGCAGTCCGAGGAAATTTCCTAAAGGTCCCTTTTACGGATCAGCGAACTTCGGGTGCTCGATCCCGCTCGAAGTTCGCTGAATTTTTTAGATCATCGGGGGTTCTTGTTTCGCCTTACCTGTGTAAGCTCATTGCAACCTTCCATGCGCCGTCTCGTCCCAACCATCTTGCTCTCTCTAACCATGGCCCTCTCCCCGGCCATGGCTGAGGCGCATCTTTGGCATGCGGACTACTCGACCGTCCAGAAGGCCGCCATCGCGGAGTCCAAGCCCATCATGCTGTTCTTTACCGGCAGCGACTGGTGCCCTCCCTGCATCAGCATGAAAAAGGACGTGCTCAACACTGAGGAATTCAAGACCTTGGCCGGCGAAGACTTCATCCTCGGTGAGATCGACTTCCCTCGGAAATCACAGCTCCCCGAGAACATCGCTAAGCAAAATGCACACCTCGCCGAGCACTACCACATCGAGGGATACCCCACCATCGTCCTACTCGGCGAAGACGGGCGTCCATTTTGGATGGAGATGGGTGCCGTCAAGGTCAAGCCCAAGACCTACTACCAAGAGCTGCACAAGCATCGCCTGAATTTTGACCAATTTCTCAAGCTCGCGGGCGAGGCAAAAATGAGCAGCGGTATGGAGGCCGCCAAGAAGTTGGCTGCCGCGCTTAGCCTGCTTCCTCACTCGATCGTCCACCGTTACTATCAGAAGGAGCTGGGAGAGCTTGCCCAACTCGATCCCAAGGATGAAATCGGGTTTCGCAAGGAGCTGATCAATGCCGCCGAGCGCGCCGCACTTGAGACCGAGCTCAATCAGTTCTTCAAAAGCCGTAACTTCGGCAATGTTATCCAACGAATCGACGAATACCTCAAGGCCAGGGGCAATACCCTCGACAAAACCGAATTACAGCGCCTGCACCTCCGCCGCGCCTTCGCTTGCGTCCAATTGCATGCCTTCGACGAAGCTTTGGCTGGCATCGATACCATCGTCGAGATCGACCCGGAGTCGAGCCTCTCAAGGCGCGCGGGTCAAATCCGCCGCATGATCGAGAATCGCCGCGAGCATTTTCAGAAGAAGTTGGCCAATGATGCAGAGAAAGAGCCAGCGAAGAAGCGCGAGAAAAGAAGAGAACGAGACCCTGCCAACGAACAGGATTAGGTTCTACCACCTGTTTGAAAACTCGCGGCTGAATCATTTCAACTCGGCTCATTTGAGAGTTGGTATTTCCACGGTTTACCGCTACAGCAAGCCCTCCTGATGCAGGGCTCCGATCCAACTTCACCATCCAAATTCAGTCTCCCCGATTGGATGCGGTCACGATTAGATGACGGTCAGCGCTTTCTGGCGCTCTGCATCCTGCTCGGCATTTGTTGCGGGACCGCTGCGGTTCTGTTTCATCAAGCGATCCATCTGAGCTTCCATCACCTATGGAAAACCGCCTCGGAACAAGGTGGCTACGGATTTTGGATCGGTATGGCTCTAGCCCCCGCCATTGGTGGACTTGCCATCGGGCTGATTGCCAAATATGTCGGACCATCGCTAACAGGCTCAGGAATCCCTCAGACCAAGGAGGCCTACTACAATAAGGATGGCCGCATTTCCATTCGTGTCGCTTTTTGGCGATTCATTATGGGAACGATCTACATCGGCTCGGGCAATGCCCTCGGCCGCGAAGGCCCGACCGTTCACATGGCCTCTGCCATCGCCTCACGGATCGGACGCTGGGCCCTGCGCGATCCTCAGCGCCAGCAAGCCATGGTTCCTGTCGGCATGGCCGCTGGGATCGCCGCGGCCTTTAATGCCCCGCTCTCGGCCATCACCTTCGTCTTCGAGGAACTTCTCGACAATTTCTCGATGAAGGCACTGGGCGGCATCGTGATCGCCGTGGTCATTGCCGATGCCATCACCCGCGCGACTTTGGGCGAGGCACCGGTTCTACAAACTTCGCTCAACGACCAATTCGCCACCGCCCCGTGGATGTTCGTCGCCCTTCCGCTCGGGCTCACCGCAGGGCTTCTAGGCCACTACTTTACCCAGTCCGTCCTCAAGGTCCGCAAACGCAGCCTCGCTTGGAATATCAATCCAATCTGGAAGCCGGCCATCGGCGGCCTCTGCTGTGGACTCCTCGGTCTCAGCGCCTTTTACCTCACCGGGCTTGGCGGGCAGGCTCAGAACACCGTCTTTTCCATCGGCTACGCCTCATTAACCCTCGCCTTCGAAGAAAAGCTCTTCGTCAGCACGCTCTGCCTGCTCTTGGTTTTCAAATTCGTTGCCGTGGTGATCAACTACGGCTCTGGCGGTTCGGGCGGGCTCTTTGCCCCTACGCTGTTTCTCGGTGGCATGCTTGGCGGGCTCATCGGAGCTGGGGTCATCGCTCTCGATCAATGGCTGCTCTTCGACATCACTTCGGAAAAGGAAATCATCGGCGGGTGCGTCCTGCTCGGTATGGGCGCGATGTTCGGGTCCGTGGTTCGCTGCCCTTTTACCTCGCTCCTCATCATTTTCGA
>CAXIBU010000236.1:0-4560 GCA_964021555.1 uncultured Verrucomicrobiales bacterium | reverse complement strand
CCCCCTCCCCTCTATCACCTAATCACGAGTCCCCACTTCCCCCTTGCCACAGGTCGCTGTCAATGGTGACTTGAGCCATGAAACCTTACATCAAGCTGGCCGAGACCACGATGCCCGACGGAACGGTCTTTTCGCTGCACAAGCACGACAATCATTTCTACCTGAAGAATGATCTGCTGGATTTGATGAGCACCAAGTTGACGAGCTCCGAGCAACTGCTCGCGGAGAAAGGTCTCGCTCACTTGACAACGAGCCGAGATATCGGCCCTGAGGGGCCTAAGGTGCTGATTGGCGGGCTTGGCATGGGTTTTACGCTCAAGCGCGCTCTTGAGCTACTGGAGAAGCCGGCAATGGTCAAAGTGGCCGAACTCGTGGCGGACATCGTTGACTGGAACCGCACTCACCTCGTCGAGCACAATGGCCCTCTGCTTGAGGACGAGCGCACTTACATCTTCCACGGTGACCTCTTCGACTGCCTGAATCAGGACCAGGAGACGAAATACGATGCCATCTTGATTGATATCGACGACGCTCCGGACCAGCTCATCACCGAGGTTAATTCACGCCTCTACACACCCGAATTTCTCGCCCGTATCAAGTCGGCCATCGCCCCGGGAGGCCGAGTTTCCTACTGGTTAGCCGAGCCGACGCCCTTCTTCGAAAAGAGCCTGATCAAGGCCGGCTTCAAAGTCGAAGCGATCCCAGCCAAACCTCACGAGCTCTCCAAACGCCCCCGCCACTGCATCTACGTCGCTGAGCCGACTAGTTGAGTTCCCTCCCCTCTTCAGCTCTTATCTGAGCAACCCAAAAGCCCCGCGGGTCGGGTGACCGGCGGGGCTTTGGTGAAGTGGTTGTTTGGCAGGCTCAGATGAGCATCAAAGTCGGGTTCTCGATGAGTTTTTTGACTTCATTGAGGTAGACCGCAGCAACTGCTCCGTCGACGACGCGGTGGTCGCAGGACAGGCCGATGTTCATGCGCAGGCCAGGGACGATTTCGCCATTTTTGACAACCGGCTTTTCGCTGACACCGCCAACCGAAAGGATGGCCGCTTGCGGTGGATTGACGATGGCGTCGAAGGAATCGATGCCGTAGGAGCCGAGGTTGGAAACCGTGATCGTTCCACCGTCGAATTCATTGGGCTTGAGCTTCTTGTCGCGGGCGCGGCCGGCGAGGTCTTTGACCGCCTTGGAGATATCGAGCAGGGACTTGCTCTCGGCTTCGCGGATGACTGGAGTGACCAGTCCGTCCTCAACAGCGATGGCGACACTGAGGCCGACGTGCTTGAACTGGACGATGGAATCGCCATTGAAGCTGGCATTCACCTCTGGAACCGCCTGCAGGGCATTGACGGTGGCCTTGAGGATGAAGTCGTTGACCGAGTATTTGTTGCCATGCGTCGCTTCCGCCTGAGCATTGATCTGCTTGCGCATGGCCATGAGTGGCGCGGCATCGAGCTCAACGTGGAGGTAGAAGTGAGGAATGGTGACTTTCGAGGCCAAAAGGCGATCCGCAATGATGCGGCGCATGCTGCTGAGTGGCGTGACGGTGTCCTCGTCGCTGACCACTGGCATGATCGCATTTGGTGCTGCGGCGGCTGGTGCCGAAGATGCAGCGGCAGGAGCTGGTGCGCTTGCGGCCGGCTTGGCGGAGCCTCCTTTCGGGGCGTCGATGACGTCGGCCTTGACGATGCGACCGCCGGGGCCAGTGCCCTGAATTTGAGTGAGATCGACGCCTTTTTCAGCCGCAATCTTGCGGGCCAGAGGCGAGACGCGGAGACGGCTGCCATCGTCGGAAATCGGTGCCGCAGGAGCTGCAGCTGAACTTGCCGCACTGGATTCCGCAGCTGGAGCAGCATCTTCTTTAGGTGCATCGCTCTTGGACTCCTTGGACTCCGCAGCGGGAGCACTGGAGTCCCCGGCTTCTTCGCCATCTTCGAGCAGGACGGCGAGAACGGTGCCGACGGCGACTTTTTCGCCTTCTTTTACCAGCACTTCGCCCAGAGTTCCGTCGTCAAAGGCTTCCATTTCCATGGTCGCTTTGTCGGTTTCCACTTCGGCAATGATGTCCCCGATGTCGACAAAGTCGCCGGGTTGTTTGATCCATTTCGCCAAAGTCCCCTCGGTCATGGTGTCCGAGAGCTTGGGCATTTCGATGTTAGTCGGCATGTATAAAAGTTGGTTTAGAAAGCTTGTTGCTGCTTGTTAGCGGTGGAATCAGATGATTTCGAGCACTTTTTCAACGACGCGCTTCGGCGTCGGCAATTGCTCGTCCTCGACAGGCTTGGAGTAAATCGCTGGTGCATCCAGAGAACAGACCCGCTTCACTGGAGCGTCGAGGTAATCGAAGGCGTGATCTTGGATCAAGGTCGCAATCATTGAGGAGACGCCAGCGAAGGGCTTGGACTCATCAACGAGAACCACACGATTGGTCTTCTTGACGGTTTCGAGAATGGCATCCTGGTCGAGAGGTCGAATCGAGCGAAGATCGAGAACCTCGGCATCGATGTCGTGCTCGTTTTTCAGGATTTCCGCCGCTTCAAGGGCAATCAAAACCGAACGCCCGTGGGCAATCAGGGAAATGTCCGAGCCCTCGCGCTTGAGGTCGGCTTTTCCGAGCGGGATGGTAAAGTCGCCGTCTGCAGGATCAGGCACTTCGCTCTCGATGCCGTAGAGCAGCGTATTTTCCATGAAGTAGACCGGATCGTTGTCACGAATGGCAGTCTTCATCAGGCCTTTCGCATCGGCAGCAGTCGCTGGGGAAACGACTTTGAGACCAGGGAAACTCGCGAACAAAGCTTCCGGGCAGTGAGAGTGGGTCGCTCCAACGTTGGTGCCGCCATTGGCCGGACCACGAACCACGATCGGCACGTTGATCTGACCGCCAGACATGTAGCGAACGAAGGCGGCATTGTTGACCAGTTGGTCAAAGGCAACCGAATGGAAGGACCAGAACATCAGCTCCATCACCGGGCGAACGCCGAGCATTGAGGCACCAATTCCCATGCCGATGAATCCAGCTTCTGAAATCGGGGTGTCGACGATGCGTTTGTCGCCCCACTTTTCCCAAAGGCCTTCAGTAACCTTGTAGGCACCATTATATTCGGCAACCTCCTCACCGAGAAGGACCACATTGGAGTCGCGCTCCAGTTCCTCGTCGAAGGCTTCGCGAAGGGCGTGTCGATAGCTAAGCTTGCGCATGATAGTCGTAGGTTCGGAGAAAAATTAGTCGTTGAAGAAGTGACGTCCGGTCTGGCCGGCTTCGGTGTTGTTATCGACCTCCCAGTAGACGTCGTCGTGGAGATCATCGAGGGTTGGGAAAGGCGATTCATCGGCGAACTTGGCGGCCGCTTGAGCTTCAGTGCGCGCGTCCTTGTCGATGGCAGTCGCAGTCTCTTCCGTGAGGACACCCTCATCCAACAGGCGCTGGCGCCAGAGGTTGATTGGATCGTGATTCTTTTTGTAGTCCTCGATCTCTTCTGGAGTGCGGTATTTCTTCGCGTTAGCGTCGGCAACACTGTGGCCATAGTAACGGTAAGTCGCAATTTCGAGCACCGTTGGGCGCTTCTCGTTGCGAGCACGCTCCATGGCAATGTGCGTCTTCGCGCGAACCTCGTAGAGATCTTCGCCGTTCACCAGATCCCATTCCATGTCGTAGCCCTCAGCGCGCTGAGCGAGGC
This sequence comes from uncultured Verrucomicrobiales bacterium, assembly GCA_964021555.1. GTDB lineage: Bacteria > Verrucomicrobiota > Verrucomicrobiia > Verrucomicrobiales > Akkermansiaceae > CAXIBU01. The sequence continues at coordinate 883 of CAXIBU010000236.1, read as the reverse complement.
AGCCTTTGTAGGAAGAAGAGCGACCCTGGCTAGTCCCCATGGAATAACCGTTGTTTTCGATGATGAAGACCACCGGGAGACCAAACAAAGCGGCTAGGTTGAGAGATTCGTGGAAGGCGCCTTGGTTGACCGCACCGTCACCAAGATAACAGAGAGCGACACCGTCTTTCTCTTGGTATTTCAGCCCGTAAGCGAGACCGAGGCCGAGCGGCGTCTGGCCAGCCACGATGCCGTGACCGCCCCAGTAATTCTTGTCGGGAGCAAAAAGGTGCATGGAGCCACCCTTGCCCTTGGAAGCGCCGGTGGCCTTGCCGTAGAGCTCCGCCATGCACTCATTCATACCCATCCCCACCGCAAGAGCGTGCGCGTGGCAACGGTAAGCAGTGATATTGTGATCGTCCTCGCCACAGAGCGATAACGTGCCAACCGCCACTGATTCCTGTCCGATGTAGAGGTGAAGGAAGCCACCAATCTTGCCGCCGGTGTAATACTTCAAGGAAGTCTGCTCGAAACGACGGATGCGACACATCAAGCGATAGAAGCCGATCTTGTCTTCATCGGTCAGCTCGCGATTGATCGCAGAGTCGTGAAAATCGAGATTTGAGAAAGAGTGGTCCATGGGTCTGTATGATTGGAGAAGCTGCAAGGCGATAAACCGCGCTTGGAGTCGGTGCAAGTTTTGATTGGTTCAGGAGCGGCTCAACTGGGTTGAGGCCTCGACCTCTTTGGTCGCTGCGCTCCTTGCGGGTAAGGTTGAGAGGTAAAAGGCGAAACTAAACAATCCGTTGGCCATCAACGAATTTCGAAGAAAAACATAAGTCGGAGGGAAAGGGTCAGTCGGAATACCCGTCCAGAGCGCCTGAGTAAGCCCCAGCAGCGACTT
>CAXIBU010000235.1:0-4578 GCA_964021555.1 uncultured Verrucomicrobiales bacterium | reverse complement strand
AGCTGGTGGCGGATTTCTCGAGAGCTTCGGGTGTCATTTTCGTCAGATGGTAAAGGCTGGCTTGCCAGATGCAGGATAGCTGTCAAATTGAGGCTTGTGAAGTATCTGTTCTTATTTGCGTGTCTGCTCTCGGTCTTGAGGCTTGAAGGGGCGGTCAGGGTGGCGACTTACAATGTCTCATTTAATAGCCGGGAGTATCCGGACCTAAGTGCAGCGCTTGAGGGGGGCGAGGAGAAGAAAATGCATCAGGTCGCAAAGGTGATCCGCATGGTTAGGCCCGAGGTGATTTTGTTGGCTGAATTTGACCTTACTCAGAAGGAAGACGGCGTGGTTGATGAGGCGGCCATGCAGAAGAAGGTCGATGCCTTTCGAAAGAACTATTTGGAAGTGAAGCAGCAAGGGTTGGAAACGATTCGCTACGAGCATGCGCTGTGGATGCCGACGAATACGGGAGTTCCCAGTGGTCTGGATCTTAATCGCAATGGTAAAGTCGGCGAACCCTCGGATGCCTGGGGCTATGGTGAGCAGAATGGGCAATTTGGTTTTGTGCTCTTATCGCAGCACCCGATTGCGCGCGATGAGGTGCGGAGTTTTCGGAAATTCCTCTGGGCCGACATGCCTGGAAATCTGTGTCCGGTGGACTACCATGGTGAGAAGCTTGCCGCCAAGTTGAGACTATCTTCGAAGACGCACTTGGACGTGCCTGTGACGATTGATGGGAAGACGGTGCATTTGCTCCTGTGTCACCCAACGCCTCCAAGTTTCGACGGTAAGGAGGATAGAAATGGACGCCGTAATTTTGATGAGATCCGGCTCTGGGCGGACTACCTCGATCCGGCAAGGTCGGGCTACCTCAAAGACGATCTGGGAAAAGTCGGTGGACTGGTTGAAGGTGCGGCCTTTGTGATTCTTGGTGACCTCAATGCCGACCCCTTGGATGGGGATTCTCGCGAGAAAGACGGCGTCAAGGCCATCGACCAATTACTCAAGCATCCGCTTGTTCTCGGCGATATTGCCCCTACGAGCAAAGGCGCTGGTGAGCAGGTGAAGAAGCGTCAGCGTCCAGAGACGAAGACGGCTGCGTTCAAGTTACGGGTTGATTACGTTTTGCCATCGAAGGCGCATTTCAAGATCGCAGACAGCGGGGTTTTCTGGCCGATGAAGAGGGATGAGAATTACCCTCTAATTCGAGCCAGCGACCACCGAATGGTCTGGGTAGATTTGGAATTCCGTTAGGAAATTAGCTAAGCTTGGCGGCTTACTCCTTGTCGAACGGGGGGCGGGCGTTGTTGACTAGGGTATGAAATCGAAAAACCTTCTGCTCTCGACTGCCGCTTTCACTCTCTTTTCCTGCCCGCTCTTGGCTGACGACATCGTTGCCGTCTACGACCTCGAGGGAGCTATATCAGAGACAGGGGCGGGGGCCTCTGGACTGATGGCGCTGGCTGATCAGTCGCGCCCGATGACCCACTTCGACCTGATGCGCAGCATGAAGGCCGCACTCGCTGACGATGAGGTAAAAGCGGTGGTCGTGGAAGTTGACGGGGCGGGCCTTGGATTTTCCCAGTTGCAAGACGTCCACCGCCAGCTCACTGCCCTGAAAGAAGCGGGCAAGAGTGTCTGGCTCTACACCGAGAACCTCAGCAATGGCGTCGCTTACTTGGCTAGCGCGGCGGATAAAGTCGTGCTGATGCCTGAGGGGAATGTCGACTTTAACGGGATGTATTCGGAGTCACTCTACTTCAAGGGCATGCTGGATAAATTCGGACTGAAAGCAGATGTGATCCACATCGGTGACTTCAAGAGCGCGGGTGAAACCTTCTACCGCACCGGTCCGAGTGAGCCGGCTAAATTGCAGACCAAGGTGCTCTTGGACGATATTTACGGCCAGATCCTCGATGCGGTTTCCGAAGGACGTGGAATTTCAAAGGAAGAGGTTCAGGGATTGGTAGATCAGGGGTTTATCAGCCCTGAAATGGCCAAGGAGAAGGGTTTGGTCGATGAACTGATGTATCGGACCGACTTGGTTGCCAAGTTGCGCGAGACCTATGCTGATGCCGAATTTGACCGAGATTACGGGATGCCCAATTTGGATGGTCCTGAGATCGATGGGATCTTTGACCTCGTCAAAGTGATGTTTAATTCGAGCAAGCAAGAGGAATCCAGCGAGCCTTACGTGGCGGTGATTGCGCTCGATGGGGCGATCACTGATGCGAGCATCGCTCCCGTTCGTGCCGAAATTCTCAAAACGCTCAAAGATGATCGTGCGAAGGCTCTGGTTCTCCGGGTCAATTCGCCAGGCGGCTCGGCTTCGGCCTCGGACGTGCTGTGGGAAGCGACGGATGAGTGGTCCCAGAGTGGACGGCCTTTCATCGTCTCGATGGGGGATGTTGCGGCAAGTGGCGGCTACTACGTTTCAGCCGGAGCCGACCAGATCTTCGCGGAGCCCGGGACGATTACCGGATCAATTGGCGTGGTTGGGATGAAATTCGTCGCGGCAGGGGCGATGGAAAAGATGGGGGTGACCGTGCATCGTGAGAAACGCGGTGAGCATTCCGGCGCGATGAGCATGACCCAGGCATTCACCGAGGCGGAAACAGAGCTCATCGTGGCATCCATGGAGGACGTCTATGGCACTTTCAAAAAGCGTATCACCGACGGTCGTGGTGATCGTCTCGTCAAGCCGATTGCTGAGCTGGGAGGCGGGCGCGTTTACAGTGGTGCGCTGGCGCTGGAGCAGGGATTGGTCGATCAGCTTGGTGGGATCAATGAAGCGGTGGCAGCAGCGGCCAAGGCGGCTAATCTGAATGAGGGCGAATTTGAAGTGACCTTAAGGCCACGCCCGCTCAGCGCAATCGAGGCTATCTTCGCCGCGCCGGAAGAGGAGGACGGAGAGATCATTCGCATGTCATCAGCGAAGCCTGACTTGGCCGCCACGCTACGAGCTTCAATGATCCAGGAATCGTTCCTTGACCTTGCCAGCCCTCAGCAGAAGGTGGCGATCCGACGTTTCCTCGAGCAGGTAAAGTCGTTCCAGGAAAATAAGGTGCAGTTGATCGGAGAAGTTCCGACTTTGAATCTTTAAGTCGGGCGCAGACCCCGTGCGGGTTTGACAAAGGCGGATCATGCGCCCAGCGTCCAGTAGCGCTGAGCGCACGATTTTTATGACTTTTTTCCAGAACCTGACCCGCGATAACGAAATTGGAGCCAACTGCTACCTGCTTGAGGTAGACGGGGTTCGAGTCGTGCTGGATTCGGGCATGCACCCGAAACACGAGGCCGATGAGGCACTCCCGCGCCACGACTTGCTCGGTGATCTATCCTTGGACGGGATCTTCTTGAGCCATGCTCACTTGGATCACACTGGGACGATTCCCTTGGTGATGAGGCGGCACCCTGAGGCTCCGGTTTTCGCGACGCATGCGACGGTCGACCTGGCCGATGCGCTGCTACACAACTCGGTAAACGTGATGACCAGTAAGTCCGAGGAGCTCGGGTTGACCCAATACCCGCTCTTCACGCATCGTGAGCTTGACCGGATGGAGAGTCAGTGGCGCGGCTGTAATTTGAACCGATGGTTCGATGTCGATGCAGAGGGCCGATTGAGAGCCAGCTTCCACCATGCCGGGCATATCTTGGGCGGTGCGGGGATTTTGTTGGAGGGTGACGGGCAGCGTATCCTTTACACGGGCGATGTGAATTTTGAGGATCAGAGCCTGATGTCCAAGGCGGAATTGCCCGAAGATGATATCGACGTTCTGATCATCGAGACGACCCGTGGGGCGAGCCCGCGCGATCCCGAATACAAGCGCCGCGACGAAGAAATTCGTTTTCTCCAAGCGATTAAGGCCTGTCTCGAGCAGGGGGGGAGCGTGCTCATCCCTGTCTTTGCCATGGGCAAGACTCAAGAAGTGGCGACTTTGCTGCACAACTTCAAGAAGGACGGCTCCTTGCCTGACGTGCCGGTGCATATCGGTGGTTTGAGCACCAAAATGACCATGATCTTCGATCGCTACGCCTCGACCAGTCCCCGGCGTTACCCGGATTTCAAAATCCTCAGTGAAATGGACCTCGTCATTGCCTCGAAGAGTCGGCGTAAGCGCAGCCTGAAATACGAGCCAGGTCACATTTACGCCCTCTCCAGCGGAATGATGACTGAGAAGACCGTATCCAATGGCTTTGCCCGCAAATTCATCGATAACCCGGCTAACTCCCTGCTGTTCGTTGGCTACGCTGACCCCTCAACGCCAGCCGCCAAGATTCGTCAGGCCAAGCGGGGATCGATGATCACCCTTGATCCCGAGCAAGATGATGTGAAGTTCGATTGCGAACTTGAAGTCTTTGATTTCAGCGGACACGCCAACCGCGACGACTTGCTAGCCTACATGAAACGGGTCAATGCGAAAAAGACGATCCTTGTCCACGGTGACCTAGCAGCTTCAAAATGGTTCCGCGCCGAGCTGCAACGGGACTGCCCTGACATGGAAGTGATTATTCCGATCTCGGGGCAGAAGATTGAGTTGGATTAGTGATTAGTGATTAGTGATTAGTGATTAGTGATTAGTGATTAGTGATTAG
>CAXIBU010000234.1:0-4643 GCA_964021555.1 uncultured Verrucomicrobiales bacterium | reverse complement strand
TAAACGACTAGCTGATCGCGGGAAATTGCCGATGATCTCCAGAATAGTGGTGTCATGAGGCATTTTGGGGTTTCATTTTGGCGGGTTCCCTTTTATGCCGCTGGCGAGCTTGATGCAGGAGATGTATGGAATCCGGTGAGAATCCGGGACAGACGCGCTGCGGTGACTGGCTACGACTTCCCAAACTCAGCCAATCAGCATTCCGGTGCTGGTGAAGGCGGGAAGAAGGTTTGATGCCAGGAGTCCGAATACTTCTCTCCCGAGGTCAGCTTCGTTCCCACTCGAAATACCGAGGGGTGGGAAACGCAATCCTTTTTCGCGATCCAGAAAGGCACGGGAAGCGTAGCAGATCCACCTCTTGGAGATTGGTCTGCCGGTCTCGCTCGGTGTTTACCAAACACAAGCACAACAGACAAAAATGAAAATCCATTGGCTCGCCGCCGTCGCGAGCATCCTCGTCGTATCTTCATCCCAAGACCTCGACGCCGCCCTGATCCAAGTGGGAACTGGGACCGACACCAGCTACTTCGTTATCGAATCACCCAATATTGGCGTTCGAGAGTATGCGATTAGCTACACCTATGATCCGATCAACGATCCCCTGGGAGGCACTGACCTGCTCGATTTGATCGCGGCAGAAGACTCCTCGATCAGCTTCGACATCTTGAACTTTGGCACCGTCAGCCAGCCGAACGAATTTCTCAGCAGCATCACCTTCAACGGAGTCACCGAGACTAACGACTTCAGCCCTGGCGGAACGACTTGGGCCCAGTGGCTCGCCGGAGGTCAGGCAGGTGCTGAAAATTCCTCGCCCTTCGCGCCAGCGCCAGTTCCCTTGGACGATGACAGCTGGACCTTTGGCTCGGGACTTTCCGTCAACTATCGCTTGGTCGAGCCTGGCTCCAGCGATGCCCTGGTCTTCGGAACCGGTGAGCCATCGACCGCGCCAATTCCCGAGCCCAGCTCGCTCTTGCTGGGACTGGGGACTAGCTTGATCTTGCTGCGACGCCGTCGTTAATGGGAAACCCTCTTACAATTTCCGCCCTTGGGCTCTGGCTGAGTATTGCCGGAGCCCAAGCGGTGGATAATGTTCTGCCCAGGACTGAGGTCGAAGCCGAACGGGATTCTCGCTCAGAGATTTCCGTGCCCGGTGATGGCACCTCGATACGGGCAGAGCAAATTCACGCCAGCGCGGTGCCAAGCGTGGCCGAGCTATTGCGCATCGAGGCCGGACTTTCGACCCCATCTTTCTTCGGAAATGCGGGCAGCGGCGTGCCAGTGATCCGCGGATTTGCCGAGAACGCGTCTTCACGAACCTTGATCTTGGTCGACGGACTTCCAGTCAATCGGCCCGACCTTTCCGCCCCGGCCTGGTTCGAATTTCCGCTTGCAGGGCTCGAAAAAATCGAGGTAAGCCGAGGCAGCCGCACCGTTCGCTATGGCAGTGCCGCCTTGGCCGGAGTGATCTCTCTGGAGACCAATCGCGACCTTGAAGCTCGACAGTTTCACTTCGAGAGCAGCTTCGGCAGCGACGGAACCGAGGGCCTGAGAGCTAGCTTGGGGCTACCACTCACCGAAGGCTGGCAATTCGATGCCTCATTTGACCGCCAGATCAGTGATGGCTGGCGCGACCACTCAGGCTACGCTGCGGAGTCGTTCCAGTTCAGTCTGAGCAGTCCACGAGACGAGCGCTTCTATCAGCGCTGGCTGATCAGCCACAGCGACTACGAATTTGAAAATCCCGGCGGGCTCAGCCGCTCGCGCTACGAGGATGACCCGCGTCAGTCGATCTACGAGGTGTTCGGCGTCGAGGCGGACTACGTCAACCGCTCGCGCTCAACACGCCTCGCCAATCAGATGACCTGGCAAGTCGATGAAACGCTGAACTTTCAACAATCCCTCTCCTGGATGCACCGCCAGCGAAACCTGAACTTCGGCGCAGGTAGCCACACCGACCACGAGATTGATACCTTCAACTATGAGGGCCTGCTGACCTGGAAGAAAGGCGACTTTGAGCTGCAAGCCGGGCTTCGGGGGCAATTCGACGACTTTCAGCTGAGCCGCTTCACCAATGCCTCGCGAAACACCAAATTCGCCGGTGCCGACCTCACCCGCAGCAACATCGGCCTCTTCGCGATCGGCAGTTGGCAAGCCAGCGATGATTGGAGATTCACCGCAGGTGCTTCGTGGGACACCTTCCAGCTGACCGCGGAGTCGTTTGATCGAAATTCGCCAAACGACCCGAATTTCAACCTCGACGACCGAACCGACGACCAGGGTTTCGGCTTCGAAGCATCGGCCGAGTTCACCCCGAGCGGTGACTGGACTCTATGGATGCGCTACGACCGCGTTTACCGATTCCCCGTCATGGACGAAGTCGCCGGCTATCAAGGCTTCGTTCTCAGCACCCCTTTCAATGCCGACCTCCAAGCCGAGACCGGTCACGCTCTTGAGCTCGGCAGCCAATGGCAGCGCGGCGACTGGTCCCTTGACGCTACCCTTTTTGCTCAGGCCTTGGATGACGAGATCATCTACGACTTTGCCGCCAATCAGAACGTCAACTTTGCATCGACCCGACGCTACGGGATCGAGACCGCCCTGCGCTACCAGTCCGGGTCGTGGCTGGGCCAAATTCGCTACGGTCTCACCAGGGCGGAATTTGCAGATGGTGAGTTCGCCGGCAAGCGACTCCCCCTCGTCGCCGAGCATTCGCTCACCGCCAGCCTGCAATGGCAGCCTGTCGAAGCACTCACCCTGCGCCTCGAAGCCGACTACCTCAGCTCGAGCCCCGAGGGCAACGACTTTGGAGGGACCCGCGAATTTCTCCCAGACCGCTGGCTGGTCAATTCACTGGTAAGGTGGCAGCTTACTCCAGAGGCGAACGTCTTCATCCGCGTGAATAATCTCTTCGATCAACGCTACGCCGCGCTAAAATACAGCGGCCAATGGTATCCCGGCGCGGGGCGTCAGTTCATCGCCGGGCTTCAGCTCGACTTCTGATTCATCATGAAATCCACCCTCCTCCTTCTCGCAAGCTCGCCCCTTCTCCTCGCCGGGCCATTCTCTCCCGCAGCGAATGTGGCCGGATCAAATGCAATCGCCAAGGACGATGCCCGCATCACTCGCTGGGCGAGCGGCGTCGAGAGTTACCTCCCGGGCGAGGACGTCGACGAGACCTGGCAAGACAGCTCGAACGCGCTTGGCCCGGCAACGGGGGAAGCCTTCGACATCGTTTGTCTGGGACGAGGGGGATCGATCACTCTCAGCCTTTCCGAGCCGCTCTTCGACCACCCCGGGCCCGATTTTGCGGTGTTTGAGAATAGCTTCTCCCACCAATTCCTCGAGCTCGCATTCGTCGAGGTCTCCTCGGATGGCATCCATTTCACGCGCTTCCCCAACCGATCGCTGACGCCAAATTCGGTCGGCAGTTTTGGCCTCAGCGACCCCACCAACATCGACGGGCTCGCCGGCAAGTTCATCGGCGGCTTTGGGACCCCCTTCGACCTAGCCCAAGTATCCGACGCCCCGAATTTGGACGTGCAGCAGATTCGCTACATCCGCCTGGTCGACATCGCTGGCGATGGAAGTGCGACCGATAGTAGTGGCGATCCCATCTATGATCCCTACCCGACCTTCGGCTCAGCGGGGTTCGACCTCGATGCCATCGCCATTCTCGATGCGCCACCTCTCAGTGTTCTCGGAACAGAGCTTGAAGCCGACGAATTTGAAGTCACCTGGGCCTTGGACCCCAACAAAAGCTACCGGATCTACTCCAACGAATCGCTCTCGGCCCCATGGAATCCCGGTGAAACCATCGCTCCCGGCAGTCGCATCCTGACACGGCGTTTCGACCTTTCCAGCGGGCGCCAGTTCTGGCAACTGCGTGAAGAAGCCATGGATCGATAAGAAAACATCGAACTCGCCCCCCTCTTTCCCTTAGTATCGGGCGTGCCCCTCGCATTCGAATTCTTTGGCTCCACCCACCTGCTGCTGCTCATGCTCGGCTGCGGGGCGAGCTACCTGCTCATTCTCCTCGGGCGCAAACACGATGCCCTGGCCTCGCGGTTGATCGTAACCGTCCTGATCGCCGTCTATCCCTTCAGCCTGCTTACCCAATACGATGCCTATGGCATGCTCGAAATCGAGACCGCCCTCCCCTTCCACCTCTGCGACCTCGTCGCCATTCTAGGGGCCATCGGATTACTCTACCGACGCCAGAAACTCTGTGAAATTGTGTATTTTTGGGCACTCGCAGGCTCCATTCAGGGCCTCATTACTCCCGCCATCCCTAGCAATGCCACCACCGGAATCATCAGCGGATTCTTCGTCCACCACTTCGCCATCGTGCTCGCGGCGCTCTACCTCCCCTTGGCCCGCGGGTGGAAGGCCAGCCGCTACGGCTGGATCCGCGCCTGGCTCTGGCTAAATGTCTACGTCCTCATCGCCATCCTCCTCAATACCTTGCTCGGCACCAACTACGCCTTCCTCGCCGCCCCGCCCGAGGGCGGCAGCCTGCTAGACCTCATGGGCCCACACCCCTGGTATCTCCTCACCCTCCAGCCCGTCGCGCTACTCCTCTTCTACCTGCTCCAAGCCCCCTTTGGGTATGGAAAGAAAAGTAGAGAAGTGAGCTCAGTCAAATA
>CAXIBU010000233.1:0-4664 GCA_964021555.1 uncultured Verrucomicrobiales bacterium | reverse complement strand
CGAAGAAGTTGCCGCCTAGGGGGCCGGGGCCTCGAGCTTCACTCGGTAGAATCGCTTGGTTGGGAGGTTTGCCTCGGTGTCGTTGATTGATCCAGTGTTGTGTGGGGCACCTGGGAGGCTTATCCAGGAGTCTGGAGCAAGGGTCTCGCTGTATTGGACTTGATGATTGAGTCCTGCTGCTGGCACGAAGTTGATTTGGGGGTGAATTCCGTTCATCTGAACGGTGAGGTCGAGCGTGGCTGGGTCAGGAATTTGATTGATGATGAGCCGCGGTTGGAGGGAGGGCGAAAGGTTGGCGGTATTCACAAAAACTCCGCCGCCGATCGTGTTATTCGTGGGATTATCTGGTGTGAGGTCTGGCCAGTTGTTTGGCACAATCAGCGTGACGAGCTTTACGGAAGGGTTGCCCAGTCCCTCGGCGTTTTTCAAGTAGTCGAGGCCCGCCTGATTGAAATGAAAGACGATCATGGAACCTGCTTCGGCAGTTGTGACAGTGGCTCGGGCGAATACTTCGTCGCCGAAGAAGAAGGGCGGAGTCTCATCGGGGTAGACACCAGGTGAACTTAGCCTGTTAAAATCGGTGGCTCGAATTTCGACACTCTGGGTGGATGTCGGGGCGCTCCCGCTGAGTCCGTCGAGTGGTAAAAAGAGCTGTAGCGATGCCGAGGTGAGGATGGCTGGGATGATATCGGAATCGAACTCGAAGTATCCCATTTCCACTGTGGTCGAGCTGCCTGTGAGAAGTGCTCCGCTCGCAGCTTGACCTACTGAAAAACTTGAAAAAGTCGTAGTGTTGTAGCCACCCTCGACGAAACTTACCGAGCCTTCACGAGTGGTAGGAAGCGAGCGGGTTTCCCGCGAGACGGTCACAACCCCAATTGTGGAGGGTGGAAATTCGTTGGAGGCCTGGGCGAGATCGGAGATGGCCAAGCACGAAAGGGCCGCCAAAGCCGCTAGCGGGGCTGAAAGAGATCTCTTCTGAACGGCCTTCTTTGAAACCATGGTTTTGGAAATCGAGGCAATTCGTTTGAGGAGTTTGTCCACCGTCTTGCCAGACGTGATCCAGCGCCTAGCGAAGCGCCCGGGGCTTTGGGGCAGAACTGGCTCTTCCAGCGGGCGGGATAGGGTTTTGCTGAGGGGGCTTGATTCGCTCATGACGGTGCAGGGTAGGGTCTCTTTGTTTTTGGGTCAAAGAAAAGGAACTAGGGACAAAAGGGGCGAAGGAGATGGTTAGCAATACCATCGCCCATTTCAAAAGAGACAAATCGCTGTGGGATGCCGTTTAAGCGATCGGTGAAGTCGGGTGATGTGGGGGAGAGAAACGGTTGGAAACCGTTTTTACGAGGTGCCCTAGCCACAAAAAAAGGCTGCCTCCTGATGGAAGCAGCCTGTTTTGAGTGTGAAGTAATATTAGAACTGCGTGTTGACGTAGAACTGGAAGCGGCCGCCGTCGGCTTGGGTGTTGCCTTTTTCGACGGGGATCGCGTAATCGACTGCGATGGGGCCGAAGGGGAGGTTCATGCGAAGGCCGATGCCGACATCGGAGACGTAGTCGCTGAAGCTGAAGTCCCATGAATCGACGTTCACGAAACCGACGTCGTAGAAGACGGCACCACGAACTTCTTCGAAGAGGGGGAAGGTAAACTCGGTGGTGAGGTAGGCGGAGGTGTTACCACCCAATGCCTCGTTATCGAGACGTGGGCCGCCGATGTCACGGAAGTCGAAACCACGAAGGTCGCGCTGACCACCGAGGAACTGACGTTCGTAAATGGGAAGGTTGTCACCATCAACCACGGCAACAGCACCTTCGAGTGTCAGGATGGTGTCGTAGGGGAGGCTCCAGTGTTTTTGACCAGAGAATTCAAGTGTTACCGCATCGTAGTCGGCTCCGATGGCTTCGCCAACGTAGGTGATACCAGTATCGATACGGTGACCGCTGCGAGGAAGGATGTTATCGTCGCGGCTATCGTAGACGTAGTTGAGGCTGATTGCGGAGCGGAAGTAGTCGCCCTCGCCGACAGCTGCTGCGTAGATGTCTCGTTCGGCCTCGATCTCGACATTTTCGGCCCGGTATTCTGCGCGGAGGAATGAGCGCTTGCTGAGAGGCTTACGAAGGAAGATAGAGGCACCGACGTTGGTCTGATCGAAGAGGTCAGAGATGAAGAGAGCATTGCGGTAGTAGAGCTCACCACCGAGGGCGAGACGTCGACCAAGGAACCATGGCTCGGTGAGGGAGAGGGAGAAGTCCTGACGCTGGGCACCTGCCTGAAGGTTCATTTGGAAGCGCTGACCGGCACCAGTGAACGCCCAAGGATTGAAGAGGTCGAAGTTAGCCTGCTCTAAGCGGATGTAGCCGACGACGGAATCAATGGATGAGAAACCAGCACCGAAGGCGAGTGAGCCGGTATTGCGCTCGTCAACTGAAACCGCGATGTCACGGTAGCCACCGTCACTGGTGGAGTCCTGAGAGATGTTGACGTTGTTGAAGTAGCGCATGTTCTCGAGGCGGCGCTTGCCAACTTCGAGGTCGACGGTGTTGAGGTTGTCACCTGGCTTGAGTGGGAGTTCGCGGCGGATGACGCGGTCCTGGGTCTTGGTGTTGCCCTCGATGGTGACACGGCCGACTTTGTAGACACTGCCTGCATCGACGTTGTAAATGATGTTGATTCCGTTGCCCTGGACTTCCTGAATTTCAGGAGAGACACGGGCATCGGCGTAGCCGCGTGAGCCGTAGTAGGAGCGGATGGTGCGGATGTCTTCGGTGAGCTTTTCCCCTGAGAAGGGATCGCCAGCGAGGAGAGTGAGGCCGGGCATCAGTTCTTCAGGTGTGAAGACCTTGCTTTTGCCGAACTGGATCTGATTGATGGTGAATTTTTCGCCTTCATTGACGCGGATCACGAGATCGACTTTGTCGCCTTCTACTGGGTTGCGCTCGTGACCGAGGACCTCGGCATTGAGGAAGCCTTGGTTGCGGTAGTAGGAGCGGATCGCTTCGAAGTCGTCCTCGAGCTGATAGGAGTCGAGACGGCCGGATTTGGTGATAAAGGAAAGCCAGCCTTTCTCCTTGGTCTTCATTTCACGGCGAAGGTCGGTGGAGGTGATGCGCTGGTTGCCCTCGAACTTGATTTTACGAACGATGTTGCGCTCTCCGGCGGAGATCTCGAAAATGATGTCTGAGTAGCCTTGGCGTGGGGTCGGGACGAGGCGGTGGAGGGCGAGGACGTCAGGGTAGCCGAGCTCGGTGAAGTATTTTTCAAGCTTGGTAACGGCCTCGAGGATCGCTTGGTCGGAGAGGACCTGGCCCTCAGTGAGGCCGGTCTCTTTCCTTAGGTCGCGCTCTTCTTCGGCGTATTGTCCTTCAAACCCGACACCTGCGAGGAGTGGGCGAGAGGTAACTTCAACGATGAGCTTGACGCCCTTTGCGCCGACTGGATCAGCGAGGAAGAAGGCGTTGTCGACCAAACCACTGGCGTAGAGCTTGCGAAGGTCTTCATCGAGACGTTCGAGCTGGTAGGTCTGCCCCGGCTTGGAAGAGATGAGAGCCTTCAATCGAGCCTCGGAAGCGGTCTTGGCGCCAGTGTAGCGGATATCGACTGAAGAAATCGTTCGGCCCTCGTAGGTGGGGTCTTGGGCGCTGGCTGGCAGGAGGTTAAGGAGGAGTGCACTTGCTGCAAGGAGAAGCAAACGCATCGGGGAGATCAGGTGTCTGGTCATAGTATTGAAATCAGAATGGGTGGCAATGCCACGGCGCTTATCGGTAGAAGTTACCGATAGGTCAAGGTGCAAGTGGTCGATGTATGCCTTCAATCAGGAGTATCTAGTCCTAGATCAAGGGAGCCGGCAGAGTGGGTGAGAGCGCCGACGGAGATAAAGTCGACGCCAGTCACCGCGATGGATTTGACGGTATCAAGATTGACCCCACCACTCGCCTCGAAAAATGGGCGATTGCGGCTGCCGCGGAGCTCGATGGCCTTGGTAAGCATTTCGTTGCTCATGTTGTCGAGGAGGATGTGATCGATGCCCTCGAGGGTGAGCAATTTTTCGACCTGTTCCAAGGAATCGGCCTCGATCTCGACTTCGATGTTGGGCTTTTCTTCACGGAGGCGATTGATGGCGGTCTGCAGTTGCTCGAGCCCACCGAGGCTGGCGATATGGTTATCCTTCACCATGGCTCGGTCGTAGAGGCCCATGCGATGGTTGTGTCCGTGGCCTGCGAGGACCGCGGCCTTTTCGAGGGCACGGAAGCCAGGGGTGGTCTTGCGGGTATCGAGGATGCGGACTTGGGTTTCCGATATGGCGTCGACGAATTTTGAAGTCAAACTGGCGATGCCGCTAAGACGTTGCATGAAGTTCAAGGCGGTCCGCTCGGCGGTGAGGATGGACCTCGCTTTGCCACTGACGCAGAGGACGTGGGCACCTGCCGAGACACTGCTGCCACTAGGGATCATGACCTGGACTTCCAGATCAGGGTCGACTTCTAAAAACGTCGCTCTTGCCGCGGCGACCCCGGCGATGGTGCCGGGCTCCCGAGCGACGATGAAGGCACGCAGGGTGAGGTTCTGGGGGATGAAGTAGTCCGAGGTGACATCTCCAGAGCCGATATCCTCGCTGAGGGCGAGCTGGAGAAGCTGGCGAAATTGCGGGGTTTCCGTTGCTTGTTGATC
>CAXIBU010000232.1:0-4684 GCA_964021555.1 uncultured Verrucomicrobiales bacterium | reverse complement strand
GACCTTTTGTTGTCCATTGATGGAATCGAGATCAAAGGGCCTGGTTGCGAGGACAAGATGAGGTCAAAAATCGCTTCAAAGGGTGCGGGTGCGGTTTGCAGGTTCAAGGTCAAGAGAGCAGATGAAATCCTCATGAAAGAGGTGACTCTTGCACAGAGGAAGGACTTTGTTTCTGCACGTTTCGACTTCCTTAGGAATTTGACCGAAGCTGAGAAGCTCAAGAAATACCAGGAATGGCTTTCAATCGAGAATTCCAAATTTTCAGCGAGTAAGGCGAAAGCTATCCCGTATGTGCCAGATTTCGAGATGGATTCAGCTCCGCTCATCGAAGATCGCCAGCGTTTCTTCAGGTAAATTTGAAAAAGTGTCTTTTTGGGCTTGTTTTGATCGTCACTTCCTCGTAAGAATCCGCCCCCGCTCACTTCTAATACTTTTGGGTAGATGGCCGAGTGGTTAAAGGCGACAGACTGTAAATCTGTTCACGTAAGTGTACGAAGGTTCGAATCCTTCTCTGCCCACCATCTAAACAGGCCAAGCTCTTCTGAGCTTGGCCTGTTTCATTTTCGTTCTCAGGCCATCCGCGAGATGCGCCAAGTCAGTAGAAGCTTAGATTTGGAAATCGTTGTTGCCCGACTCTAGATGCAGGCCACATTCATAGCGGGATCCGTCGAACCTTGTTTCTTCGCGGTTCTCACCATTGACTGGCTTTTTGGTCGAGTGCCAATCCCCCATCGTCACATACCCAGCCTTTTGAAGTGGGTGCCTAGGCAAATCGCGACTCGCGAAATACTGTTCTACTTCCTGGTCAGACCAATCCAAGATCGGGTAGACCTTGATTGTGCCATTCTGAGCCTCAGCAAAGGCACGATCACTTCTGCTGCTCGCCTGTGAGCGACGGAGGCCACTAAGCCAGATACTGGCCCCATGATCCTTTAAAGCACGATCCATAGGCTCGATCTTATTGATGAGATGATACCTTGTGTGCCCTTCTTGACCCTGCTCCCACAATTTACCCCATTTTGCCTCTTGTCGGGCAGCGGTCAGCTTGGGATTGTAAACTTCGAGGTCGAAGCCGATCTTTTCCTCGAGCTGATCGAGATAATGGTAGGTCTCAGTGAAATGGTAGCCTGTATCAATGAACACAATCGGAACCTCCGGAGCCGAACGCGTGACGAGGTCCAGCATGACTGCAGCTTGGAGCCCCAGTGATGTGCTAAGCAATAGTTCGCCAGGGAACTGTTGGGCCAACCAACCGATTCGATCCGCTGCGCTCAAGTTTTCTAGAGCGCTATTGATCTCTTCGGCCAGCTCAGTCGGAGTCTTTTGCTGGCTTCTGATCTGAGAAACTGTGGTCTTCATCAGGCATTCGCCAGAACAGGACTGACTTTTTGAAATTCACTTCCTGGGCCACTCGCTTCGATAATCCCAGATCGGATGACGAAATCTCCGAACGATTCGCCAGAATCACGTTCGCTTGCATAGCGTTTGATAACCGGCTCTAAAAGAGGTCGAATCTCAGAGGCACTGACATCCTCCCGGTAGATCCGGTTCAAGCGTTGTCCTGCGTGCCCACCGCCAAGATAGACGTTATATCGTTCAGGACCTTTACCCACAAAGCCAATCTCTGCTAGGTAAGGGCGAGCGCAACCATTCGGACAACCAGTCATCCGAATCGTGATTGAATCCTGCCCCAGTCCCGCATTTTCAACCACCTCGTCTAGCTCATCAATAAGCTTAGGAAGGTAACGCTCCGCCTCGGCTAGTGCCAACCCACAGGTGGGCAGCGAGACACAAGCGAGGGCGGAAAGACGGAGTCCCGTTTTGGTCCCTGCCGCATCAATCTGGTATTTTTCAAAAATCGAGTCGATCTTGCCTTTCACCTCTTCGCTAACTTGAGCAATTACCAAGTTTTGGTTCGCGGTTAGTCGGAAGTCGCCATCTAAGATCTTAGCCACTTCTCGGAGCGCGGTGCGGAGTTTCAAAAGAGGGCGATCTACAACACGCCCACCTTCAATAAAGAGACAGAGATGCCATTTTCCATCCTCCCCTTGCTCCCAGCCATAGCGGTCACCGTTATTGTCGAAATGAAACTCACGGACTGGCTCTAGTGGTCCACTTAAACGGCTTTCGAGCTCCTTCTTGAAAAAGTCCAGGCCGTGCGTGTCGATGGTATATTTCAACCGAGCATGCTTACGGTCCGTGCGATCGCCGTAGTCACGTTGCACCGTCACCACGTGCTCTGCCGTTTCAAGTAAACGTTCGCGCGGAATATAACCGATGACATCCGCGACTCGGGGGTAAGTTGCTTCGTTTCCATGGGTCATCCCCATGCCACCACCTATTGCAACATTGTAGCCTTCCACCTCGCCAGCTTCGTCAACAATCGCGATAAACGAGAGGTCGTTGGCATAGATATCCACGTCGTTGGACGGAGGAACTGCTACGGCAATCTTGAACTTCCGAGGAAGGTAGGTTTCTCCGTAGATCGGCTCGTGCTCTTTTTCAGAGGTCTGAACCTTCTCTCCTTCCAACCAAATTTCATGATACGCTCCTGAATGTGGCATCAGATGACGACTGATAGCGTCAGAATCTTCAATGATCGTGGCGTAAACGCCGGAGAGGTGCGGGTTAGGGTTACACATGACGTTACGATTCACGTCACCGCAAGCAGCGATGGAGTCCAAGGCAACTGAGTCAATCGCTTGGATCGTATTCCTTAGATTCGATTTGATCAGACCGTGCAACTGAAAGGCTTGGCGCGTGGTCAACTTAAGCGTGCCATTGCCGTAGTCATCAGCCAACTGATCCATTTTCAGCCATTGTTCCGGCGTGGAGACACCTCCGGGCATGCGCACGCGGAGCATGAAGGAAAATGCTTTTTCCAGCTTATGGCGACGACGCTCCGCGCGGATGTCACGGTCGTCTTGCTGATACATCCCATGGAATTTGATCAATTGTTGATCATCGGCAGAAATGGCGCCAGTTGATTGGTCTGCTAGACCTTCCTTGAGCGTCCCACGCAGGAAATTGCTCTTGATTTTGATCCCTTCAACGGGAGAAAGTTTGTCGTTTGACATGGTCAGATAAGTGGTTGGTTTTAGTAAACGTCGCGTTGGTAGCGTTTGCTTTTCTTAAGCGCGGCAAGCTCGGCCTCGGCCTGCTCTTCATTCATGCCTCCGTGCTCTGAGATGATATTGATTAAAGTTTGGTGCACGTCACCGGCCATCCTTTCTGCATCGCCACAAACGTAGAAATGCGCGCCGTTTTGGAGCCAGTCGTAGATTTCTTTGCTGTTCTCTCTCAGACGGTCTTGGACGTAGATTTTTTCGGGCTGATCTCTTGAGAATGCGACATCAAGTTTCGTTAACGCCCCCTCTTTGAGGTGGTCTTGCCACTCTAGTTGGTAGAGGAAATCATAAGTGTAGCGCTGATCGCCGAAGAAGAGCCAGCTATCACCTGATCCCTCGAGCTCAGCACGTTCTTCGATAAAGCTGCGGAATGGAGCGATGCCGGTGCCGGGGCCAACCATGATGATCGGTGTTTTGGGATCTTCAGGCAGACGGAAGTTTTTGTTCGGCTGAAGGTAAACACGAACCTTACTACCTACCTCGATGCGATCTGCGCAATAGGTCGAGGCAACGCCCTTACGCTCTCGGTCGTGAGCCTGGTAGCGCACGGCCCCAATTGTGAGATGAACTTCGTCAGGGTGCGCACGAAAACTACTAGCGATCGAATAAAGTCGCGGCGGAAGCTTACGGAGAGCTCCCACGAAGCCAGAAGGTGTCGTATTCTTCAGCGGAACGTCTGAAAGCACATCGATCAGTTGACGGTCTCTCAAGTAAACTTTGAGCTTTTCTTCATCGGCAGTCAATTCCGTCCAGACGACGTCATTGGCGAGGCCTGCCAATTTCTTAACGATCGCCTTAGACGCCGTCGTGACGTCAAAATCTTGAATCAGAGCATCCCGCAGGGCTTTCTCACCAGATGGAGTTTCGACTGTTTCCCCTGCGTCGAGAGCCACAAGACCAAGAATTTCATCCACCAATAGAGGATCATTTTCAGGGATCAGGGCAAGAGCATCACCTGGCTCGTAGCTGAACTGGCTCCCTTCAAGGGACAGCTCTAGGTGCCAAGTTTCCTTCTGTGAGCCAGAGGCACTTAGGTTTACCTTATCGATGACCTCGGCAGGGAAAGGATTCTTCCTACCAAATTCGGAGGCGACCGATGCTGCAGCGCTAACTTGAGGAACAGATGGACCAGAAGAGAGTGCGGCTAGAACGCCCTCAACCTCCGTAGCCCACTCGCCAAATGGCTCGTCGAAATCGACATCGCAGTCTTTACGATCAGCAAGGCGAGTAGCTCCGGCTTTTTCAAGCGCGGCATCGAGTTGCTTGCCCGTCTCGCAAAATTGCTCATAAGACGTGTCGCCCAGGGCACAAACGGAATATTTAAGCTTATCAAGCTTTGGTAGTTCTCCAATCGCTTCAAAAAAAGGAACAACGGCCTCCGGTGGATCACCTTCGCCCCAGGTGCTAATGACGAAGAGAGAATGCTCATATTTGCCAATATCTTTGGGAGACAGATCGGCCAAATTGAGTAATTTAGGTTTGTGACCCGACTTCTTAAGTCGTTTTGAAAGCTGGCTGGCTAGGTCTTCAGAATTACCGGACTCAGTGCCGTAATA
>CAXIBU010000231.1:0-4709 GCA_964021555.1 uncultured Verrucomicrobiales bacterium | reverse complement strand
GACTGAGGAGCAACGCCGCCACTGCTAAAAAGCCACCTGCTGGCTTTGCCGCAGGTGGCTTGGACAAATCAACGGAATTGCCTACCACTCAGTGCCCAGGTCATGCTTGGCCGCAACTGCTAGCAGGTCATCGCGCATCGGCCATTCATCTGGCCGCTCGCTGGTTTCGTGGCGCTTGCTCGCCCCCTTGAGAGTCATGCAGCCGGTATTGTCACCAATTTCAAGCACCGCGGCCAGGTCCTCGGCACTGAGTCTGACATCCGTCGGAAGATTCGAAAATTCGGTAATCTTGTCCTCAATCGGACGAGCCTGATCGCCAGTTTCTTGAACGAAGGTTGGGACAACCGATTCCACTGCCACCTGTGACAAGTTCACTACTGCTGCGAATTGCAACATGGTGAGACCGTATTTCTCGGCGTATGGACGCATCTTTTCCAGCTTCTCGCATCCAGCCTCGACCCAGCCCTCAGGGCGGTAGGCGCGGTGATCACCAGGCGCAAATTCGTGGCCAGGTCTGAGGTCATCGTGGAAGATCCCACCGTAATCGGCGACGCGAGTGATCAGCTTGATATCGTTCTGCGCCGCAATCGGGGCGACTTTGCCCACCGGCCAAGGCTCGAAGGGGTTCAGGATGACCATCGACCAATCGATGATCTCGCCATAGGTCTCGTAGGTCTGCGCGAGATCGAGAGTGAAGCCATTAGCTGGTCCGGGAGCGATGCCGACCTTCTGGGCCAAGCCCTTTTGCTTCATCAGATCCATCCCTTTCCAAACATTTTCGTGAGTGTAACCGAGCTCGTCAGGGTTATGCAGCATGAGCAGGTCAAAGTAGTCGGTCTCACAGTCCTTGAGGCTATTGAGCGTCGCCTCTTCGATAAATTCGGCGTATTTCTCCGGCCCACGCAGCCGAGGATCCGTCAGACGTGGAAATCCGCGGCTACCCTCGCGCTTGCCGTTGATAAAGTCGTGGCCGATCATGCCGACGAGTGCGTAGGTCGAGCGATCGACGCCTTTTAGCGCCTTGCCCAGTGCTTGGTCGGCCTTACCTGCCCCATAAACATCCGCCGTAATGAAGGTGCGAATCCCCTCGTCGTAGGCATGCCGGATACATCCCAAAAATCGTTCTTCATCCAAGGTCACTCCGAAGTGCATGTAACGTCCGCCACTCCAAGTTCCGTATGCTGTGCTGGTCAAATCCATGCCCCGTTAATGCACCCGATTCAAGCCATGGTCAAAGCCGAATGCCGCGCAAATTCGTGCAATTTACCCGCATCATTTTCAGCACAATCTCACCCATTGAACGAATTTCTCGAAAAACTGACTTCCAACGCAGCCATTATCCCGACAAGGTCGCGCGCATGCAGCGGATCCTATTGCCCTTTTTCTGTATCGCTCTCAGCTCGGCGACAGCAGTTGCGCAGCAGCGCCTCGACCAAGGCGTGCTCCCCGATGATCCGTATCAAGGCATCGATGGCGACGATCTGTTTAATTTCGATCTAAACCTGGCTCCGACGATGCCGGAGCAGTTCACGGTCAAGGCTGACGGACGCTTCAATTATGATCCGAAGACCGAAGTCGTCGTTTACGATGCTTCCAAAGTCATCGAAATTACCACCGACCAAGGCGCTCAGCTCTTTTCAAAAAAGGCAACGATCAACCTCAAGGAAAAGACCGTCTTTCTTGAAGGCAACGTCTCCATCTACCAAGGGGCCAGCCTCACCCGTGCCGAGTCCGCCACGTATTTCTGGGAAAGCGGGCAGATCAAAAGCTCTCGGTTACGCACGGGATTCCCTCCGTTCTATCTCGAGGCGGATTCTCTCGAGGCCCATCAGCACGATGGTCAGCAAATTTTAGTCACTCAAAACAGCGGAATCACCACCGACGATCGCCAACAACCGGATTTCTGGTTCAGGGCTCAGGAGACCAAGATCATTCCTGATGATCGCATCGTCTTCCGCAAGATGAAGGTCACTGCCGGTGACAATACCCTGCTCTCACTTCCCTACTTCTCGCAATCATTCGATCAGGTCATGGGTTTCCACATTGTCCCGGGCGCCCGTAGTAACTGGGGGGTCTTTGCCAACATGCGCTATGGCATGCCACTTTTCGGCGACCGCGATCCAGAGACGGGGATCATCGAAGATCCCAGCTACACCGCCCAATGGCTGCTTGACCTGAGGAGCCTTCGGGGTGTTGGTCTGGGCGTCGATATCCAGGACAACGATTATGCCGTGAATTCCGAATTTGGCACGCTCAGCCTCTACTACGCCAATGATCTTGATCCAACGATCCGACGCACTGGGATCAGTCGCGACGGCGTCCCAACCGACCGCTTCCGTTTCGATTTCCAACAGCGCTGGAATCTCGACTTTTTCGAACGAAACAATCCCCAGGCCAAGTGGTATTTCGATACCAACTTAACTTACTTGAGCGATCGATTCATCTTGGAGGACTTTTTCATCTCTGAGTTCCGAACTGACCCTCAACCTGACAATACTTTCGCCCTCGTCAGGCAGACGGACACCAGCGTCTTCACTGCGCTCATGCGGATGGAAGTCAACGACTTCTACACAACCGACACTCGTCTCCCCGAGATCACCTTCGATCAAGTGCGCCGCACCATTTTCGGCACCAATATCCTTCACGAGGGCCAGACTAGTCTCGGCCTTCTCGCCGAGGAGGTCCCCGAATTTCGGGTAAATGAGCTGAAAGCCGAGCTCGCTACCCTCGCTCCGAATGATCCCCGCCGACAGGTCATTGAGGCTCGCCTTTCTCCTTTCGGATACACCAGATTCCACACCTACCAGGAATTTTCCGCTCAATTGAAATACCAGAACTGGTTATCGGTTGTGCCTCGCGTCGGTGCGGGCTTCACCAACTATTCGTCGGCTGATGGAGCCGCGAACGACGACAGCCGCCTGCTTTTCACAGCTGCCGTCGATGCCTCAGTGAAGTGGTCAAAGTCATATCCGAACCTGCGCAACAGCAGCTGGGGCTTTGATGGACTGGTGCATACCGTTCAGCCGTATGTTTCCTTCGCCTATGTCGCCACCGACGATCTTGACCCTTCCTTCCCCGCCATTGACCGCCTGATCCCGACCACTCGCCCACGCCCCATCAATGTCGGCCGCTTCAATGCCATCGATGACATCCAAGATTGGACGATCGCGAGATTGGGTATCCGAAATTTCCTTATGACCCGGCGCGACGATCAATCGCACAAATGGTTCTCGTGGGACCTTTACGTCGACAGCTTCCTTGAAGATCCCGAATTCAACCGCGACTTCTCCAACCTCTACAGCGAAGTGCAGTGGTCACCAGTCCCTTGGGCTCGGGTCGGAGTTCAAGCACAGCTACCTGTCTTCGATGACAACAGTGACTTCACTGAGTTCAATACCGCAGTGACTTTCATGCCCAACGAAAATACCGAAATCACCCTTGGGCACCGCTATCTAGAATCACACCCAATCTTGCAAGACTCCAACCTGATCATCGCGAGCCTTTTCCATCGCATCAATGACGAATGGGGCTTCGGAATCTACCACCGTTGGGAGCTTGATGACGGCGTTCTCGAAGAACAGCGCTACACGATCAACCGTGACTACGGCTCATGGGCTGCCTCCTTCGGCGCATTCCAGCGTGATAACCGCGCCAGAAAGGAATATGGCCTACTCGTTGGATTCACCCTCAAGGCCTTCCCCTCACTTAATCTTCCGCTAACGGTTGACGCCAACTAATCGCTCGCCACTAGTCACTTTCAAATGAACGCATCCGAACTCACCAAAGCCCTCAACTGGCGCTACGCGACCAAACAATTCGATCCCGACAAAGTCATCAATGACGCCGATTGGCAGGCGCTTGAGGATGCCCTAGTGCTCAGCCCTTCATCCTTCGGCCTACAGCCGTGGAAATTCGTCGTTGTTACCGACCCCGTCCTGCGCGAGAAACTCAAGCCTCTCTCCTGGAATCAAGGCCAAGTGACTGACGCCTCCCACCTCGTTGTATTCGCTAGTCAGCGCTCTGTTCTCAGCGAGGATGTTGACCGTTTCCTCAACCTGACCGCTCGCAAGCGTCAGGTCGATCCTGACAGCCTTCACGGCTATCGCCAGATGATCGACGGATTTCTCGCTAACATGAGTGCTGAAGAAATGCGCAGCTGGACTAGTCGCCAGACCTACATTGCGCTCGGCCAGTTCATGACCGCTGCCGCCGCGATCGGCATCGATACCTGCCCCCTTGAAGGCATCAACCCAGGAGCCTACGATGAAGAGCTCGGCCTGACCGACTCCCGCTACGGCACCATCGTCGCCTGCGCCGCTGGCTACCGCCACCCCGACGACAAATACGCTGACCTCGCGAAAGTTCGTTTCTCTGCCGAAGAGGTCATCGATCGCCACGAATAAGATCATGGACGAGCCGAGCTTCACCGAGATCGATCACGACGACTTTCGGCGTTTGCTCAACGATATTGCCAACTGCCACATGCCGTTTGGCTTATTTGGCAAAGAGCACTACCCGCCGGCAGGCGTCCCAATCTACGATTTGCCCTTGGAATACCTCGTCTGGTTCAAACAACGGAGTTTTCCCAAGGGCCAACTCGGTGAACTCATGTCCATGGTCTGCGAGATAAAGTCGCACGGCATGGATTCCCTTTTCGATCCCATGCGGCGCCTGCGCGGCGGACGCACCAAGCTGAAGAACCGAAAAAA
>CAXIBU010000230.1:0-4740 GCA_964021555.1 uncultured Verrucomicrobiales bacterium | reverse complement strand
TCGCCAGTAAAATTGCCGCGCTTGGCGTAGTAGTAGGCGCCATGGTCGGCCTTGGAGGGGCTGCAGAGGGCGAAGAGCCACTTGTGATAGTTGAGCGTTTCCTGGTGCTGGCTAGAGCCAGCCTGTTTGCTCCCCATGAAGCCAAACACCAAGCCTAGTGATGTGGTGGCGTGACCGTTGGTTGAGCGCTTGTGATTGTCTTTGATCCACGACTTCATCCGCCGCAGGTCGGGGATATTCTCGCCCGCGAGCGTCAATGCAGTGATCATACAACCGGTCCGGGCCGCCGATTGATTGGAGCCTTTTGCGGAGAAGTTGTAGCCGACGCTGCCATTGCTCGATAGCGAGGCTTCGATGCTCTTGTAGGAGAGGGCCCATGCTTCGTTGTCAAATTCGAGATCGCAGCGTTTGGCGAGCGCCCACAGCAAGTGAGCGTGGGCTGAGGTGATCACCAGGCCTTTTCCGCCGTAGGGAAGGTCGCTGCCGTTGTGCCCCATGCGTCCGGAGCCTGCATTCACTCTCTTGGCCATGGCCTCGCAGGATTTCCGAAGAGGCTCCAAGACTGAGCGGTCGCCAGTGGCGAGGTGATATTCCGCCAGATAAATTCCCATCACCCCGGCAATCCAGTTGCTGCCGGAGACCCCGTTTTCGATAGAGTCCGAGAATTTGCGAGCGACATCGCGCAGCAGGCGCTGGTGCTTGCGGTCGCCATTGGAGAGCAGCGCCAGTGCCGCCACGGCGTTAGCGTAATTATTTCCGGTGCCGAAATTGCCTTTTTCGCCATACTGTTTGACGAGCCAATCGGTGGAGAGTTCTCGCAAGTAGGCGGAGCGCTCGCATTCAACTGGAAAATTCGGCGAAAAATCCGGGAGGGGTTCGAATTCGACGCTAACTTCAGAGATGTTATCGCCCTGCCGTTTGATCATCAGAACTAGCGGCTTGCCCGTGGACTGGCTCTCAATAATTGCCAAGCCAAGCTCGCGCGGGATGCCGTCGCCACCCGTTCCGGGGTCTTTGTTGACTGGGGTAAATTCCTTACCATTGACTCCTGTGACGCGATCTCCAGGTAAGAGCCCGGCTTGTGCCCCGGGGCTCTTGGAATCCAATTCGGTAATCAGAGCATCGTTTTCCCCCATTTTTAAAAAGGCCGCCCCGCCGATGGGGCCCATTGGAATGGCCTGGTGCATTGAGCTCTTGTGATTATCCAAATACGGAAAATAGCTGCGGCCGCGATGCATGGAGACCTTGGGGCCAGCGCCCCCTTCGGCCTCGTCATCGTAGGGCTCCCAATCGGGACGCGACGAGGTGTCGGGGTGGGTGACCTCGTCTTCCACGTTGAGGATAGCCTCCTTCGTCTCGTCGGAAAGCTGTTGCAGCGGGATCGAGAAGGTTTTGCCATCGGATTTCCGCTGCAAGATCACTTCTTTACCGTGGATCACATGCTCGGCGACGTTGACGACTTTCGCTTCAAATGACTTTCCGTCTTTACGGACAATGGTCATCCAGTCGGCCGCCTGAAGCGTGAGGAGCATGGACAAGAGGCAATAGGCCAATCCGGCTTTAACGAGCCTCCGCGCGCTCAGGGGCGCTCGATTCAAAAAGGAATGCTTGGTTGTTCGGTGGCTGGGGAGCATGGTGTAAATGGTCAGATATCAGTGGTTTGTAGTAGGTTGATATCTGTCAGTGATGTAGACCAATCATAATATCCTGATGATCGAGTGAGCAAATCCGGCGCTGTGTCATCTATCGAATCTGGCCGGCTGGTCTCGCTTTTAGCCGTTGCAACCCAATCACGGAGACCAGGACTAAGCACCCGCCAGCCAAGATGCCAATTCCCGGGGTCTCCCCGGGAATGAAGAAACTCGAAAGGCTCACCCCCGCAATCGGAATCAAGAAGCGATACCCCGCCAGCACATTGACCGAAAACAGCGTGGTGAGGTAATTCCACAAACCAAAGCCGACGGCGGACACCGCTGCCAGATAAAGGGTCATTGCCAGGACCTTCGCCTGGCTAAAGATGAGTGCAAATTGTGACCAGGCCGGAAAAGCAGTTAGCAGAAGCAGCAGGCCGCCTCCAAGTAAGGAAAGGCAAGTCGCCGAGCGGGTGCTCACGTGATCCTTGACCGATTGCAGGACGATGAGCGCGAGCGCCCCGCAGAAAGTCGCGCAGCACAACAGAAAGGCCCCTAGAACCGGACGCCCGGCACCCGCGCCGGGTTGGGCAACGGCCCATGAAACCCCAACTGTTCCCAGGATGAGCAAGGCCCATTGAGTTTTTCTGGGCCACTCGGTCTTTAAGAGCAGGGGGGCGAGAATGACCCAGAAGAAGTTGCCCGAGACCGTGAGTAGCGATAGCAGGGTGCCGCTGGCAATGCTGATGGCGGCGTAAAAAATGACGTATTGCAGATAGGTCTGGAGCATCCCGAAGCCGATGAGCGGTGCTTTTGGAGCCTTTCGGATGGCGTGCCAGTCAAGCCGAGTGATGCTTAGCAAGAGCAGGCCGGCAGTGAAAAAACGGGCACCGGCGAGCAGCAGGATCACCGGCCATGATCTTTCCACACCAAGGGTTTCCAGCTGCGCGTAGAGAAACTTGATTCCCGGAAAAGCAGAGCCCCATGCGAGTGCGCAGATGACGGCCCCTACCGGGAGAAGCCATTTAGGTGGAGTCTTATTCACCAGATTATACCAGTGGCTCAGTGGACGGTTTCTTTGGCCTCTTCTTCGTTCAAAAATGCCTGCTGACAAAGGTGAGCGTATTTGCCTGATTTGGCGAGGAGCGCCTCGTGAGTTCCGGATTCAATGACCCGCCCATGGTCGAGGACATAAATGCGGTCTGCATTTTGAATGGTGCTCAGGCGGTGCGCGATGACGAATGAGGTGCGGTTCTCCATCAGGTGATCGAGCGCCTCCTGGATCAGGCGCTCGGTCTCGGAGTCGACTGAAGCCGTGGCCTCGTCGAGCAGCAAGATGGGCTGATTTTTCAGCAGAGCTCGAGCGATTGAAAGTCGCTGCCGTTCTCCGCCAGAGAGCTTCACACCGCGTTCGCCGACCTGGGTGTCGAGTTGTTGGTCGAATTGGCGGACGAAATCCGCCGCATTAGCCGCCTTTAGTGCGCTCCACATTTGCTCATCGGTGGCGTCGCGTCCCGCTAGGGCCAGGTTCGCGCGAACCGTGCCATTGAATAGGAAGGCGTCCTGAGTCACGAATCCAATCGAGCTCCGCAGCGAGCCCTTGTTGAGCTGGTTGAGCTCTTGGCCATCAATGGTGATTGAGCCGTGGTCGTATTCATAGAAACGGGTCAGCAAGTTGAGAACCGTCGACTTTCCGGCACCAGTGGTGCCGACAAGCGCAATCATCTCCCCGGGCTGGGCTTCGATGTTGATTCCAGTGACTGTCGGAGTCTCCGGATCGTAGGAAAAGCCGACATCAGTGAAGCGAATGTGCCCACGGATCGGTTGTTTGAGCAATTCGCCATCTTCAGAGTGAACTTCGTTCTCAGAGTCCAGAATGGCAAACACCCGCTCGGCGGCGGCACGGCTCGATTGGGTCATTTGGTTCAGCTGATGCAGTCTCCCGATCGGCTCGTAAAGCGCCCAGAGAATGGAGAGAAAAGCGACCAGATTGGGGACGGTGGAGGCTGGGTCGTCCGAATTGATGGCGATATTGCCAGCCGTCAACAGCACGGCAATGTATCCCACCGAATTCATGAAACTCATGCTAGGATTGTAGAAGGCCCAGGCCTTCATCACCTTCAGCGTGGCGCGCCTGACTTTGTTGGATGCGGCATCGAATCTGTCGTGCTCCTCATCTTCAGCCGCGTAGGATTTGATCTGGCTAATGCCGGAAACATTGTCATTGAGCAGCGAGTTCATGTCACCGGTGAACTTGCGAACCTCTCGGTAGCGGTCACGTGCGTTGCGGGTGTAAAGGCAGGCTCCCAAAATCAAAAAGGGCAGAGGTGAGATCGCGGCGAGGGCCATCGGGGGAGACTTGTAGACGAGCAGGCACATCACGGCGATGATTTGCAGCGCGGAGACGATTCCCAGCTCGATGCCGTCGATTAGCAATCGATCCATCGCTGGAACGTCCTCCGCTACCCGTGTCATGATGTCGCCGGTGCGCCGATTATCGAACCATTTAAGCGGCAGGCGCTGCAGTTTATTGTAGAGTTCCGAGCGCAGGTCGAATACCGCACGCTGCTCGAAAATGTTGTTCAAAATGATTCTCAAACAATTGAAAAGCTCTCGCGCAAGAAAGGCTGACAGCGCAATTCCGACGTAGGTGAAAAGCATGGTGCCGTCGCCCGAAAGGAGCACTTCATCGGTCACTTTTCCGACGATAATCGGAAAAACCAAAAGCAGCAGGGTCATTAGAATCGCACAGCTCAGTTGTGCGGCAGCAAGGCCCGGATAGCGCCTCAAGTAGCTGAAAATTCGAAAGATAGTCTTCATCGTCTGACCCAGCCCTCGCCTATTCTGAGCAACGTTCAAGCAATAAATGGAGCACTTCTTTCAGATTTATCAAACTTTTGCATTGTCGTGCGCCCCTCGATCCTCCTAGGGTGCTTCAAATCTGCCGTTGGAATATTCCGCAAATGGCAGGAACCTATCAAACACTATGTGGCAAACACTTTCCATTTTAGCGATGCTGAGCCTTCTGTTCGGCGCTTATTTCGGGCTTCAGAACCGCAAGGGTCTAGAGGACAAAATTAATGATCGCAAGCAGGTCGAGACAGCAATC
>CAXIBU010000229.1:0-4766 GCA_964021555.1 uncultured Verrucomicrobiales bacterium | reverse complement strand
ATACCACCAGTGACGGCGGGATCGACGCCACCGACGAGGATTTCAGAGCGGCGGACTTCATCGGCACAGGCAATGTCACTGGGCTCAGCATCGACTTCTTCGGCGAGCTGAGCAATGGCACGGATGACGAATTTACCAGTAGCGTCGACAACGTGTCCTCGGCTTTCTTCGATGTTGGGATCAACCTGCGGCCTGGTGCCGTCACCCTGCAATACGAGTATACCCCTGCCGATAGCACTCCAGCGCCCGAGGTGACGAGCTACGTCAAAGCCGGCAATCAACACACGATCCTCTTCACCGGCCCCGCAGGACAGACCGGCTGGGCACTGAAAGGCGGCACCGACCTGATTAGCTTTCCGAACGATCACAGCTCAAGCGCGACTTTCTCAGAGCCTAGCCCGGGCAACTACCAAGTCACCGCCACACTTGCAGGCCTACCCGAGGAAGCGTATTTCCTGATCGTCGAGTGAGGCGCACTTGTGTGGCGCGATGATGCCACAGGGGCTTGCGAGCTTGGATTGACTCTTGATCGCTGGGGGGCTACGAATCTCTCCCCAGCGAACTCGCACTATTTAGACCCATGGCAAAGACCCTTTATCAAAAAGTTTGGGATGCTCACAGCGTCGGCACCTTATCCGATGGCCGCACCCAGCTCTTCATCGGAACTCACCTCATTCACGAGGTGACCTCTCCCCAAGCCTTCGGCATGCTGCGGGATCTAGGCCTGAAGGTCAAATACCCGCACCGCACCTTCGCCACGGTCGATCACATCGTGCCCACCGACCAACAAGAGCAGCCTTTCTCAGATCCACTGGCTGAGGCAATGATCAACGAGCTCTCCAAAAACGTTGCCGAGGCTGGAATTCGCTACTTCTCCCTTTCAACAGGACAGCAGGGCATCGTCCACATGGTCGGGCCCGAACAGGGCATCACCCAGCCGGGCAGCACCATTGTTTGTGGGGACTCCCATACCGCCACCCACGGGGCCTTTGGCGCGATCGCTTTCGGGATCGGCACCACCCAGGTGCGCGACGTCCTGGCCACCCAAACCTTAGCCATGGCCAAGCTCAAGGTGCGTCGCATCGAGGTCAACGGCAACTTGGCACCGGGCGTCTACGCCAAGGACGTCATCCTGCACATCATTCGTCAGCTCGGCGCGAAAGGCGGCATCGGCTATGCCTACGAATATGCCGGTGAGGTCTTCGACCGCATGAGCATGGAAGAGCGCATGACCGTCTGCAACATGTCCATCGAGGGCGGAGCCCGCTGCGGTTACGTCAATCCCGACCAGACCACCTACGACTACCTTGAAGGCCGCCCCTACGCGCCCAAAGGCGAAGAGTGGCAGGCCGCAGTGGCGCGCTGGGACAGTTACGCCTCCGACCCCGATGCCGTTTACGATGACCACGTCCTGATCGATGCCGCAGACATCGCCCCCACGGTGACGTGGGGCATTTCTCCCGATCACGGCATCGCCGTGACCGAGAGCATCCCGGATCCAGAGCAGACCGACGATGCCAATGAAAAGGCATCCATCGAAGAAGCTCTCAACTACATGCGCTTGCCCGCCGGCAAACCCATCTCCGGCATCCCGGTCGACGTCGCTTTCCTCGGATCGTGCACCAACGGACGCCTCAGCGACTTTCGCGAAGCGGCCCGTATCCTCAAGGGCCGCAAAGTCGCACCTGGCGTCAAGGCACTCGCCGTCCCGGGCTCGCAGATCACCGCTCACCAGTGCGAGCAAGAAGGCATCGCCGACATTTTCCGCGAGGCAGGTTTCGAATGGCGCAAGGCCGGCTGCTCCATGTGCCTGGCAATGAACCCGGACAAGCTGATCGGCGATCAAATCTGCGCTAGCTCGTCCAACCGCAACTACAAGGGCCGTCAGGGCAGCCCCATCGGGCGCACCATTCTCATGAGCCCCGCTATGGTGGTCGCTGCTGCGGTCACTGGACACGTCACCGACGTTCGCGAAATGCCCGAACTCGAAACTGCTAACACTTAATTTAATATGACTCTCCGACTTTTCCTCCTCAGCTTATGCGTCAGCCTAGGTCTCTTTCAGACGACTCAGGCGGACGAAGCACGGAAGCACCCCGATGCCGCTTTTCTTTGGAAAGTCGAAGGTAAGGACCTCAAACAGGCCTCCTACCTCTTCGGCACCGTTCACGTCAGCGCCCCTGCCGTCATAAACCTGCATCCGGCGGCACAAGCGGCCTTTGAATCCGCAGACCGAGTTTACACCGAGGTCCCCATGGACATGGCGAGCCAGCTCAAGATGGCCCCCATGCTGATCAGAACGGATGGAAAAACACTCGCCGGCAGCCTCGGCCCGAAAAATACCAAGCGTCTCGATGCTCAGCTCGCCGCGGTGAACCCTGCGCTCAATCATCAGGCACTGAACACCATGAAAACCTGGTTCGTTGCACTCACCCTGCCAATTCTCGAAGAGCAAATGCAGGGCAAGCAACCGCTCGACGTCCAGCTCTGGAACCGCGCGGAGAAAGCCGGTAAGCAGACCGGAGCCATCGAGACATTCAAGACACAGCTCGGCAAAATGGATCAGCTCACCGAGGCCGAGCAAGTCGAGCTCAGTGTCAGCATGATCGGAGCCATGGAAGAAGCCGCGGAAAAGGGCACCGACCCTCTGGCAGATCTTCTCGAGGCCTACCTCAAGGGCGATGCCAAGCAGCTTGAAAAGGCCCTCGATGCCACCATGGAAGGCAAAGGCGCCATCTCGCCCGAACTGGAGAAGAAATTCACCAAGCTCCTCATTCACGACCGCAACCTCGAGATGTCCGCCAGCATCCAGAAGCAGCTCACTGCTCATCCCGATGAAGTCCTATTCTTCGCCGCTGGCACCGCCCACTACATCGGCGACACCAGCATCGTCACCCTCCTCCAAAAGGCCGGCTACACCGTCACCCGCATCCAAAAGTAGCCCCTCCCGTTTTCCGTTTTCCGTTTTCCGTTTTCCGTTTTTCGTTTTTCTTTTCCCAATGGCCCTTCCCGCAATTACCCGCATCACCGGCACCGCACTCCCCATCGAGGGCGCGGACATCGATACCGATCGCATCATTCCCGCTCGCTTTCTCAAATGCGTCACTTTCGACGACCTAGCCGCCGGCTTGTTCTACGACGAACGTTTCGATGACCAAGAGCAGAGCAAAGGACATCCACTCGACGACCCCGCTTACCAGGGAGCCAAGCTCCTAGTCGTGGGGCCAAACTTTGGCTGTGGTTCCTCACGTGAGCATGCTCCACAATCGATCTACCGTTCTGGCTTCCGTGCCATCATCGGAGAAAGTTTCGCCGAGATCTTCTTTGGAAATTCGACCGGTCTCGGCATGCCCTGTGTCACCGCCGCCACCGCTGATCGTAAGCGCCTCGCCGAGGCCATCGAGGCCAATCCATCTCTCGAAGTCACCCTCGACCTCGAATCCATGACCGCCACCTTCGGTGACTGCGTCATTGCAGTCGAACTTCCCGATGGCGCCCGCAAGGCCCTCACTGGCGCACGCTGGGATTCCATCCAAGAACTTCTCGACCATAATACCGAGATCGAGAAGACCTACTCCGAGCTGCCCTACGTGCAGGTCTGAATTTTCACTGATTATGGCCATCGACCTCAGCCACTCGATAGAATCCATCGAGATCGACAACCGCATCGCGGGAGTGGTTAGCGGCGAACTCACGCTCAAGGGATCGAGCCACCCCACCAAACTCGTTCTCGAGGGCGACTGCTGGCGCGATCTGGCAGGCGCCAAATTCACCGCGCGTAACCGCCTGCTCGTGATGGACTGGCTCGGCGACGCCCTGCCTGAAGAAATTCACGGCCAAGTCGGTGACTGCACCGCGTCACGGAAAGAAGTGCAGGTCAGCACCGGCGAGGGCGATCAAGAAGCGGGCATCGAATCCTGGCACCCCAGCCTGACCCTCGAATGGTTCTCCGAGTCACGCCAGCGCTACCTCGTTCACGGCACGCATTTCCAGCTGGAGATCGAGGAAAGCGAGTGGCAGATGAGCCGCGAAGAAGAGTCCGCCCAGCAAATGGCTAACCAACAAGCCATGCGCGACTACGTCTGTCAGGTCGTTCAGCCCCCCGGCGCAGCGGAGGAGCCGGATCCCGATGACAACGACGAATTTGCCTGGGAGCTGCGGCTCCAGCACTCTGACCGGCTCAACGATGCCTATGGAGAAGTCATGGCCAAATACGCCGACGACAGCGATAGCGAGACCAAAGAAGCCTTTGTCATGGGCTGGGATCACCTGCTTGGGTCACTGGCTGACGAGAGCGAGCGCTCACCGGGGCAAGTCTCGGGCGACGACCAATTTGACCCCAGTGACTGGTTCGACTTCGATCTCGGAGCGACCGACGAAGACAGTTACGAGGACGAAGTCGAGATCGTCCAGCACCCCTTGCAGCGCCGGGCCATGGACTTGGTCGTCGATCACTCTCCCGCAATCAACCAGCTCCACGGAAAGGTCCCAGCGGAGGATATCGAGGCCTTCTACATCCCCTTCCTGAAGATCTCCGGCAAACTCGCCGCCGCCCTCAATGGCGACACCATGGAGCAAGAGCCCGGCTACTCCCTAGCCGTCCTCAAGCGCTGCATCAACTGGCTGCAACAGGCCCTCTCAGCCCTACCAACCCTCGCCCCAGCCCTCGGACCGCGCCAAGCGAAAGACATTAAAGACAGCCTCTTCCAACTCCGCGAAGGCATCATCGAAATCCGCAACCAACTCAAGAACGGAGACAACCTGTA
>CAXIBU010000228.1:0-4828 GCA_964021555.1 uncultured Verrucomicrobiales bacterium | reverse complement strand
GGGACACGCTCACGACCGATCTTCTGTTTGATGTATCTTTCGACTTGCTGGAGTCGATAAATGTCGCGACCAAAGGCAAAGCTAACGGCCTTGCCCGTGCGCCCGGCACGACCAGTCCGGCCAATGCGGTGAACGTAGTCTTCCGGGTCATTTGGCAGGTCAAAGTTCACAACGAGATCAATCTCATCGATATCGATCCCGCGCGCCGCAACGTCAGTCGCGACCAAAATCTCAATTTTGCCATCACGGAAACGACGCAAGCAGCGCTCGCGCAGGGTCTGAGTGATGTCACCGTGCAACCTGTCGGCCGCATAGCCGCGCCCGAGGAGCGACTCAGTCGTTTCATCCACGGCTCGCTTGGTATTGCAGAAAACAATCGTTAGGCGTGGGTCATCAAGATCCAGAACTCGCGAAAGAACCTCGACTTTGGAGCGATTACGAACTTCATAGCTAATCTGCTCGATGCTCGAAACCGTCATCGCCTTGCGCTCGATCTCGATGGTCTCCGGCTCTTTGCCAAAGTGCTTGATCAAGCGCTCGACCTGCCGATTCATGGTAGCAGAGAAGAACATGGTCTGGCGGTCGTCGGACATCGCTGAGAGCAATTCTTCCATTTCCTCGCGGAAGCCCATGTCGAGCATGCGATCCGCCTCATCAAGCACCACTTGCTTAACCTTGCGGGGATCAAAGGTCTTGCGGCGCAGGTGATCGAGCAAACGACCAGGGGTGCCGACAATGAGCTGCGCGCCATTGCGCAGTGAGCGAATTTGGCGATCAATGGGAGCGCCACCGTAGACAGGGACCGCGCTAAAACCACGAAGGGAATTGCCGAGCCGGTTAGCTTCCTCGCAAACTTGGACGGCGAGTTCACGGGTCGGGCAGACAATCAGGGCCTGCGCCCCGGTCACATTTTCATCAAGCTGCTGAAGCACGGGCAGGACGAAGGCAGCGGTCTTACCTGAGCCAGTCTGCGAGAGCCCGACGATGTCACGCCCTTCAAGAGCAATTGGGATGGCTAGCTCCTGGATAATGGAGGGAGATTCATAGCCAATGGAGTTGATGGCCTTGAGCAGCTCATCACGGAGCCCTAATTCTTGGAAAGTCTTGTCAGTCATATCGATTCGTTCGAGGGGGGCGGCTACCCAAGGCATGCTGAGCGCTTAAAGGGAAGCACCAACGGCAATTATTTTTCAATTTATTGGCCCTCAAGGGGCTGGATGAGCACAAAAGGCTGAACGACTTGCGCCAAAAAGCGACTCCCCTGACTCTCCCACCACTGAGCGTGGAGTTCGCCGGGTTTGACCAGATCTCCGCACTTGAGCCAGGCCTCGACCTGCTCCTTTTCATCCGCCAGAAAGACTCGACCTACCGCCTTTAGATCTAGGCTTGGATCGACATAAATTAGGGCACCTTCTTTGAAATGCGGTTTCAGATACGACCAATCGACATCTCCAGTGTATTTCTCAAGCCGCTGCTCCGCGGTCAGTCCATCATCACCCACCATTTCGTATGGAAAATGCGAGCCGCTCTCCGGTGTTTCATCTGCACTAATCACGATGCCTTGTAGCCGCTCAACTGAGAAAAAACAAGCTTACGCCCAAGACCAAGAGCGCCAGCGCAAACAGACGGTCAATCCACTTGGCGCTGCGCTGATACATGCCTCTTATCCCCGGTCGCTGCAGCAGCACCGCCCACAAGCTCCACAAAACCCCACCCTGAACCACAATAATCGCCGCCAGTATCCACGGCCACTGTGGCGAATCCGAAACCGCCGTAAAGGGAGCCATCATCGCAGCGAGGAAGAGGGCTGCCTTTGGATTCAACAAATTACACAAAAGCCCGCGCCAATAGGGCCTGGGCACTTCAAGCGCCTCCGTCTGCCGCACTTCGTTCCCCTGACCTTTCGGCATGATCTGCCAAGCCAGGAAAAGCAAGTAGCACCCGGCCAAGAGTCTCAGCGCAAGCGCCAAGCCTCCCTCACCAGTCAAGAAAACCGCGACCCCCATCGCTGCAATCGATGAATGCACCATTAGCCCGGTCGCGATCCCTGCCGCCATAAGCACCCCATTCCTCGCCCCTCCCGCCAGCGCCGTGCGGGTCAGCAAGACCATGTCAGGCCCGGGCGAAAACTGCCCCAGCGCCATCAGCCCCATAAAGGCCAGCAGTTCATTGATCATGCTCACGCGCCAGCCATAGGGTAAGCGCCACTTTTCCACCACCGAAAAGCACCGCCCGTTCTGCCAATTAGCTCCTCACCTCAGTCCTCACCTCAGTCCTCACTCACGTCCAAAAGAGTCTCCCAATTCAGCTATTTCACAAAAAAACAAAATAGTTTGTTAAGATTCTCACTCGTCCCGCTGTTAACCACCGCAAGACCATCGCTAATCATGAATGAAGTAGACCCGGCAAACGACATCGCTGATTTCGTCAGGCAGCTGACCGAACATCAGGGAGACTTATGGGCATTCATCATCGCCCAGCTACCAGGCAGCCCTGACGTGGCTGACATCCTTCAGAAGACTAACTTGACCATCTGGACAAAGCAGAAGGACTTCACTCCTGGGACGAATTTCCGAGCATGGGCTTTTACCATCGCCCGATACGAGGTTCTGGCTCACCTCAAAAGACATAAGAGAAGTAACTGGCTCGTTTTCGACGACGAACTAATCGAGACCATCGCCAGCGAGGTTGAGACCCATATTCCAGCCAGTAACCACCGACTTCAAGCACTTGAAACCTGCATGGCCAAGCTGAAGCCCAATCATCAGGAGCTGCTCAAGTATCGCTACCGCGGCGAAGGTGGCCTGGCCAGTCATGCAAAAAGAGAGGGCCGCTCCGTTTCGTCTCTCTCCGTTACCCTTTACCGGATCCGCACGACACTACGAAAATGCATCCAAGCTGAGCTTAATCCCATTCCAGCAAAAGGAGGCACGGTATGACGGAGCAGGAACAACAAGCGTTCGAAAGGCGAGTGCAGCAATCGCTCGATGGGACTCTTCCCAGAAACGAATTTCTGGCTCTTCAAGAACAGCTTAAGGCGGACCCTTCCGCCCGCTCAATCTACTACGAGCTTGCAGCCCTACACCAGAGCTTGCAATTCCGCCTATCGCGCACCTCGGCATCTATTAATTCAGTCGCCTCCGAATTAGTTGAAGCTCGCTTGCACCGCCAAAAAAAGCGGGCTCTCACCGTCACCGCAATCGCCGCTGCGGCATTGATCACTCTCACTCTCATTGCACTAAAGATCACCTCGATCAAATACGCCCCTGAAACCGTCGCACAACTGCGCTTCGAGACATCGCCAGGCTCAACTTATGTGATCGACGCCCCGAATGACAGCACCCCTTCAGATGGCGAATTTCTGAGAGTGAATTCTCGCTTCCGGCTATCACAAGGAACCGTAAAACTCACTCTGAGCACAGGTGTCGAAGCCATCGTTCAAGCTCCAGCTGATCTGATGTTGAAGTCGGATGAGCTTCTCTATCTTAATGAAGGCGCAGGCTCATTTACCGTCCCCACCAATGCCGTCGGATTTACCGTAAAGACCAAGGAACTAAACATCGTTGATCTCGGGACCAAATTTGGCGTCATTTCCGATCCCTTGAAGGGCGACGAAATTCATGTATTCAAAGGAAAAGTCCGAGCCAGCGCACTCTCGGGCGTCAAGGGTGCCCAAGAACTCGTGAAAGGTCAGGCTACGAGAGTGCTACCCAACGGACGATTGGAGTCCACTCAGCTCTCCCCTGATCGCTTCTTCTACCAATTGCCCAAGTCTCTGCCCCACCAACACTGGAGCTTCGACAGGGTCGAGAATTTCGTTGAGTCGGACACGACGCTCAAGAAAACCGCCCTTTCCTACCGTCTACACAAATCACCGAAGTCCACCCGAATCACCCCCTTGAGTGAAGGGAAGTTTAGCACATGTCTCAGCCTCGACGGCGAGGCGAATTACATTGAAACGAACTGGGATGGAATCCTCAGAAACAAGCCACGGAGTGTCGCCTTCTGGTTAAAGCTGCCGAATCGACGTAACTCCGAAAGCAACCCGCACCGAACTTTGGGAGTGATCTCGTGGGGCGAGCAGCAGGACTACGACGCCAGCCGTATTTCCAACAACTCTAAATGGACAGTTCACCTCGATTACGACAATCATGGAAAACCGATCTTTAACACCTCCTTCGGAGGCTTTTGGTATTTCAGCCCTGATCTAGAACTAGACGACGATCTCTGGCACCACATAGCCGTTTCCTACAGTGGAAAATGCGATGAGTCAGGCCGACCTATCACCGACTTTTATTTAGACGGCGTGCTGACTTCACTGAGCCCTGCGGCACACCACCCCGTTCGACGAGACACAAATGGTGATATCATCATCGACACGAACAAAGCAGTCCCAATGCATATGGGGACCTATTTTGATCGTGAGACCATCGACGGAGTCGTCGAAGGAAAGACCCTCAAAGGAGAACTCGACGAACTTTTCATCATCGAAGGCGGGATCGACCAAGAAACCGTCCTCAGGTTGCTAAACGAAAACAGGCTCACCGAATGACCCCTTTCGAAATTTGATTTCCGTCGAATTTCAAAACACAAAACATAGACCAAATATGAAAAAAACAACTAAAGCCCTCCTTACCATGACTTGTCTTGGTCTGGGCGCATCGCATGCCGCTAACATTAGCGTTAACCTCACGCGACAAGGTAACAACGGTTTCGGCAACGCCGATATCACTGAGCTTGCAGGTGTCGTAGAATCTGGCGGCTGGGAAACAGCGGATGCCAACGGCGCCCGAAATGACACTAACCTTTCCGCTCTCAGAGCCGACGA
>CAXIBU010000227.1:0-4844 GCA_964021555.1 uncultured Verrucomicrobiales bacterium | reverse complement strand
AATCGCCTCCGCCATGTCGGGAGCCTTGAATGTTGATGACCCTGCCACAATCACGTTGGCACCAGCTTTCTTGGCAACTGGAGCTGTTGAGGCATCCAAGCCACCATCGACTTGAATGTGGAAATTCAGGCCTTGCTCCGAGCGCAAGCGCACCGCCTCTTCGATCTTGGGTATCACTTCAGCCATGAAAGACTGTCCGCCAAAGCCAGGCACCACGGTCATGACCAGTAGCAGATCGATTTGGTCCAAATACGGTGCCGCCTCCGAGAGCGGCGTTGCCGGATTGATCGCCAAGCCCGCCAGCAAGCCAGCTTTCCGAATACGCTTCAGCGTCTCAGTCACATTGTGCTCCGCCTCGACGTGAACCGTGATGCAATCCGCCCCTGCCTCGATAAAGCGCTGCAAGTAGTGATCCGGACGGGAAATCATCAGGTGGACATCGAGAAAAATGTCATTCGTCTCATTGATCGCCGAAATAATGGCTGGACCAAAGGAGATATTGTCCACGAAGTGACCATCCATCACGTCCAAGTGCATCCAGTCCGCCCCTGCATGGATCGCGCGGCTGGTTTCCTCTTGGATCCTACCGAAATCCGCAGCCAAAAGGGAGGGGGCAATGAACAGCCGAGTCGAGTCCCGATGCTTTTTCATGGTAGATCTCATATTCGTAACCTAGTCGATAGCACACCTCCCTGACAAGCTAGCGCTCAGTCATCATCGATTTTCCCTAGGCAGAACGATGAGAAACTGATAGATTGAGGAATGTTGAAAAACTCACTTATCGCGAAATCCGTTGTTCTAGGGCTCATTGGTTCAACCGCTCTATTCATGTCATCCTGCGAAGAGAAAGGACCAGCCGAAAAGGCCGGCGAGAAACTGGACGAGGCCGTCGAGGACCTTGAAAAAAGCAAGGATGCCGAAGATGTTGGCGAAGCCATCGATAAACTCACCGAAAAAGAGGACAAGAACCTCTTGGAAAAGGCTGGAGAGAAGCTTCAAGAAGTCGGAGACGACATCAAGGATGCTGCTGAAGAATAGGAAGTTACAAAAAAAATCAGGCATTTTTTTGACAAGTCGTCTATCTGTGGAAGCTTGTTAGTAATCTAACTGGACCTGAACCTTCTTCTCTTCGAAAAAATACTACAGAAGACTCGAAGTCGGTAACTAAAGGTCCAGCGGTTGGTCAAATCACGTGGCGGAGCCTTTAAAGCTTCATCACCTTCACTACTAAACTACAAACAAACCAAAAAATACTATGTTAAGCTGGGCCCTAATTTTTCTTGTCGTTGCACTCATTGCCGGTGCTCTCGGTTTCACTTCCCTGTCGGGAACTGCTGCCCAAATCGCGAAGATTTTATTCTTCGTCTTCCTGATCATCTGGATTCTTTCCTTTGTGATCTGATCGAGCCAAAAATTGAATTTACCAGCCACGCCCCTTGCCGGGGCGTGGCTTTTTTGTGCCAAGGCACTGACTAATCCAAGAACTTACCCGGATTGAGAACGCCTTTTGGATCAAGAGCATCCTTGATCGCGTGATGAATCGAAAGACCTGTTTCACCAAGTGCCTCGCCGATCCATGGTTTCTTGGCCAGCCCGACCCCGTGCTCGCCGGTAATTGCCCCATCATTGGCTAGGACCCATTTAAAGAGCCTGTCCACAGTCTTATCGGCTTTCTCCTTCTCCGCAGGGTCTGTCAGGTAGTCCTTCACCATGATATTGGTGTGGATGTTGCCATCACCCGCATGCCCGAAGCACGCGACATCAATCCCGGTTTCATTCTGTAAGGAGCGAGCAAAAGTCACTAGTTCGACCAGCTTGGAGCGAGGAACGACAATATCTTCGTTCAGTTTAGTCAGCCCGGTAGCTCGAAGAGAGTAGGAAAAGTCACGTCGAAGCTGCCAGATCGCCTCGCAGGCTGCATCGTCTTCGGCTCGTTGGATCGACAGTGCTTTCAAGGATTTTAGCAAGTCTTCCAATTCTCCAAGTTCGCTAGCCACCGCGTCCTTGCGGCCATCGATCTCGACGATCAAATGCGCCTTTCCGTCAGGCAGCACCTCGTGACCGAGGTAATTGCGGGCCGCCTGGAGAGTGAAGCCATCGGTGATCTCAAGCGCTGATGGCAGGTGACCTGAACCCAAAATCGTTTGAACCGCCGCCGCCGCGTCAGAAAATTCGGCGAAAGTGGCACTCAACATCGACCTCGTCTGCGGGTGCGGAATGATACGGAGCACCGCCTCAGTGATGACACCGAGCATTCCCTCGCTTCCCGTGATCAAGCGCACCAGGTCAAATCCGGTCTTATTTTTATGGCACCGCCCGCCGGTCTTGAGAACCTGCCCGTCAGCCATGACCACGGTGAGCCCAAGCACGTATTGACGCGTCACCCCGTATTTCAAGCAACGAGGACCGCCGGCATTAGTCGCAATATTACCGCCTATCGAGCACTCTTTCAGGGATGCGGGGTCCGGCGGGTAATACCAGCCGATCGCTTTTGCAGCGTCCTGCAGCTCTCCAGTGATCACCCCTGGTTGCACCACAATGCAGCCATCCTCAGGCGAGATTTCGAGAATCTGATTCAGCGCCATGAGATTGAGAGCGATCCCTCCTTGGGTCGGCACACAGCCACCGACGTAACCGACGCCCGCACCCCTCGTATAGACCGGAATTTCGTGGGTGCTGGCGAATTTCATCACTGCAGCCACGTCCTCGGTGGTCTGAGCGAAGACCACCACATCGGGCGTGGCGGATGCATCCCACTTGTCAATCGAGTGAAATTCGAGGTCTTCGGGGCTTTGGCTGATGCGCCCGTGGGGCAGTGCGGAGGCGAGTGTTTTGAAGTCGGTCATACGAAAGTGATAGGTTGAAAGGCGGTTTCTATTTTCCAGGAATTCTTTCCCAAAGAGTGATCATTCCTAAGTTTTCACCGTCCTCAAACGGGGTGCCATTACTTTCGGGGTAAAACCACCAAGCATTTTTACCAAGATTGACAACAAAAGACGTGCCTTTCTCCTTGATATAGGACTTATCGACCATTTTTTTTACTAAAATCTCCATGCTCGGAGATCCCTCAAAAGCAATCTCTCGAAAGTTAATTTTACCTTTGAATACCTTCTTGGGTAAGACTTTGTTGCCTAGGACACTGTCTAGGGAAAGGTAAATATCAATATTGTAGACCTTTTGTTGATCTCCTCGATATCTAACCACAAAACCTAGGTCGTCATATACCTCTTTAGCTCCATTATCAAATACCCTAGAGGCTTCACCAAAGGCCTTTCGGATATCCGTTTTCTTGGTGGTGCCTGAAATGAACTCAAGATCACCAAGCTTCGTGCCAGTCTTAATTGTTTCGAGTTTCATCTCGGCCTTCGCGGCGCAGCAAACGAAAGAGAAAATGAGGATGCTAATTAGTCTTTTCATAAAAGTTTTTGGAAATCGGTCATGCGAAAGTAATCGGTTGAAAGTAAAGGGGGAGGTGGAAGTCGGGTTCCCCCTGACCGAGGTCGGAGAGAGTGAAGAATTGTTGCTCAGGCGTGCCGGTGATGGCCGTCAGATTGGCATGGGTCACGCCACCACCTAGCTCCTTGCGTATTTCGTCCCAGGGCAAGCAAAGAGCGGAGCGCCATTTCTTTGGCCCTCTTATTGAGTAGGCTCTAGCTGCGGTCGGGCGCCATTCGGCTACCTGCATTCTGGGAGCGCTGAAGACAGCTCCCCACCAAGCGCCGGCGGGGGACAAATTCAGCTCTAGGTATCGGCCATTTCCCTCATTGTAGAGAAACAACTCGACTAGATCCTTTTCCCACAGCCCCTTGATAAAGTCATTGGCGCTAAGGTCAGCATCAAAGTCGAACTCACCCTCAGCTTCACCACCAAACCACAAGTGGTGCTCGTCCGTCGCCAAAAGCGCGGAGACCGGTTTTCTCGCTGACTTGCCAAACCAATCAGTATCGAATCGGTAGGCTCTCTCGAAGGGCAAGCTAGAGAATTTTAGTTCCGGCAGGCGGGAAGGGCGGCTCATGCAGCGACTATCGACCCGACCCTGCAAAATTCCAAGTCAAAGCGGGCCAAGCAACCCAATTCCACCCCAACTCCTTTCTCGATTAAAATCAGTTCGCGGGGCTGATTTCAATCGCATGCTTGCGGTAGTTTGCTCGTGCTCCGGCCGCCTTCAGCACGTATTCGAGCGCGACAGAGGCAGGAACCTTCTTCAAGGACAGCGTTACAGTTTTGTCGCTGAGCTTGCCATCTGGATCCTGAATAATGAAGTTCATGCCCTTATCAGATTCCTCGCTGATCAGACTCGAAAGGTAGTCGATCGCATCGGTGAACTTTGCACCCTTCAGGTCGATGTCCTTAAGGATGATCGATTTCAGATGGATTTGCTGGGCCTTGCCAGCGAGCCCGTCCTTGTTCTTCCTCAAATTGATCAGCTGATAACGCGCATTTCCGTGCTTCGGGTTGAGCTTGAGGACCTCGGCGAACTTCGCCTCTGCCAAGGCGACATCGCCTTTATCAACCGCTCTAAGACCTTCTTGATAGAGCTTAGCGACCGATGATTGGTCTGCGAGCGCGTTGGAGGCAAAGAAAGAGAAGAGAGAAACGACCGCGATGAAGACAGAGACCTTTTTCATAATCCTCACGATACCCTTTGAGCAAAGAATTGTCAAAGAGGCAGTCCTATTGACAATCGCTCGTCTTTAAACCTCGAACAAACGAGGCAAATCCGGCAGGTCCGAGGCATCTTTGGCAGGCTGTGATTTCACTACCTTTCCGCGGTGGAACAAAAACGCACCGGGCAACTGAAATCCATCGCCAGCCAAACGACCGACACCGCACCCACCAATCAG
>CAXIBU010000226.1:0-4888 GCA_964021555.1 uncultured Verrucomicrobiales bacterium | reverse complement strand
AGGCCTTTTCGACGGTGCCGTAGGCGCGGTCTAGGTGGACGTAGCCTCCGTCGGGGTAGAGGATTTGTCCGGTGGTGTGGGCGGAGCGGTCGGAGGCGATGAAGACGACCATGTTGGCGATCTCTTCGCTGGTGGTCATGCGGTGCTCGAAGGGGATGCGAGCCTCGGCCTCGGCGATGAAGGCGGCGGGGTCGTCGAGAGTCTTGACCCAATTTTCGTAGAGTGGGGTCATGACTTCGGCGGGGACGACGGTGTTCACGCGGATGCTGTGCTTGGCGAGATCGAGTGCCCATTCGCGGGTTAGGCCGTTCATCGCGCCCTTGGAAGCGGCGTAGCCAGAGGTGGCGCCTTGGCCGGTATCGGCGACCTTGGAGCTGATGTTGATGATGAAGCCTTTGCTCGCGATCAGGGCATCGAGCGCGTAGTGGGTGAGGGTGAAGACGTGGAAGATGTTCTTCTGCAGGGAGCCGAGGAACTCGCTTGGGCTATCGCGAAGGGAAACGCCGTCATTGACCCCGGCATTGTGGATGATGCCGTCGATGCGACCGAATTTGGCCAAGGTTTCCTCGATGGCGGCCTTGCAGGCCTCCTCTGAAGTGAGCTCGGCGGCGATGACGTGGCCACGGCCGCATTTGTCGATGAGGGCTTGACCGACATCGGGGGAGCGCCCGACGATGACCGGGATGGCGCCTTCGGCAGCGAAGGCTTCGGTGCAGCCAGCGCCAATGCCCTTGGCACCGCCGGTGATGATAACGACTTTGTCTGTGAGATTGAGATCCATGTTTTTGAAATGCTAATCGTGTAAAAGTCTGCGACTCACACGACTGTGCTTGGGTTGTTTAATTCGGGGCATCGCGCAGAGGCGCGGAGGCGCAGAGGGTTTGTTGGAAAAAGGTTTAGTTTGAGAAGAGCTCGATTTCGGCGGCACCTGCGTAGGGCTTGTCTTGAGCGCCGCGCAGTGAGGTGAAGCGGAAG
This sequence comes from uncultured Verrucomicrobiales bacterium, assembly GCA_964021555.1. Classification (GTDB taxonomy): domain Bacteria; phylum Verrucomicrobiota; class Verrucomicrobiia; order Verrucomicrobiales; family Akkermansiaceae; genus CAXIBU01. The sequence continues at coordinate 3,913 of CAXIBU010000226.1, read as the reverse complement.
AATTTGGCTTGGATTGCTTTGGCAAAGTCGACTTTGCGTTTACTTGGGTCGTTGAGCAGGTTGCCAAATTCTCCCTCGGCAGCGACGGTCCAGTTTTTTCCGTCGGTGCTGGTCTCGACTTTCCATTGCTCGACCATGGAGTCAGGGACGCGCTTGTCCTGGCGTGGTAGGTAGGCGAAGCCTGTGAGGGTGTGCTTAGCTTCCATCTGGATGGTGAGGGTGTGGGGGTGCTTGGGAGCATTGCCGCTCCATTGGGTGTGCCAGAACGTTTGCGGGTCTCCGTCGATGGCCTTGGCGGCGTCGTAGGTGCCACTTTCTTCGCTGCTGGCGGTGACTTTCCATCTACTGCTATCGAGGCCAAATTCGATGCTGGTGATCGCTCCAGCCGCGGCACTCGAGAAGGAGCGTGCCTTTAAGGTGGCTCCTGGTTGAAGCATGATGGGGCCTGTGTATTGGGATGATTTCTCAGTCGGCTCGGAGCCGTCGGTGGTGTAGCGGATGGTGAGTCCTTGGGTCTTGTGGCCGCCGCCCTTGCCGTGGAAGGCTGGCTGCTCCAGGGCCAGCTCGATCTTCCCTTCCGCATTGCGCTTGGCGGTGACGGGGAGAGGTGGCTGTTTGTAGAAGTGGGCTGAGATCTCGGCGATGGTCGGGTCGAGTCGGCTCTCAAGAACGCGCAGGCGCAGCTTCTCGGTGGTGACGGTGGGGAAGCGCAGGATGCGCTTGTGACCAACATTGGTGCTGGTGGTGAGCTCTTTCCAGGAGCCGTCGATCCAGGCGTCGAGCGCGTGTTTTTCGATTCGTTCGCCGCGCTCGGAAATTGCCTCTTGGAGGAGGAAACGGTTGAGCGTGGTTGGCTTTTTGAAATTGATGGTCAGTTCGGCGTTTTCGAGTTTCGGTTGCCAGTAAGTGGCCAGGTCGCCGTCTTGCAGGCCTTTTTGAGAAAGCGTGGCACCTTTAGCGAGGTCGGTGTCGTAAGTGGCGCGAATGCGTTTGCCTACTTCGATCAGGCAAGCCTCGTCGCGCGGGGAGAAGACGCCATCGCGGTTGGGCGGGACGTTGAGCATGAAGACCGAATTTCCACCGACCGAGCGCTCGTAGATATCGAAGACGTCATCGGCAGTGCGAACGCCCTGCTTGCTGTCGTCGCGCCAGAACCAGCCGTGGCGGATGGATGTATTGGTCTCCGCGGGGCGGTAGTAGAGGTATTTGGCGTCCATCAGCTTCTTGCGCGAGCCAATGTCCTGTGGGGTGTTGTCGGGCCAATCGAATTTTGCTGGATCAGTTTGCAGCGGAACGACGTTCCACTCGCTCTGGCGGGTGCGCCCGGCTTCGTTACCGCACCAACGGACGTCAGGGCCTTTGCCGAAGATAACGGCTTCGGGGGCTAGCTTGCGAATGAGTGAATACCAATTGTCGTAGGTGTAGGTCTGCCCGCCCTTGCGCTTCGGGTGCGCGCCGTCGAACCAGACCTCGTGCACCGGACCATACTCGGTGAGCATTTCATAGAGCTGGTTGAGCATGTAGCGATTGTAGTCATCGCACTCGTAGGTGAAAGTCGGGGCATCCGCTGGCTTGTCCTTGCGGACTTGCATGGGATCGGTCTTGAAGGTTTCCGGCTTGGTGGGAATGATGCTCTTCTGATACTTGCTGCCGTTGCCGTAGAGGCCGACTTTTGACTCGATCTGGTAGAGGTCGGCTGGCGAGAGGTAGACGCCGAATTTCAAGCCGGATTTCTCACAGGACTTGGAGAGCTGCTTGGCGATGTCGCCTTTACCATTTTTGTAGGGGGAGTTCTTGATCGTCTGGTGGTCTTCGTAGCGTGACTGCCAGAGGATGTAGCCGTCGTGGTGCTTGAAAGTCATCACCACCAGCGTGATGCCAGCGGCCTTCATGTTTTTGCACCAGTTGTCGGTATCGACGACCTCGGGCGCGAAGCTTGCGGGGTCCTCCATGCCGTTGCCCCATTCTTTGCCGGAGAAGGTATTTGGCCCGAAGTGAATGAAGCCGATGAATTCGTTCTTCAGGTAAGCTTGCTGGCGGTCCGTCGGAACGACATGGGCGGCCTTTTCGATGATCTGTTCAGGTGTGTCGCCAGGCTCGATTTTCTGAAGGTTGGAAAATTCGATACCGAGGCAGGCAAGCGGGAACGTTAGGGCGAGTGTGAGCTGGCTGAAAAACTTCATGAGATGAGTTGGCTGTGGCTACTAGGCGGAGACGGAGCGGGGCTTGCGACAGACAAAGCCGTAGATCGCGATGACCATGAAACAAATGAGAGGGAGAATGAAGGAGAAGTTGACCCCATGACTGTCGATCAAAATGCCCTGTAGTGGTGGCATGAGGCACCCTCCACCGATGGCCATGATCAATCCGGCAGAGCCCAGTTTAGCATCGTCCTTGAGCCCATCCAGTGCGATGCCATAGATCGTTGGGAACATGAGCGACATGCAAGCTGAGATCGCTACTAGGCAATAAAGCCCTGTGCGACCGTCCAATAAGATGGTGCCAGCACAGGTGATGATGCCACCAATGGCAAGGACCGTGAGCAGCTTGCCAGGTGAGAAAAACTTCAACAGGAAAGTGCAGATGAAACGGCTGGCGAGGAAAATACCCATGGCGGCAATGTTGAAGCTCTGGGACAGTCCTTCAGCATCTTGTTCTGACATTCCCTCGGCCATGAAGACTTTAGTTCCGTAGTGGATGATGAAGGTCCAGCACATGATCTGTGCGCCAACGTAGAAGGCTTGAGCGACAACGCCGCCGAGCCATCGGCCATTGGTCATGAGACGGCCAAACGTAGATCCAAGTTGTAGGCCTTGGTTGTTTTCTTGATCCTTCTTCGGGAGTTTGGCGATGATGAAGCAGAGCAAGATAACCGCAACGACGACGCCCAGCGTCACGTATGGAGTGCGCAGGATCTGGAGATCAGATTGAGTGACCAGGTTGAGTTCATCGGGCTCAAGCTTAGTGCGTTCTACCTGAGAGAGCGGGCTGATTTTGCTTAAGATGAAAGTCTTGGCAATGAGCATCCCTGAGAGCGCCCCGATGGGGTTGAAGGCCTGAGCGAGATTCAGTCGACGGGTCGCAGTGGCATCGTCCCCCATGGACATGATATAGGGGTTGGCGGTGGTCTCTAGGAAGGAAAGGCCACAGGTCATGATGAAATAGCACAACAGAAAGGGTGTGAATGTCATCGAGATACTCGCTGGGATGAATAGCAGGCAACCCAAGGAATAAAGAGAAAGGCCGGTGAGGATGCCAGCCTTGTAGCTGAATTTCGTAATGAAAATCGCAGCTGGAATGGCCATGAAGCAATAGCCGCCATAAAATGCTGCCTGCACTAGAGACCCTTCAAAGGTGCTCATATTGAGGATCTTTGAAAAGACTTTCACCATAGGGTTGGTGATGTCGTTGGCGAAGCCCCATAGCGCGAAGAGCGAGGTGACTAGAATGAAGGGAAGCAGATATTTTTTAGGGACGACGGGAGCAGACATGATAGTGAGATGGGTATTGAGTCTCAGCAGGGAGTGACGCCTTTTTTGAGAATTAGATTGGCGTATTTGGCGGTATCGCCGGTGGCTACGATGGCGTGAGCGGATTTGGTGCGCTCGTAAAAGGCGAAGCGTTCAAGCTTGGCGATGGCAGGGGTGCCAGGCTGAGCGGCATCGATGCGAGATCGGTAGGCCTGCTCAACTTCTGGGTCGGCAGTGTCGCCCGGGACCACATCCATCATCAGGGCGGAGTGATCGGCGTAGGCATCGAGCTCGAGAAGTGGCAAAATGGCCTCGAGTAAGTCGGGGATGTTCAAGCCATCGGCCCGCAGGACCGTCGCGCCATTCGTGCGAGCCATTTCATGCACGGGGAAGTGCGCATCTGCAAAGACGATTTCTTCACCATGCCCCATGCGATGAAGCGT
>CAXIBU010000225.1:0-4892 GCA_964021555.1 uncultured Verrucomicrobiales bacterium | reverse complement strand
CCAGCTCGGGCCGTCTTCTTTGCGCAGCTCTTTTGGACTGATGCCCATTTGACTAATGACTTTGGGGATCTGCCCGGCGTGAGTTTCCTTGTATTTCTTGAAACCTTCAACCACCCGACCGATCAGGCTGTCTGCAGCAGGTTTCGCGCCGCCTTTACCGCCCGCGAGTGATGCCAAGGTTTGTTGGAAAGATTCAGGGCTCATGGAGAATACATTGACTGGATAGGTCGCCATAAAGTGATTGTTCTCTGGCTGAACGGGGTGAGGGGTGATGACCACGACGGTGTTCTTGTTACTATCAAGAACTGGCGGAGTGTGAGCCCCCCAATAGGCCCAGTCGATCTTCTCCCCAGTCTCAGGAACCACGTATTTCTTGTATTCATCCAATAGATTGAGATCGTCGAACGGCACGCCCTTCTTCTTATCCGTGCGGGCATTTCCAAAGGCCTCGGCAATCGCCGAGAGCGCGCTGGTATTCTGGGTCTTCCTCACACCAATCACACGATTGACGTGAACCTTAGCGAGCTGACTCATCCAGAAATGATCAACCTCATCGATCCTCCGGCCCTTTTCCAGCATTTCATCGAGCCCCTTGAGCAGAAATACAGGCTCGGAATCTTCTGCATTCGCCTTTCTGAGTTCTTCGATGATCTTATTGAATTCGTCTTCACTGACCGGAGGCTCGTCCTCCTTGATCTTGGCATCTTGCCCAGGCGTGATGTTGAAAATCCCATCCTTCTTGGCCCGCTCCAGAAGTTCGGCTACCGCCTTACGCGTCGACTTTTCTTCGGACGATTCCGGATGGGCTCGGAAGTAGGCTTTGTAAAAGCCCTCTACTTCCTTCTCCACTTTTTGAGCAAATGACTTCGCCTGAGAGGGCGAAGTCAGCAGACAAAACAATAGGGGCAAGATCCATAGTCTCATGTAGACTATGTATCAAATGAGCCCTTCGCTTGGAAGCACTCAATTTCAGCTTTTGCGTCGCTGCTGAACGGCTTCAGCCATGGCACTCATCATTTCGACCGTGGTCTGCCAATTGACACATTGATCGGTGATGCTTTGGCCAAAGGTCAGCTCAGAAGGATCATCGCCCAGTTTTTGAGCGCCTTCGACGATGTTGCTCTCGATCATCACCGAGGCCACGGCTTTGGAGCCCTCTTTGATCTGGCGGCAAAGCTCTGCAATGACGCCTGGCTGGTTGCGGTAGTCCTTGAGCGAATTTCCATGTGAGGCATCGATCATCAATTGCTCTGGCAAACCGGCTTCTTTCAAACGATCAGCAACCTCTCGGACCGATTTTTCATCGTAATTAGGGCCTTGCGAGGAACCGCGAAGGATCAAGTGGCAGGATTCATTGCCGGAAGTGGTGACAATCGCACTGACTCCTTGCTTGGTGACGGAGAGGAAGTGGTGCGGATTTCGCGCGGCTTGGACTGCATCGATAGCGATCTGAATACTACCTCCGGTTCCATTCTTGAAACCGACTGGCATGGATAGACCAGAGGCTAGCTCGCGGTGAACTTGGCTCTCGGTCGTCCGTGCTCCGATGGCTCCCCAACTGACAAGGTCAGCGGTATATTGCGGACTGATGGTGTCGAGAAATTCGGAACCGGCCGGCATTCCCATGCCATTAAGCTCAAGCAGCAGTTCACGAGCCACCCGCAGGCCACGATTGATGTCGAATGAGCCATCGAGATGAGGATCATTTATCAAGCCCTTCCAGCCAACCGTGGTGCGCGGCTTTTCGAAGTAGACCCGCATGATCACTAACAGCTCGCCGCTGTGGCGCTCGGCCAAATTCTTCAGTCGGGAGGCATATTCGATCGCTGCCGAGGTATCATGAATCGAGCACGGACCCACTAACACCAGCAGACGGTCATCAGTGCCGTTGAGGATGGCCTCAGCCTCTTTACGGGTCCTACCAATGAGCTCGGCGGCCTCATCCCCGACAGGCAGGAAATGGCTAAGCACCGCAGGAGAGATCAGTGGGGTGGTTCCGGCAATGCGGAGGTCATCGGTTTCGACGTGATTCATGGCACTGGCCATAAACGGCTTTCTCGCGCTGGCCAAGCCTGATTTACGATTCATTGAACTTACAATTCACCGCCACCGAAAGCTCCAGCTGGAATTTTCTGAGATGCGTGGTTAGAGTGCGCCATGAACCATCGCGTCAAACCCCGCAAGCAATCCCACAGTGACTTCACTGGCGGGATGATCGACCAGCTCAATTGCCCCCACTGCGGCACCACCGGCGAGCTCGAGCTCGATAAGCAAATCCACAAACTAGCTCTCGACATCTCAGGTGTCGAAAAGCCGGAGCTCCTCGCCGAAATGATCACCACTGCCGTTCGCGTCTCCCGCGGCAACGTGAGCTACGGAGATTTCAAGCTGATGAACCGCGCGCTGAAGGAAATGATGACCTCGAGCGAGATCTTCCATCACTACCAAGATTGTCGCAAGGTCGCCGTCTTCGGTTCCGCTCGCACCGATCCTGACCACCCGGCCTACCAAACGGCAGCCGAATTTTCCCGACGCATGGCCGAGATCGACTTCATGACCATCACTGGCGCGGGGCCTGGTATCATGGCCGCCGGCAACGAGGGAGCCGGGCGCGAAAATAGCTTCGGCCTCAACATCTCTCTGCCCTTCGAAGCCAGCGCCAACGAATTCATTTTCGGCGATGAAAAACTCATCGATTACAATTACTTCTTCACCCGCAAGCTCGCCTTCGTCAAAGAGGCCGATGCTCTCGCCGCTTTCCCAGGCGGCTTCGGCACCATGGATGAGGCCTTCGAAGCCCTAACTCTGATCCAAACCGGCAAAGCACGAATTTACCCAACCGTCCTAGTCGACGAGCCCGGAGGCGAATATTGGAAGACTTGGGATGCCTTTGTTCGCAAGGACCTGTTCGGAAACGGCCTCATCTCTGAGAGCGACTTTGCGCTCTATAAGATCACCGATTCCATCGACGAAGCTGTCGCGGAAATCACCCAGTTCTACTCAAATTTCAGCTCCTATCGTTACGTTGGTGATCAGTTAATCATACGCATGGCGAATTTGCTGAGCGATGAAGCACTCGAAACTTTGAACAATGACTTTCCCGAGATCATTAAGGCTGGAAAAATCACTCAGATCCGCCCCGAAGATCCTGCTCCGGATAGCAAAAATCCGGACAAACTGCCACGTCTCGTCTTCCGCCACAAACGCCGCGATTACGGCCGATTGCGCCAATTCATCGATGCCGTAAATACTTTGGCTCAATAAACTTCTAACCCACCACGAATTTGCCAAAAGAACGTGCCGACGCCCTGTTAGTCGCTCAAGGGCTGTGCGACAGTCGCGAGCAGGCCAAGCGCCTGATCCTCGCTGGAGAAGTCAAATGCGGCGATCACGTGGTGCCCAAGCCAAGCACCAAGCTTGAGGCTGACGCCCCGCTCAATCTTAAGGAAAAACCCCGCTACGTCGGGCGTGGTGGCCTCAAAATGGAAGGAGCGCTCGACCAACTCCAGATCGACCCAACCGGCCGAATTTGCTTGGACATCGGTGCTTCGACAGGTGGGTTCACCGACTGCCTCTTGCAGCACGGAGCTAAAAAGGTCCACGCCATCGACGTCGGCACCAATCAGCTCGTTTGGAAAATTCGCAACGATGACCGAGTGCAAGCTCGCGAGAAATTCAATGCCCGCAACCTCACTGAAGATGACTTAGGCGAAAAGGTAAATCTGATCGTCATCGATGTTTCCTTCATCTCTCTCACCAAGATCCTCCCCGCCGCTTTCAGCGTCCTCGAAGACGGCGGAGAGATCGTCCCACTGATCAAACCGCAATTTGAACTGGCACGAAATGACATTTCAAAAGGTGGCATCGTGCGTGACCCCGAACTACACCAAAAGGCCGTCGATAAAATCAAAGCCTTTGTCTGCGACGTTCTGGGTCGGCAATGGATCGGCCTCATCGAGAGCCCCATCAAGGGCACCGATGGCAATGTCGAATACCTCGCTCACCTGCGCTAAGTCGTTCAAAGTATCCCACCACCTCATGCGAGCCGCCATCATCACCAATCCAAACAAGTCCAGCGCCACTAGAACTTTGGACGAAGTATTGGCCTGCCTCTCCAGCCACGGCATCGAAGCTGCACTTGACCACGATTCCGCCAAGCTGCGCAAAACGCCAAGCGAGGGAAACGATGATGAGAAGCTCGGCCAATCATGTGATGTCATCATCGTCCTCGGTGGCGACGGCACCATGCTGAATGCTACCTCACGCTTCGCTCACTTTGACAAACCTGTCGCTGGCATTAATACTGGCACCCTGGGCTTTCTCACGACTTGCACCGTCGATGAGGTCTCCGAATTGGCAACCGCTCTTGACGAAGGGACTTTCGGAACGATCCGGCGCATGATGCTGCGGGCCGAGATCTACCAAAACGATCTTTCCAGCTCTCCCACTTCCTATCGAGCCCTCAATGAGATCACCCTCACCCGTGGCACCACCGCTCGCTTGGTCGAGGTAGACGTCTTCATCGATGGAGACCCCCTCAACCACTACCGCGCCGATGGCTTCATCGTCACCACCCCCACCGGGTCCACCGCATATTCACTATCCGCTGGTGGTCCACTTATTGCGCCTAGCGCCAAAGTCATCGGCCTCACACCAATCTGCCCTCACAGCTTGAGCAACCGCTCCCTCGTCGTCAGCGATAATTCCACCGTCACTCTCAAGCCCTGCGTCAAAGCAGAGCACGAGCTCCTCTTCAGCGCCGACGGCGGCGAAGTCGTCCCGATCTCCCCCGGCGGCAAGATCATCGTCACCCGCGCCAAAACCGAGCTGCCTCTCATCCACCTGAAGTCCCACTCCTACTTCGAAAAGCTCCGCCAGAAACTCCACTGGTC
>CAXIBU010000224.1:0-4942 GCA_964021555.1 uncultured Verrucomicrobiales bacterium | reverse complement strand
TCGGTATCGATGTATTCGATGGCGCGCTCGAGGGAGAAGTCGACGGGTGGTGCGAGCTTGGAAGTCTTATCCTTACCTGAGCTACGCATGTTATCGAGGTGCTTGGCTTTGACGGGGTTGACCAACATGTCGCCGGTTCTTGGAGTTTCACCAACCACCATGCCCTCGTAACAAGCATCATTGGGCCCGACGAATAGCTTGCCGCGGGTCTCGAGGAGCTGCAGCGAGTAGGTGGTGGCCGCACCGCTGTCCATGGAGACCATGGTGCCGGTGGTGCGGGTGACGATTGGGCCAGCGTGTGGTGCGTATTCGTTGAACAGGTGGGACATGATGCCGTGACCTGAGGTGAGGTTGACCAATTCGGTCTCGAAGCCAATCAGACCACGGGTCGGGATATTCGCGGTGATCAAGGTGCGGCCTGAGGCTTCCTGCTGCATGTCCTCCATCACGCCCTTACGGGTGATGAGCGCCTTGAGAACGCCCTGGGCGTGCTCGGCGGGAACTTCGACGTAAAGCGTCTCGAAAGGCTCGGTGCGATTGCCATTCTCGTCTTGCTGGTAGATTACCGTTGGACGGGCCACACAGACTTCGAAGCCTTCGCGGCGCATGGTCTCGACGAGCACTGCAATCTGCATCGCGCCACGAGCGGAGACGACGAAAACGCCGGACTTGTCGGTTTCTTCGACACCAATGGAGATGTTGGTCTTGAGCTCGCGCTGCAGGCGATCATAAATCGCGCGTGAAGTGACGTGTTTGCCCTCGCGGCCTGCGAGCGGGCCGTCGTTGATGCTGAACTCCATTGAGATGGTCGGCGGATCAATCGCGACGAAAGGCAGGGCCTCCATTTCCTTGGTGGCGGAAAGGGTCTCACCAATGTCGATGTCATCGACACCAGCCACGCCGACGATCGAACCGGCTTCGCCACCTTCCTTATCTTCGGAATCGTATCCGGTGTAGGTGAAGGTTTTGGTGACCTTGAATGACTTCTGGCTGCCATCCTTGCGGGTGACCCAAACGGTGTCGCCCTTCTTAACGTGGCCACCGAGGACTTTACCAATGGCGACACGACCGACGTAGTCATCCCAATCGATGTTGGAAGCGAGCATCTGGAATGGTGCCTCTGGATCTGCTTCTGGAGCTGGGATGTGGTCGATGATCTGCTGGAGGAGAGGTGTGACGTCCTTACGCTCGTCCTCGGGATCGTTCATGAAGTAACCGTCACGAGCGGAGCCATAGAGGAAAGGCGCGGCGAACTGCTCTTCGGTGGCATCGAGATCAAGGAAGAGCTCAAGCACCATGTCGTGGACGCGAGCTGGATCTGCCATTGGGCGGTCGAGCTTGTTGACAACGACGATCGGCTGAAGGCCCTCGGCGAGAGCTTTACGCAGAACGAAACGAGTCTGGGCTTGTGGGCCACCAGCGGCATCGACAACGAGGAGGACACCATCGACCATTTTCATGACCCGCTCAACTTCCGCACCAAAGTCGGCGTGACCAGGGGTATCAACGATGTTGATGATGTGGTCATCCCAAATGATGGCGGTGTTCTTGGCCTTGATGGTAATGCCCTTTTCGCGCTCGAGATCCATCGAATCCATAGCGCGCTCTTGCACGGCTTGGTTGTCACGGTAGGTTCCCGCTGCTTCCAAGAGCTTATCAACGAGAGTGGTTTTCCCATGATCAACGTGGGCAATGATCGCGAGATTACGAATTTTAACGGCGCTAGACATGCGGCAGGTGAAATAGACAGGAAGCGAAAAGGTCAAGCGAATTGCCTGAACTTGTGCAAGTTAAACGAATTTCCTTGGGGAAGTCACGACACTGCCTTGCAAGGTGACAGAGTTTGCGGCAAGTTCCCTAAAATTTCTTCGTAATCGTCTCATCTCATGCAACTTCGTTCTCTTTATCTCTTCGGCCTATCGAGCCTTTCGTGTGCCTTAGCCGCCGAATTGGCTCCTGCGCCCAGCCTCCCAGAAGTCAAGCTCCCCAAGGGATCGGACGCTATTGTCATGGCGGATCAAGCCAATCAATCGGTGACCTCACCGACGGCTTTCGCAGTGACTGAGAGTGGTGAATGGCTGATTACCGAAACGCACCGTTTCATGCGTGGACAAGGGATCGATGACAACCGCCAGCGCCGCTATTGGATCCTAGAAGACATCGCGAGCCAGACGACTGGCGACCGCCTGAAGATGTATCAGCGCTGGTATTCCAAGCACCCCCCCGAATACTACACGAAGAATTCGGAGAAAATCCGCCGGATCGTGGATACGGATGGCGACCACAAGGCTGACCAGACCAATCTCTACGCCGACGGATTCAACGACCCCCTTGACGGCACTGCAGCGGGAATTTTCAGTTTCAATGGAACGACCTACTTCGCCTGCATCCCGCATATCTGGGCATTAAAGGATACCGATAATGACGGTGTTGCGGATGAAAAGGCGTCGCTCCAAGATGGCTTCGGCGTGCGCGTCTCCTTTTCGGGGCACGATCTCAACGGCTTCGCGATCGGGCCAGATGGCCGACTTTACGCCACCATCGGCGACCGGGGCTTCAATATCACCACCAAAGAAGGCAAGAACTACTCCTACCCCGGTCAGGGCGCGATCTTGCGCTTCGACCTCGACGGCAGCAACATGGAGGTGGTTCATACCGGGCTACGGAATCCGAAAGAGATCGCCTTCGATCAATTTGGCCATGGCATCACGGTCGACAATAATTCTGACCAGGGGGACCGTGCCCGTGTCGTTTATGTTGTGGATGGCGGCGACTCAGGTTGGCGCATGGGCCACCAGGTTCTGCACAGTTTCCACCGCACCGCCGGGCTCAAGGAGCACCCGATCAACCGGTGGATGGCGGAGAAGATGTGGGCCCCTCGAAATGCCGAGCAGCCTGCCTGGCTCCTGCCGCCCCTGCAAAACTACACCGCCGGCCCGTCCGGCCTGACCTATCAACCCGGCACGGGTTACATGGGCATGGGTGCAGACAAATTCTTCATCTGTGATTACCGCGGTGGACGCTCGAATTCACGCGTCTCCACCTTCAAAGTTAGTCCTGCTGGTGCAGGGTTGGAAGTCACCGAAAATGCGGATTTTGCCATTGGCACCGCTGCCACCGATGTGGAATTTGGCTATGACGGCCGACTTTACATCTCTGACTTCATGGGGGGCTGGTCGACGCACAAAAACGGTCGAATTTTCTCAGTCTCCGAGGGCGAGCCAGATGCTGCAACGGCGGAAGTCACCGAGCTAATCAAAAATGGTGTCCATACCCTGCCCTCCGACCGCCTCACCGAACTACTCGGTCACGTAGACCAGCGGGTCCGCCTGCGCGCCCAACTCGCCCTTTCCGAAAAGCCGGAAGCCCTTGAGAAATTCACCCAAGTCGCTACCAGCGGAGACAATCTCATGGCACGCCTGCACGGCACCTGGGGCCTTTGGCTAATCGGCCGCCGCGACCAGAATCAAGGCGCAGCCAAAGTGCTAGAGACGCTCCTCTCCGACCAGGATCCCGAAGTCAGCGCACAAGCCGCTAGAGCCTATGGCGAAGTCGCTGGAGCCAAGGGCACTGCCCTTCTCCCCCTGATTAAGGGCGGCTCCGCACGAGTCAAATTCTTCGCCGCCCAGTCCCTCGCTCGCTTACCAATCGATCCAGCCGCCAAGGTGCTTCTCGATGCAATCGAGAAGAACAACAACGAGGACCTCCACCTGCGCCACGCCCTGACCCAGGCTCTATCAGCCACCCTCGACGAAAAGGCACTAGCCAAATTGAAGAAGGACCCCCGCTCCAGTGTGCGCCTCGCCGCCGTCATTGCCCTCCGAGGCAAAAAGAGCCCACTTCTCAGCGAATTTCTCCGAGATAAGGACGCCACCGTCGTTGCCGAGGCGATTCGCAGCATCCATGATCAACAGCTCATCGACCAGCAAGGTAAGATTGCGGACCTGATCGATGGCTACTTGAGTGCGGAAGAACTGAAACTCTCCGAAATGCTTCAGCGCCGCCTCATTCACAGTGCCTTCCGCTCGGGAGGAGCGAAAAATGCCGCCCGTCTGGTCAAGATCGCCGCTAACGAAAAGTGGGTTTCCGCTCAACGAGTCGAAGCCCTCCGCCTGCTCTCACTTTGGACCAAGCCCTTCCCTGTCGATCAATCGACCGGAAAATTCGCCCCGCTCACGGAGCGTGACATCGCCAAGGTTAAACCAGCACTGGAAAAGAACCTGGCATCCTTGCTAGCCAACGATGGTCGACTCCTTGAAATGACCCTGAATTTGGTCGATCAATACGACCTGGAAATCGCCGGACTGGACAGTGATCGCCTCCTTAGCTTCGTCAACAACGTCAAGCTACAGCCCAATGTTCGCGCCCAGTCCTTGAAGAGCCTGGCCAAGCGTAAGGCGGAAGACTTGCCGGCACTTTTGGACAAATTCGCGCGCGACCCCGCGGATGCCGTCGCCATCGCCGCGATGCAACTGCTCGCTACCGAAAACCCTGAAAAGGCCACCGCTCTCGCCATTGCAGTTACCCAAAACATGAAGGTGAACGCCGTGCGAAGGCAAGCGGCTTGGACAGTCCTCGGTTCCCTCGATCAAGCACCTGCCAAGCAGACCATCGTCAAGGGCCTGGAACAGCTGGCCAAGGGCCAAGACACCGACCCCTCCAGTGCGCTTGAGCTCGTTGAGGCCGCCGAAGGCTCCGAAGCAGACGACATTAAAAAGGCTCTACTCGCCTACGAGAGCGAGGCCGCACAAGCGGACCCACTCGGCACCTGGAAAGTCGCGCTGATTGGTGGCAATGCCGACAACGGGCGCCAGCTCTTCGAATCCCACGGCTCGGCCCAGTGCATGCGCTGCCACAGCGTCGGTTACGGCCATGAGGCTGGCGGAAATGCGGGACCTAACCTCGCAGGCGTCGCCGTTCGTGGCGACCAGCATTACCTTCT
>CAXIBU010000223.1:0-4970 GCA_964021555.1 uncultured Verrucomicrobiales bacterium | reverse complement strand
TGCTTGGTCTCGCATTTTTCGAAAGACCTCACATTGCTCGTCGGCCAAGGCTAGCTCAACCTTTCGGGTTCCGTGCTGCACCCAAAGCACAGTCCCGAGCACAAGGACGACCAGACTGACCATGAGCCGGCTTCGGGAGCTTTTAGGTGAAGGGTTTGGCACGAGAGGCGATTTTGTGAATTTTCATGGTAGCGGATCGGCAGGGTTCTTGACCAGCTGATTCAGAGCGCCTTCGAAAGGACCACAAAACCTTGATTATTTGACCATCCAGCTACCCGAGCTAGGTTCGCTCCCCGCCCAGCGATGGGAGACACAATTCCTCCTTGGCAGGGCTGGTTTTCTGCTCTTAATTAGCTGCCCGTGGCAATCAGGCCACTGGCACAGCGTTTGCTCTATTTCTGTTCATGAACTCTTTCCATTCCAGCACACCCAAACCCGAAAAGTCTCTCCACGATTTCGCCAATGAGCGCGACAACTGTGGCATGGGCGCCATTGTCAATGTTCACGGCCAGAAGAGCCATGAGGTATTGAGGCTCGCCTTTCGTTCGGTGTGCAACATGACCCACCGCGGTGCGGTCGATGCCGATGGCAAAACCGGTGACGGTTCCGGCCTGCTTTCGCAGATCCCGCATCGTCTATTCCTCAAGGAACTGAATGCCAAAGACATTAAATTGGACCACGACCTTGAGCTGGCTGTCGGCGTATTCTTCCTGCCCGCCCACAACGAGGCGCTACAAAACGAAATTCGCCAAGCTGCCGAGAAATTCGTCGAGTCCCGTCACATGGAAGTGCTGATGTGGCGTGAGACGCCAGTCGATCGCGAAGCGCTCGGCGAGCTCGCCCAACGCACCTGTCCACAGATCGAGCACCTCTTAATCCGCCGCCCGGCTGGTTGGAGCGACGAGCACTACGAGCGCCAGCTTTACTTGGTGCGCCGTCAGATGGAGGCACTGGCGATTGAAAAGGACTGGACGGATTTTTACATCCCCACCCTATCCCACCGCCTGATCAGCTACAAGGCCCTTGCCATGCCGACCGCTCTTGAAGCCTTCTACAAGGACCTGAGCGATCCGAATTTTGAAACCGCCATCTGCCTGTATCACCAGCGTTTCTCGACCAATACCTTCCCTGCTTGGCCACTTGGTCAGCCCTTCCGCATGCTCGCGCACAATGGCGAGATTAATACGGTTCGTGGCAACCGCTACTGGATGGCCTCACGTGAGGAATTTTTCGAATCCGACCTCTGGGCGGACGACATCGACCTTATCAAGAACGTGCTGCGCAGTGATGAGTCCGACTCCGCTTCGCTCGACCACGCGATCGAACTACTGCGCCTATCAGGTCGCTCGCTTGAGCACTCCATGTGCATGCTGGTCCCACCGGCCTTCCGCAATGATCCGGACATTTCCGACGACTTGCGCGCCTTCTACAGCTACCACCGTTGTTTCTCCGAGCCATGGGACGGCCCTGCTGGCTTGGTTTACACCGATGGCCAAGTGCTCGTCGCCTCACTCGACCGCAACGGCCTGCGCCCTTCACGATTCACTCTGACCAAGGACGGACTTCTCTACATCGGATCAGAATCCGGTGCTGTGGTCATCGACGAGGCACGCATTGCAAAACGCGGGCGCCTTGGGCCCGGCCAGATGCTCAGTGTCGATACCCGCACGGGCGAACTGCGTTTCGACCGCGAAATCAAGGAGCAGCTCGCCAAGCAGCAGCCCTACCACCGCTGGATCGATGAAAATCGTCTCGAGCTCAAGGACTTCTGCGCCGCCGAGCCTCGTTTACCCGATGAGGATATCGATCCATTGACTCTCAGCCGCTTGCAAGTCGCCAACGGCATCAATCGCGAGGACCTTGAAATGGTCTTCCCGCCGATGATGCGCGGCTCTCAGGAGGCAGTCTACTCCATGGGGGACGACACGCCAATCGCGGCCCTGTCCAATTACCCAAGGAACCTCTCCAGCTACTTCAAGCAGCTCTTTGCTCAGGTCACCAACCCACCGATCGACCCCATTCGTGAGTGGGCGGTCATGTCGCTCTCCGCGGACCTCGGCCCTGAGCGAAACTTCCTTTCAGAAACACCAGAGCACGCCAAATTACTCGGACTCGAATCCGCCATTCTATTCGAACATGAGCTGAAGAAAATTCAGAAAATGGATGAATTTGGCTTCATTTCTCGCTCCATCGATACCACCTGGCCGATCAGCGAGGGAGCGGCGGGCATGCGTGACGCAATCGACCGAATTTGCGCGGAGAGCAAAGTCGCCGTCGAAGAGGGCGTAAACATTCTGATTCTGAGCGACCGCGCTACTAGTGCGGACCGTGTCGCGATTCCTTCAATTGTCGCCACTGGTGCAGTCCACCACCACCTCAACCGCAGCAAGCAGCGCCTGCGCGCCTCCCTCATTGTGGAGACCGCGGAGGCTCGTGACACTCATCAGATCGCCACCTTGTTCGGCTATGGCGCGACGGCAATCTGCCCGTATCTCGGTTATGCCACCGTCCGCAGCCTGCACCTTGCCGATAGCAAGGGTCAGTTCGGCGAAATCACTCCAGAGGAGGCCCTTCAGCAATACCGCCGGGCATTGGAAAAAGGCCTGCTCAAGATCATGTCCAAGATGGGCATCAGCGTCCTCAACTCCTACCAGGGCGCGCAGATCTTCGAAGCTGTCGGCATTTCCAAAGAAGTTGTCGACCTTGTCTTTACTGGCACCGCATCCCGCATTGGCGGGGTCGGCTTTGCAGAAATCGCCGAAGAGAGCATCCAGCGCCACCGCGCGGCCTACGAGCCACAACCCGAAGAAGGTGTGCTCGACTTGGGCGATCCTGGCTACAACCGCTACCGCAAAACGGGCGAAACCCACGCTCTCACGACCGACGTCATCAAGAACTTCCACACCTTCGTCAAAACTGGCGAGCGAGAGGAATATGACGACTACGTGCAGGCCATGCTGGAATCCGCCCCAGTCGCGATCCGTCACCTCTTCGAATTTGTCCCGAGCACCGCCGGGCCAATCCCAATCGAGGAAGTCGAGCCGATTGAGAACATTCGCCGCCGTTTCACCACCGCGGCGATGTCCCTTGGAGCACTCTCACCAGAGGCCCACGAAACCCTCGCCATCGCGATGAACCGCATCGGCGGTCGCTCGGATTCAGGAGAGGGCGGAGAAGACCCGATCCGCTTCAAGCCATACCCGAATGGCGACTTGGCCCGATCACGAATCAAGCAAGTTGCTTCCGGCCGTTTCGGTGTCACTCCCGAATACTTGGTCAATGCCGATGAGCTTGAGATCAAAATGGCACAAGGCGCGAAGCCCGGTGAGGGCGGTCAACTGCCCGGCCACAAGGTTAACCACATCATCGCCCGCTTGCGCCGCACCCAACCTGGTGTGCAGCTCATTTCGCCGCCACCTCACCACGACATTTACTCGATTGAGGACCTGGCCCAGCTCATCCATGACCTCAAACAGGTCAATCCAAAGGCACGCGTCACCGTCAAGCTCGTCTCCGAGGCTGGTGTTGGCACGGTTGCCGCAGGCGTCGCCAAGGCAAATGCCGACGTGATCCTGATCTCCGGCCACGATGGAGGCACGGCGGCCTCGCCTTTGAGCTCCATCAAACACGCAGGTCTGCCATGGGAAATGGGTCTTTCAGAGGCTCAACAGACCTTGGTCCTAAACAAGCTCCGCGGACGCGTCACTTTGCGCACCGACGGTGGCATGAAGTCAGGCCGCGACATCATCACCGCAGCCATCCTGGGCGCTGAAGAATACAACTTCGGCACCATCGCCATGATCGCGATGGGCTGTGTTTACGTGCGTAAATGCCACCTCAACAACTGCCCGGTCGGCATCGCCACCACGGACCCCAAATTCCGCGCCAAATTCAAAGGCACTCCCGAACAAGTCGTTAACTTCTTCAACGCAGTCGCCGAAGAATGCCGTGAAATCATGGCCGAGCTCGGAGTTCGCAGCCTCGATGAACTAATCGGGCGCCCCGAATTTCTGCGTCAGCGTGAAGTCCCTAATCATAATAAGGCTAACCTCATCGACCTCAGTTACCTTCTCGGTGATGTCAATGAGCAGCTTAAGACTGACTACCCGCGCCGCGCCATGCAGGACCGCAACAGCGCGGTTGAAAAGCCACCGCTTGATCCTCAGATCATCATCGATGCCAAGGACGCTCTCGAAGATGCCCAGAAGGTCGAGCTCAGCTACGAAGTGGTCAATACCGACCGCAACCTCGGCACCCAGTTGTCAGGACGCGTCGCAGAGATCTACGGCGACCATGGTCTGCCAGCTGGCACCATCAACCTCACCTTTACGGGAACCGCCGGCCAGTCGCTCGGGACCTTCCTCGCAGGTGGAATTTCCATCCGCGTGATTGGCGAAGGCAATGACTACGTCGGCAAAGGCATGGCTGGTGGCGAGATCATCATTCACCCTGGCGAAAAGGCCGACTTCGAAGCCTCGAAAAATTCGATCGTCGGCAACACCGTTCTCTACGGGGCTACCGGCGGATTCCTCTTCGCCAATGGCCGCGCTGGTGAACGTTTCTGCGTTCGTAACTCCGGAGCCACGGCCGTCGTCGAAGGGATCGGTGATCACGGTTGCGAATACATGACCAACGGAACCGCCGTCATCCTCGGCCGCACCGGCCAGAACTTCGGCGCAGGCATGTCTGGCGGCACCGCATTTGTCCTCGACGAAGACGGGCGCTTCCACTCACGGATCAACACCGAAATGGTCGTCGACCTTCCGCTCCGCCGCGAGGCCGACATCAAGCTGGTCAAGTCGCTCCTCGAAAAGCACGCCGAAAAAGCGGGCTCCGAGAAGGCCAAGGAACTCCTAGCCGATTGGGAAAACACCATCTCCCGTATCGTCCGAGTCATCCCCCGCCGACTTGCCGAGCTCGAAAAAGCCGAAGAAGAGCACGAAGCCGCCTCCATGGCCACTCGGTCGTAA
>CAXIBU010000222.1:0-5124 GCA_964021555.1 uncultured Verrucomicrobiales bacterium | reverse complement strand
GGCTTCATAATAGATCCCGCATTTTTCCTGAGGACGGTCTTTCCAGACTTTGCCGGTCGGGAAGGTGTGGTCTTCTAGGAACTGCTCGTCAAATTCGAGCCCCCAGCCCAGCGCGGTTGGGGTGACGTAATGACCGTTCTTGGTGCGAACGGGGTGGATCTGGGCTTCTTGCAGGAAATCGATGTATTCCACCAATTGAGTATCCGAGTGACCGGCTACTGCGATCTGGTCCCACATGCCGTATTGCTGGATGAGGTTGCACAGGGCAATCCCACCACCGTGAGGGCAAACTGGAACCTCGTATTTGGCCGCCATGAGGATGATGGCCATGACGTCATTGACCCCAGCCACGCGCACCGAATCAATCTGACAGTAGCCAATTGCACCGGATTTGAGCAATTGCTTGAAGATTACCGGGGAGGCACCTTGCTCACCACAGGCCATGTCGAAGGAGGCATCCTTGAAGGTCTCCTGGAGCTCGACGTAGCCAAGAATGTCATCGCGAGCGATCGGCTCTTCGACCCACTTGAGCCCGTAGGGCAGGTAATGTTTGATGTGCTCTTTAGCTTCATCGACGCCCCAATACTGGTTGGCATCGACCATCAGATTGAGGTCTGGACCGATGGCCTCGCGCATGAACTTCATGCGAGCGACGTCGTGCTCGAGATCTTGCCCGACTTTTAGTTTGAAAGAGTCAAAGCCATCTGCCTCGAGCTTCTTGATTGTCTCAAGAATTTGTTCGTTGGAAAGTCCGAGCCAGCCGGCCGTGCAGTAGGCTTTTGGTCCGATTTCGGACATTTCCTCTTCACGCTTGGCTTTGTTTGGCTCCGCCTTGCGCAGGATGGCGAGGGCCTCTTCTTTAGTGAGGGCGTCCTGAATGTTGCGCCAGTCGATGCATTTTTCGACAATGAACTCGGGCTCGAGATCGACGAGGAGTTTCCACATCGGCTTGTTCTCGGCCTTCGCCCAAAGGTCCCACATGGCATTTAGCACGGCACCGCAGGCCATGCGGAAGACGCCGTCGTGCAGCCAGCGAGCCTGGTGGTGGTCGATCAGGCGCTTGTAAAGCTTGATTGGAGAAGCGGTGAACTCCTCGAAGTCGCTGCCTACCACCAGCTTGCAAAGGTCTTCGACACCGTAACAAATCCAGTCGTTGCCGGCGCCGATGGTAAACACAACCGATACGCCAGTGAGACCTGAATCGGTCTCCAAATGCAGAACCGCAGATGAGTAGTCCGGCTCTTTGTGGAAGGGGTCCGATCCGAGCATGTTGTCGGAGGTCGGGACGCGGAGGTCGATGACCTTGGCCTTGGTGATCTTCATCAGGTGATAGGTTTAGAGTTCTTTGACAGCGGTTTGTTTCTGCGTGCCGAGACCGTCGATTCCGAGCTCGAGCACATCACCTTCCTTGAGGTAGGTGGGTGGGTTGAGCCCGAGGCCCACACCTGCCGGGGTGCCGGTGGAGATGACGTCGCCGGGGAGCAGGGTCATGAATTCGGAAAGGTAGGAGATGACCTCTTGGACGTTGAAAATAAAGTCTTCGGTCGTGGAGTCCTGGAGCTTCTTGCCGTTGAGGCTGAGCCAGAGCTTGAGCTTGTTAGGATCGGCAACTTCGTCTTTGGTTGCCATGAAGGGGCCAAAAGGCGCGTAGGTGTCGGCGGATTTGCCTTTGACCCACTGTCCGCCGCGTTCGATCTGCCATTCGCGTTCGGAAATGTCGTTGTGCACCGCGTAGCCGGCAACGTAATCGAGGGCGTCCTCTTTGCTGACGTATTTGGCTTTCTTGCCAATGACCACGGCGAGCTCGACCTCCCAGTCGGTTTTGTCGGACTTGCGCGGGATCACAACATCGTCGTTCGGGCCGGACCAAGCGCTGGTTGACTTGAAGAAGACCACCGGCTCAGTCGGTGCGTCCATGCCGGACTCTGCCGCGTGCGCTGCGTAGTTGAGGCCGATGCAGATGATCTTGGATGGGCGGGCAATTGCTGGTGCGAGCTTGACCTCATCCAGCTTGGACTCGGGCAAATTCGCACGATTCTCGATCAACCAAGGGAGCAGGCGCTCAAGGCCGTCGTTCTCAAAAAAGGCCTCGTTCCAGTCCTCCCCGAAACCAGAACAGTCGACTGCCGTGTTCGAGCAGTCCTTGCAAATAATACCGGGCGTGAGGGTGTCGTCTTTGTAAAAGCGGATGAGTTTCATGGATTGATTAATTGGAAAAATAAAAAGTTAAATTTGAAAGGTGCTATTTAGTTCAATGAATCGCGGGCGGACTTGATAGACGTGGTGAAAATGGCGGTGAGTTGCGTGGCTTCGTTGAGGAGTTCGTTTACTTTGGCTGGCTCCATGAATTGACCGTCGATAAGCAGCTGAAGCCAAGTATTGGCACTCGTCTGCTTCCTCGAGCACGATCCCGAGTTTGGAAATAAATTCTTTCTTGGATCGGGCTCTGCGAGCGGCTCGGTAGTTAGCACCGACGGAGGTTCCGGCTCGGAAGAGTTGACTGGCGAGGTGTCGAGATGCGTGGTTTTTGGAATCGAGCGCTTTGACGAGACGAATCATACGCAGGGCGAAATCGTAGGTGCGATCTGCGAGGCCGTCTGCGTTCATCACTTTTCCAATTTCCAATTTTATTTTTACCTTAGAAGTGTAACCCCTCCATCGATGTCGTAGGCGGAGCCGGTGATGAAGCCAGCCTTATCGGAGCAGAGAAAGGCGGCGAGTTCGGCGATTTCTTCGGGTTTGCCCATGCGGCCGATGGGTTGGTATTCGGAGAGCTTCTCGAACATTTCGGGGCGCTCCTCCTCGGAGTAGTTTTTCTCAAGATAGCCGTCAACGAAGGGCGTGTGAACGCGGGCGGGGCAGATGCAGTTGGCACGGATGCCCTTATCGACGTAGTCGCGGGCGATGGAAAGGGTCATGGTGTAAACCGCGCCTTTCGACATCGAGTAGGCGAAGCGGTCCATGATGCCGACTTTGCTTGCGATGGAGGCGAGGTTGAGCACCGCGCCGCCGCCAGAGGCGAGCATTTTAGGCACCGCGAAGTGCAGGCAGTGGTAGACGCCTTTCACATTAACCGCGTAGATCTTGTCAAGTTCCTCGGGGGTGGTGTTCTCGACATTGCCGATGGAGGCGATCCCGGCGTTGTTGACTAAGATGTCGACGCGATCGAGGGAATCGAAGGCGGCTTTTACTGATTCGGTATCTGAAACGTCGCACTGAATGACCTCGGCACTGCCCCCGGCCTCACGAATCATTTCCGCTGTGGCTTCTCCAGCCTCGGGGTTGAAGTCGAGAATGGCGACATGATTGCCATCTTCGGCGATTCGAAGGGCGATGGCTTGGCCGATCCCTGAACCGGCGCCTGTGATCACTGCTGTGCTTTTCATAAGTTGTGAGCGGTGCTTATGGGAGGTTTGTGTTACAAAATCAAGTGTCAATGGCCCGAACAGACACAAGGAGCTCTTAAGCGATCAATTGGTAGAGTTGCTTTTGTTGCGAGACCTCACTCAGTTTGGCTTCTGACGTTCCGGATCGCGGGTTCGTCCTTGCGGGGGATAGGGCCGGTAATTTGGCGTCCGGTGGCATCGATCCGTTCGCTGTGGATGTTGAATTGAGCCCTCTCTCCCTGATCTTCTCCAGTAAATTCGAGGCTGGTGATCTTTTCTCGATCTTCCACGGTAGTCACTATGTTCTTTGCGCTCAGTTCGTGTGATTCGAAAGGGGCACCGGGCTCCCTCGCCGTCTCCCCACTTCTCGAGTAGCGGAGGTTCATCCTTTCGCCAAAGCCGTAGAGCTCGCCTTGGATGGTAAGTTGAGTTCCGCGGCGAACTTGATCCGGATCTCCATTGCCTGCAACGGGACTCGAAATTTCGATGATTCCTTGTTGGCCGGAGCGGGCCAGCACGGATGGCAGCGGCTTCCAAGTGCCATCGACTTTGTGATTTAAGGAATATTTGATTTGAATCGGTTTCTGCTCGCGGGCCGATTCAATCAGATCGCTCATCAGTTGGATCGATCCAGCGCTCCCTTGAACTTCGATTGTGGCGGTCAGCGGATTGGTTGTGAGCGTTTCCCCAGGGAGAAGGATCCCGCGTTCGAGGAGTATCGAGTTCAGATCAATCCTAGCTTCGCCTTCATCTTGTTGAAAAAGGCTCCCGGCGACTTCCGCAAAATTGGGCGGCACCGTCAAAGCTTTCTGTTTTATCGGGCCTTGAGCGACTGGCTCGAAAATAAGGGTGTTCTCCTCAAGCTTCAGAGACATGCGTGAAAAAAAGGCGAGCTTGCGGCAACTGCCTAGGAAAGACCCCTCCAAGTGGACTTCTCTGAGCTGGTTCGAGCTGCCTTTCACTTCCCATTTGATGGGGAGGGGAGTCTCTCCCGTGACGGCGCAAATTTGGGCATATTCCGCTAGCAGCTCGGTCATGGCCTGATCGATGGTGTGATCCTTCAAGTCGATGCGGGGGTGGTAAAAATCCACCAGGTCTTTCATCACGTGGGTCGGTCTTTTGCCCATGGTGCTGGGGCGGCGCAAAGAGGGAGCCTTGCTGGCCCCTTCTGCAACAGAGACCTCCGAATGGGCTGATCCAGCCTCATCCCGCGTCACGCCACCCACCGCATTGTCCGAATTATGAGTGCTCCATGGTTTCATCAGGATTAGAAGGACCAAGATCAAAAGGATTCCGATATAGGAGCGGTATCGCTTCAGAAATTGGTAGATCGATGAAGATTTAGAATTCATGGCAGAGCTGTGGTGAAAGGGACATCGTCAAGTGATCAGCGATCATCTGTAAGTTACCCGAAGGGAGTGGCTTTCCAAGCCAATTGATCGTTTTGCTCGTGCCTGCGTAGCCAATTCTGTCTTTTTATTCACAGGAATAAAACCTAGGATACCAATTGATCGGTAGTAAGGCTGAGCTAGTCGCCCTGCCTGCCAATCTTGCTTACTATGAAAAAATTAAGATTACTCATTATTTCGTTAGGTTGCTTGCTGGTTGCCTGTGACGACGGAACCACAGTATCGGAAAATAGCGATCAGACAAAATCTAACGCCGAACGGAAAGCTGTTGGTCGTTCACATAATCGAGGCTCTAATTCCGTTAAATCGACTCTCGAATCAATCGCGTC
>CAXIBU010000221.1:0-5141 GCA_964021555.1 uncultured Verrucomicrobiales bacterium | reverse complement strand
GAATTAGAATTTCGGTGATCAAGCTTGTGGCCAAATCGCCAATCGTTGGATCGCGAGGCTTTCCTTGTTGATCGACGAAGGCTACAGCGCCGAAGAAATGATGGTAAGTCTTCCTCTGGTCACCCAGAAGCAGGATAAGTTGATCAATCGAATTTTTTCCGCCAGCTCTCAGTCTGGCTACCGCTCGTGCGGCTGCGTCGCGATCTTCGACATTCTCTGAAAACACAAGTTGATCAGCTAAGCCAATTTCCAGCTTTGTGCTAGTGAGTTTCAGAAGCATGGTCCGTTCTTGAAGTTTGAAGTTCTCGGGTCGCGCGTCGACTGGCTCCCGACCTACGGCTAACACTAATTGCTTAGCTTCGATCTTCCAGATGCCAGAAAGCCGCTGTCTTTCGCCGTCTGCCTGAATTTCAATATCGATGAAGGCTGGTTTCTTCGTGAGGTCGACTTTGAAAGTCCCTTTGAGCCATTTTGAATCCTCCCGCATCGAAAAGGCACCTTTTTCAAAAAACAGATACATTCCTTTGATGGCTGCTTCGGGCTCCTTTTTGTTTCCTTCCCAAGCCTCAGTTACCTGCCAGGCGCCTTGCAGCTGAGGCTCCATCTCTTTTCCGTTCTCTTGAGCGCTCAAGAGTGACATCAAGGAGCTGAGGAAAAGTAGCGCGATCGTTTTCATGAGCTTCTTGATAACCGATCACGACCTACGCGAACGAGACGAAAGTCCGTTTTGTGTCGCCTGCCTTCCTTGTTGTTCTATGCTTCAGCTACCATGAAACGACTCATCTCCCTTATCTTCCTCTTGGCAATTTCATCTTCCGGAGCTCAGCAGATCGACACCCGACGGCATATTGAAGTCGGTGGCACGGCTAAGATCTTTGCTGAGGTTGATCGGGCGACCTGGCGGATTACGCTTCGTGGCGAGGCTCAGAAGCTCGAAGATGCCTCCAAGGCGCTCGATACTTCGACCAGCGCCCTGCAAGACAGACTCAAAAAGGCGGGGTTTGCAGACGATGTTTTGAGAGTTAGCGGTATCGCCTCTGGCCGGAATTACGAGAAAGGCAAGATGGGCAGGGTATTCAAAGGCTATTATGCTGAACGTGCTTCCGTCCTTGAGATTTCGGATTTGTCGAAGCGCCGAGACTTGGAAACGGCACTTCTTTTTGATGACTCGATTGAGATCGTTGCCGTCAATTTCCAATCATCGAAGCACGAAGCCCTGCGCAAGCAGGCTCTCTTGTCTGCGGTTGCCGCAGCGACGGAAAAGGCCAAGTTCCTAGCCAACGAGGCAGGTGCCGAAATTGGCCTGCTACTGGCGATCAGCGAAGGAAAGAACCAATGGGGCTGGGCGAACGTTACCGAAAACCGAATCGGAAATCCGATTTTCGGCCAAAAAAGCAGCCCCGAATTTGAGAAGCTGGAATATTCCGCAACGGTGACGGTGAAATTCGAGCTGAAATGATGTTTGAGAGAGGATCTTGATAGCTTACAAACCTCCAAGATGCCGAAGATCTCCGGTTTTCGATAGCGGAGATGTCTAGGACGGGTGCAGTTTGCAACATGGGCTTGAATCCTAGCGAATCCCCTGAAAGGCTATTTGATCCAATGAGTTCAAGGAGTCACATCACCCGTGTGAAGCATCCAAGCAACCGGCTAGCCTTTATCTTGGTATCTGGCACCGTTTGCCTAGCAGCTGCGGTTTACACTTTGTGGTGGTCGACAGAACGTAGTGTTGGTGATTTCCCCCCTCAGATTTCTGACTCTTTAGAATTCGAGTTTGTCTACCTTGGGACTGTGATTGTCTCGGCGGTGCTAAGTATAGGAGCCTACAAACTAACAAAAAAAACTTTCGGACGAGTCGAGCTTGAGCATGTGATTGGTTACTCGTTTTTTAATTTCGTCGGGACTAGCCTCGCGTGCTCGTTTGTTATCTCGAAATACGTTGTTGTCCTGTGTTGAAAAGCCTTTCGTCATATTTTTATTTGACCCTTTTCTCTAAAAGCAATCCGACCAAAAGTCCTCCTACAATCGAAGGGAAGGCGATCGCGATCGCTACCATGAGAAACACAAAAATTAGTCCGGGAAAGGCAAGGCCCAATAGGACGTAAACCAGAATCTTAGAGTAGCTTGTCAAGATCAAGCCAAGGTAGAAAGAAGCCGCTGGGGCGATCTTGGTCCAAAGGTCCGAAGGACGGTCTATTTCACAGCCTAGGAAGGCAACGAGTGCCCCCAAGAAGAATGGAAGTATGAAGAAGACAGACCATGAGACAATGAGGGCTTGGTCCGGGGCGAAGGCCACCCGAGCAACAAACCCGTAGGCAATGCCAAAGGCAAGAACCATGAGACCGGCTGAAAGACGATTCCGTCGGGGGGCTGGCCTTTTTGAAGGGGGCATTGCTCGGAGGTCGAGTCCTTAGACCCTGCTCATGGCAGATCTTCTAGTTCCATGTTGTGGACTAGTTCGATCAGGGACTTGCGGTAGTCCTTGAGTTTGGCGTTCATTTCCTCGCAGTTGTTGGCCAAGAGGCTGACCGCGAAGAGGGCGGCATTGGCTGCTCCGGCGGGGCCGATGGCGAAGGTGGCCACTGGGATGCCCTTGGGCATCTGAACGATGGAGAGGAGCGAGTCCTGCCCATTTAGCATGCTTGACTTCACAGGAACTCCGAGGACCGGCAGGGTGGTGACGGCGGCGACCATGCCCGGCAGGTGGGCGGCGCCACCAGCGCCAGCGATGATGCATTTGAGCCCGCGCTCTTCGGCGGTCTCCGCATATTCGACCATGTCCTTGGCGGTGCGGTGGGCGCTGACGACTTTGGCCTCGTAGGGGATGCCGAATTCGGCGCAAATCTCAGCTGCGAGGCGCATGGTGGGCCAATCGGAATTGCTGCCCATGATGATACCGATCATAATTGTGATTCGTTATTGGTTATTCGAAAAAGGGAAGTTTGCAGCGGCTGGGGCCTCTAGTAAGCATCACTTGCGCTTGAGCTGGGGGAAGAGGACGACGTCGCGGATGGTGGGGGCTCCGGTGAGCATCATGATCAGGCGGTCGATACCGATGCCGATGCCGCCTGCAGGAGGCATTCCGTTCTCGAGCGTTTCGACAAAGTCGTAGTCGATCTTCTGAGTTTCGCCACCAGCTTGTTCTTCGAAGCGCTCGCGCTGGAAGTCGGGGTCGTTTAGCTCCGAGTAACCAGGAGAGATCTCTTGGCCGTTAATGATGAGCTCGTAAACGTCGATGACTTTCGGGTTCTCTGGATTGAGCTTGGCCAGCGGGATGAGCTCTTTGGCGACGTGGGTGACGAAGGTCGGATTGAAGCTGTGCTCCTCGACGAGTTTCTCGAAGACTTGTTGGGTGACTTCGTAGTCTTCCATGTTGGCGCTGATCTCGACACCGAGTTCGGCGCATTTGGTGCGTCTTTCTTCGGCGGTGAGGTCGAACCAATCCTTACCCGCAGCTTCCTTGATGAGCTCGTGGTAAGGGGCGCGTTTCCAGGGGCGGCTGAGGTCGATCGTGCGAATGACTTCGCCCTCTTCGTCTTTGTGCTCGATCTGGAGACCACCACAGAATTTTTCAGCGAGGTGGCAGACCATTTCTTCTACGAGGTCAGCCATTTGCTCGAAGTCGGAGAAAGCCCAGTAGGCCTCGAGCATGGTAAACTCGGGGTTGTGTCGGCGGGAAATGCCCTCGTTACGGAAGTTGCGGTTGAGCTCGAAGACTTTGGTAAAACCGCCGACGAGCAGGCGCTTGAGGTAAAGCTCAGGCGCGATGCGCAGGGTGAGGGGCATGTCGAGCGCATTGTGATGCGTCTCGAAGGGGCGGGCGGCAGCTCCGCCGGCGACGTCTTGCAGCATCGGTGTCTCGACTTCCAAGAACTCGCGCTCGCTGAGGAAATGACGAATTTCAGCGATCATTTTGGAGCGCAGCACGAAGAGGTCGGCGCTGTCCTGATTGCCCATGAGGTCGAGGTGGCGCTTGCGGTATTTGGTCTCGCGGTCGGAAAGGCCGTGCCATTTGTCGGGCATGGGGCGCAGTGACTTGGACAGCACGGTGAGCTTCTCGACCTTTACGGTTGGCTCGCCCATGCGGGTGGTGAAGGTCTCACCCTCGATACCGATCCAATCGCCACGGTCCAGGCACTTCCAAATGGCCCATTGCTCTTCGCCGATGGCCTTCTTGTTGAGGAAACCTTGGATGCGCCCTTCGACGTCGCCAATTTCGAAGAACTGAGAATTGCCCATGTCACGGATGGCGAAGAGGCGTCCGGCTAGGGTGACTTTCTTCTCATCAGCAAAGTCGGCCTTGAGCCCGCCGGGTGTGACCGTGGTATCAAATTTGCCGCCAAAAGGATCGACGCCTAATTCGCGGAGTTTGTTGAGTTTCTCGCGACGGACGGCAATCAGTTCACTTTCGGATTTCTGCGGTGCGCTATCGGATGGGTTGGCCTGCTCGGACATAGACCGAGACCCTTAGATGGAAATGCGCCAGATGGAAGCGAAAATAGCGTGATTTGATCGACAGCGTCATCTCGCCGAGCGGGCTAGGCCGGTTCAAGGGCATCCTCGAGAGATGACGTCCTCCAAGTTCTTAGACCGCGAAAGGGGTGAAAATGGCGAAATCTTGGGCGGGCTCTTCGGAGTAGGATGAAAGGTGTTAAGGGATCGCAGGTATTCTGTCCGCACGTTGCATCTGGAACGGAGATCGATGATCAGGAGAAGGGAAACTTCACTGAGGCAGTCAACTCGACTAGATACAGGTGATACTACTTAGTGAGGGCATCGATGACTAGCTGGGTGTCTTCATGATTGTTCGGGTTTTTCAGCCCTTGTGCCCATGACATCCAATCGTGGTTGAGCTGATCGTAGAAGCTCAGCCCCAGTAGAAATCGATCACCTTCGATCGACCAATCAAGGGATTCGTTGTTCCTGACGTCATTTTCATCCTGGATCAATCGCGTGGCAGCCGCTTCTGCCTGGTTCCAGTCGCGAGCGATCTGAGCGAGGATCATCGTCGCGAAGGTAAAGAAGGGATATTCTGCTTCAAGATTGGTCGAGCGTAAAAGCTTTCTTGTCGAGACTACGACTGACCGAAGCAGCGACAGGTGCTTTTTACTGTTGGTGTCGAGGTCAATGATGAGGTCTCG
>CAXIBU010000220.1:0-5150 GCA_964021555.1 uncultured Verrucomicrobiales bacterium | reverse complement strand
AGAACGAGACCACCAGTCAATTGACTGATCTGGACGGCCTTCAAACTCGCATTTTCTTCGAAAGTCTCGCCAGTCTCTTCGACTTCGGGTAGGTCGTCACGGTCTGTGAGATCGCTCACTTCCCATGCGTCACCCAGCATCGCTTGGATTTCCTGAGTTTTATTGGCATTGCGGGTGGCTATCAGGAGTCGTGTCGGCAGTTGGCTCATTACAAAGGCAATAAATGCGCTAATCCAACGGATCGCAATAGATTTCCTCGACAATTGTCGTTTCACCCATGCTCGAATCACCTGCCAGACGCGATATCGGAAAACGTAAACCAAACGCGGCAACAGAGACCTAATTCGGCTAAGATTCGCCCCCTTTATGAGCAATGAACGAAACCCACTCCAAAAAATCGATGCAATCGTGGTCGATTGATTATTGACATTACCCCCGAGACTCGTTAAGTCCCGCCCCCACTCATTCCAAACCAAGATCCTATTTTCAAATGCGAGAAGTAACCGTCAAGAAGGGCGAACCAATCGATCGCGCTCTCAAGCGCCTCAAGTCCATGCTAGATTCCGAAGGAATCCTCGAAGAAATGCGCCGTCGCCGCGCTTTCGAGACTCCTGTCGATCGTAGCCGCCGGAAGTCCCGTTCATCCAGCAAGCGCAACAAAGTGCGTTGGAGGTTCAATGCTGAAGCTGCAAACGGCGAAGCACCTACCGAGCAATAATCTTTTTTCTTGGATTGTATGAGTTAGCGGCATCCTTCGGGGTGCCGCTATTTTTTTGCCCTGAAGGACAGCCCGCTACAGGAGTGGGCGCCCCGTAGGCACTCGTTGGAAATACCGCCGAAGTGGCATTATGCCCCAAGGACCTGCGGATTTCCGTTGAGGAAGTCCACAACATCCATCGCTCTTGAGCCCTCGGGCTGAACGGGGCCGAGCTTGAGAGCACCCTCGCCGCAATAGATCACGCCCGGCACGAGCTTTGACCAGGTGCCAGCTTCACGCGGCCCGTCAGATAGGATTTCAAGATCTGTAACAACTTCGACGGGTGGGAGAATCTTCAGAACTTTCTCGCGTCCTTTGCTCTCGAATTTGGTGCTGGTCCCCGGCCACGGAAAATAGGCACGAATCAGGCGCTCAATCTCTTCGGCTGGACGGGACCAATCAATGACCCCGTCGTGACGCCCCAGCTTCGGCGCGTAGCTGCTCTCGGAGTCGATCTGAACCTCACGCGTCGCACAGCCTGCAGTCAACGCTTCAAGCGCCTTGCCCAGCGCGACCGGAGCAAGCTCCGCCAGGCGGTCATGCAGCTCGCCAGCGGTTTCGCCAGCCTGAATTTCGATTGCTTCGCGAAGGATGACGTCTCCAGCATCCAATTTTTTCACCACATGCATGACCGTGATGCCGGTCTCTTGGTCGCCAGCCTCAATCGCCGCTTGGATGCACGAGGCACCGCGGTATTTCGGCAGAAGCGAAGCGTGGAGATTGATGCAGGCCTGTGAGGGAGTCGAAATGACAGCCTGTGACAGAATTTGCCCATAGGCCATGACGACGAATAAATCCGCCTCGTAGCCTTCGAGCATGGCGAGTGCCTCCACTGTCTTGAGCGACTCCGGCTGCTCGACTGGGATGCCAGCCTCGAGCGCAGCCTGCTTGACCAACGATGGCTTGAGCTCTTGCTTGCGACCGACAGGACGATCCGGCTGAGTGACCAGGGCCACCAGCTCGTGCTCGCCGCCAATTAGCGATTGAAAGGCTGGAACTGCAATATCGCCAGCCCCCATGAATAGTATTCGCATGTGGGTCAGGCTGAAGTTCGATTAGAAAGGGCGGTGGCTACGATCAATCCACACGTCCGTCTTGATGATCTCTTGAACGATATCGTTGAGGACCTTGAGCGGTGCCTGCATCGCATCGATGTTGATGATCTGATCTTGGCCGTAGAAGTCGACAATGGGCTTGGTCTCTTCCTCGTAGGTCTTGATCCGGTGCTGGATCGTCTCTTCAGAGGCGTCGTCCATGCGGTTCTCTTTGAGCGCCCGGCGGCGCATGCGCTCGGCCAACTTGCTGCGATCGGGGCAGGAAAGATGGAAGACTCCATGAACTTCGACGTGGTCCTGCAGCATGCGCGCTTGCTCGAGGTTGCGAGGAATGCCGTCCAGAAGGAGAATATCGACGTCTGGGCGGTAGGCGTGGGTTTCCTCCCAATTATCAATTTGTGCGCTCCAGAGCTCAACCGTAAGCTCATCAGGGACGAGCTCGCCCTTGGTCGAGTGTTCGACGAATTTCTTGCCGAGCTTGGAGGTAGTGTCCAAAGAACGGAAGACGTCGCCGCAGGCACAATGGAAGAGTTGTGGAACGGAGCCGAGGGCGCGACCTTGGGTTCCCTTGCCGGAACCGGGTGCACCGAGAAAAACAAATGCCGGATAAAGCTGCTTGGTCATCAGAGCGCGCACCCTATACAGACAGGCGGACCCGCTTCAAGCGTTATACCTCACGGAAATTCAAAGAAACCGAATTAATGGTGAATTTTTCGCCAAAGACCGGCTCGAACGAAAGCCCCGTAGTGAGTCTTTGTCTCGATGAGCTGCCACTTGGTGTCATCCATTAGCCGATCAAGATTGTGGATTTGCCTGGCACCAGTGCGGCAAGACAGCTGAAAGAATCGAATCATCGCGAACTCCAGCAAGCGCGCCCATGCTCTCATAAGCCCTCCCTGCAGGCCCCTGGGCGGGACAAAGTCGACCAGTAGCAGATGATTGAGTGACTCTTCATCTAGGATCTCGGCCAATCGTGCTTTTTGCTCCGAGCCCTCATAGCAATCGAGATAGAAACAGCAAACACAGGCCTCGTATGGTTGGGCATCGGCAGGACTGTCCACCCAATGCGTCATCTCCCTCCCACTCGCAGAAAGCCGCGCTTGAGCCTGAGATCGCATTTTCTCGCTCGCCTCCGTCAAAAGAAGCTGTGCTTCGGGCAGCGCTCGGCGAATTTGCTCGGCCAATCGTCCATCGCCCTCCCCCGTCACCAAAATTCGCGCCTGACGACCGCTCACCGACTCCGAAAGTCGAGGCAGCAGCGACGATCGGGCACGCTCCAGAGCCGAACCGAAAACGAGTTTCTCGATCAACCAATAGTAGCGAGCCGTCAGGTCAAAGTTCACCGGACAAATTCGAGTTAAGGAGGCGAAGCCATCAGGACCACGTAGGGAATGATCAGCGCCAGATCGGCGAGGACCCTAAGGGCATCGATGGAGAAACGGGCGCTGTATCGATTCAATATCTGCAACCCGGCAGCAGCGATAAAAATGGCATACATCGCCCAACGGTTGGTCATCTCAGGCGAATTGATTGCCAGGAAGAAGCTCAGCCCCGCCAACAGAACCAGCGGTAAACTCAGTGCCAGCTCGGAGGCGTCTTTCTCATCATCGTTCTTCGTCAGCGCGGCATGCTCCCACAAGTCAATCGCTGTGATATTGAGTGTGGCCATGACGCCCAAGAACAGCACCGAGCGACTGGTGATCAATTCAAAGAAACCGTGAATCCCCGCATGATAGAAAACGGGAACCGCCACGCCCGCCGCAAAGGTAAATCCTGCGATGAGGTTCTTGCCATACTCCACCGATCCCGCCGGGCGCCGCACGCTGGCAACGAACAGATAGAGCAGCGACATCAGCGCCACGTGGAACCCAAGAACCGAGATCAAAGAGCCAATGCGATAAAGCAGCATCCAGACCACCAGGCCGACCCCCGCAATCACCCCGGCGATGAACAGCCCTCGCCACTTGCGGTGAAATTCATGGCGCTTCTTTAACCAAGGAGCCTGTTCAGAGAATCCGGCCTTCTTGGCATCGAGCAGGCGATCAACGACGTAGATCACCCAGACCGAGATCACCAGCACGGCCCGACTTTCCCACTGCATCGACTGCACTCGGAAAGACTGGGCCAGGATCTCAACCCACACTAAAGCCACCAACGGAGCATCCAAGCTCAGGAGGTTTGGCCAAAGCCACCACGGCGGCGATTGAGTTTTAGAATCCACTGACATTGCACCTATCAGCCAGACTAACCGATCTTGCAAGGAAGCATCGGAAGCCTGGCCAAATTTCCTCGATCTTCCTGACCGAGCAAGCCCTGCTTAGGCCGAAGCCTCGCTGGAATCGACCTGATGAAGGTGGATGTCTGACTGCGGGAATGGAATGCTGATATCCTTCTCAACAAAGGCGCGCTTGACTTCTTCGAGCATGAAAAAGTGCACATCCCAGTAGTCCTCTTTCATCACCCAAATTCGCACTGCAAAGTTCACTGAGCTATCCGCCAGCTCGGAAAGTCGCACGAAGGGCTCGGCGGGGTCATTGAGAACCTTATCATGACGGGCGATCACCTCCTTGATCGTTGCCATCGCCAATTCTGGATCATCCTCGTAACCGATACCGAAACTGAGGTCGACCCGGCGTTTCGGTTGACGCGAGTAGTTAACGATAGAGCCATTCGACAAGGCACCATTGGGAATGATAATCGTCTTGTTATCGGGGGTGAGCAAGATCGTTTGGAAGATAGAGATCTCGTGGACCGTTCCAGAATGACCCTGAGCTTCGATAAATTCGCCAACCTTGATGGGACGGAAAATCAGGATCAGGACACCACCGGCGAAGTTCTGCAAGTTACCTGAGAGAGCCATACCAATCGCAAGGCCCATCGCACCAAGCACCGCGGCGAAGGCAGTGGTCTCGACACCGAGCACCCCGAGAGCACTAATGACGATCGCTGCTTTCAGCAGCACTGAGATGAGCGCGCTTAAAAAAGGTCTGACCGAGGCATCGAGCCCCTTTTTCTCCAAACCCTTCTCAACCAAGCCAGCAATCATTTTTGCCACGCGAAAGCCGATCATCAGCACCACGAGGGCCAAAACAATCTTCCCGGCATACTGGATAATCATCGTCGAAATGTCTTCCCATTTAATGTCCATAGGCAGACTTCCTAGGCGAGCGAGCCCAATTTGTCTACGCTAGTTGAGGTTCATTCCAGGATTTCTCGACAAATTGCCTTTTTCGACTTGCCATCGTTAAGTCGAAGAGGTAACCAGTCCGCCCACCACTCAGATGTCCCGTTCGTCTAATGGTTAGGACTCCGCCCTTTCACGGCGGCAATAGGGGTTC
>CAXIBU010000219.1:0-5191 GCA_964021555.1 uncultured Verrucomicrobiales bacterium | reverse complement strand
CTTGCGAACTTGCTCATCGTATTTTGCATCGCCACTGGACATCAGAGCGAGCGCGCACCATGCGGTATCCCAGCCATCTCTGGTGTAGCCAGCCAAGCGCGGCCAACTGCCATCCTCGCGCTGTTGGGCGGCCAGCCAATCGGTGTGACGGGTGACGGTAATTTCGGACTTTTCACAATCTCTGGGATAGGTCGCACTGAAGCTGCCGACCTTGCCGATGGGAAATCGAATTTCGACTACGCTGTCCCGATGAATGCCCTCTAGAGGCAGCGCTCGGTTCGTTAGGAGAACCCGCGGTTGAACTTTGCCATAACTGAGTGCGGCAAACTTGCCCTTCACCCTTTGAGTGCCTTCGGGCAGTTCCCACTTACCTGTGCCTTGAGCGTGAAGATTTAGAATTTGTTGGTATTGCTTCCCCTGGTGCTCGGTGGGCTTTTCCAGCTCAATGACGGCCCGCCCGTAGCCCGCTTGAAGCGATAGAGAGGGCAATTCGAACAAGCTCTTTTCACCGTAATCACCGACCAGCACGACATCCATCCACATGCTGCCATCACCGTGAATGCTGCCATCGAATTGATTGGATTCCAGCGTGAGGTAGCCTCCTTCGGGCAGTTCAACATCGAATTCTTGAACGCCGACCGAATTGTTACCTCCAGCACCAGCCCACAATTCACGGGTCGATACCGGCAGCGCTTGCTCTGAGCCTGAAGGAATGCGCAGCACCGAAAGCCGAACATCTCCCCGCCCTTGAGCTTGATCGATCTTTTCGCCCAACATCAGCTGAAGTTCGCGAGCATCTTTGTGCATGAAATCCCAGTCGGGACGGTAGGCATTGCCGGATTTCAACATTTCACCTTCGATCCCGATAATGAGATCTCCAATCCGCAGATGCCCATCGGCCGGTGAGCCGGGAGCGATGCCAATGACCTCCGCCGCATTGAGCGCCAACTCTCCCGACTGAGATCGCAAGCTGAGGGGAACGTTGGCGGCAAAGGCGGGCCTTCCCTGGAGCTGTGGGACGTGCGATCGGATACGAAGCCCTAAAGGGCCCAGATGGCTGCCCCAGCGCTTGGCCTCTTCAGCCTGGTCCGCCCCATTGGGCATCCAGCCCATGTGCACGTCTGCATAGGTATTGCGGTAGTCGCGGATATCGATTTGCTCGAATTTGGTCACTACTGGGAAAGTGGAGTCCATTGGCTGCAAAGGAGATTTTGTCACTTCCAGATTGGTATGCCCAGAGTCTGGACCTGCGCTTGGCGGCGTGATGACTGTTGGCACTTCTTCCCCTGACTCGGCACGGTCTGCGGTCTTCGAGCTCTGGGTGCCCTCAAGTTTCTCGTTCTCATTAACCGTGTCTGACTCAATCGGCGCAACAGGCTCGGGCAATTCCCGGTTCGCGTAGATCCAGAATCCAGCACAGACCACGACTAAAAATCCCGCGGCGGCGACAAGGCTTTTGCTCGAAGAACTGCTCCGCACAGCCGCCATCGGCTCGGGACTTGGCTTCGCCATCTTGTCCGATTGCTTTTTCGCCACTGGCTCCGATACGGCAGTCGCTTCGATGATGAATTTCTCCCCACAAGCATCACAGAGCCCCTTGCGGCCGACGCTTGAGGCATCGACGTCAAAGGATTTGGAGCAATTCGGGCAGACGGTTGAGATTGAGTCGGGATCAGACATAGCGGTTGAGACCCCAAGATACTGAAGTGACAAATTCGATCTGTCACTAGAAAGTAGATGGGCTTCACCAAAGACCAGTTCGAGATTCGCCAACCGACGACGAGAGTTGCGCGGCACGCTCAGCGAGGCTAAGCACTTTCATGCTGCTTCGCCTTCCCACTCGCAACATCGACTTTCCACGCCGCCCGCTCTTGATGAGCATCGTCAACGTGAACGACGATTCCTTTTCAGGCGACGGATCCTTGGATCTCGACGAATGCCTCGCCCAAACGCGCGCCCACATCGAGGCCGGGGCGGACATCATCGATGTCGGTGCTGAGAGCGCGCGGACAAACCGGGAGGCGATTGACCTTGCTGAAGAAATCCGACGCTTCGAGGGCTTTTTCGAGGCTTGGCCCGAACTTTGGAAATCGATGGAGCCCCGCGATGCCGAGCAAGTCTGGCCACCCATCCTCTCAGCCAATACTTGGCGCCCTGAAGTTGCCGAAGCCTGTCTCGGCGCTGGAGCTGAAGTTCTCAATGACATGGGTGGTCTCCACTCCCCAGAAAATGCCGAGCTCTGCGCCCGCTATGGCGCGAGCCTCTTGATCATGCACAATCCCGGCCAGGTCAAAGTCGCTGCCACCGATCAGCATTACGACGACATCATGGTCGAGCTGAAGGGCTTCTTCAGCGACCGAGTCCAGCGCGCGACCGCTGCTGGCCTGAGTAAGCAACATCTCATCCTAGATCCCGGCATCGACTTTGCGAAGCAGAAGGACGCCAATCTCACACTGATTGCTAGGCTCGGAGAGCTCAGCCGCGAATTCCCCCACCCGTGGCTGCTGCCCGTCTCCCGAAAAACCGTGATTGGCGAAGTTCTCGATCAGCTTGACCCCAGAGATCGTGATCCAGGCACGATCGCCCTGATCACGGCCGGCATGCAGGGAGGAGCCAGCATTTTCCGAGTCCACAACACCTTGGCTGCTTGGAGCAGCATCAAAGTCCTGCATGCGCTGGAAACTTCGGAGAAATAAGAGCGCCTAGCCCTCTTTGATCACACGGGTCTTCGCCCACTGGTCACCGAAACGCTGGAGCTGCTCGCCTTTATTGCTCTGCGAATACATGACGAAGAGCTCGACCAACGGGAAGAAGGGAATGATCATCGAAATATTTCGCAGACAGGAGTTCTTCCAGTCCGTCGTTAGCTTTTCCCCGTTGTGGGTGACGGCGCGTGTTTTGGTCACTAATTTCCCGATACTCACCCCGTTGGTAAAGGGAATGGCGTCGCGAACGAGCAGGTAACCTGGACCAGCAACCCAACCAAGAACTGGGATCTGAGCCACTGCAACAACGATCAAAATATCAATGAAACCAGCCAGGGCTCGATCGGAAAATTCGGCGTCCTGTGGCCCGGTCACCTCTTCAACAGGCTCCGCGCTTGGCCTTGGCTCCGGCTCAGGGATCGGGTCTGCAGGTGCTTGGTTCTTGGGATTAAGATCAGGTTTCGGTGGCTCGTTTTCACTCATACTGTGCAGGCTAACCAAATTCAGCTGGCACTGGAAAGAGAATGTTCGTCCGAGAATTCGAAATTTCCTTGTATCAGAGAGCGCAGAGCGCGAACAATTCGCCCTTTCATCACCATGACCTCGAGCGACTCATCACCTTTCACCCCTGCCCATGCTTCTGAGCTATATTCCTGCTCGGGCTGGGGGCGCGATTTTTTCTCTGTGAACGAGTCCGGCGAAGTCGTCGTCCACCTCAAGGACGGCAAGGAGGATACACCGGTCAGCTTGTTCGAAGTCGCTCAGGGAATGAAGGAAAGGGGCTTCGACTTTCCCCTGTTACTGCGCTTCCGCGACCTACTCGATGCGCAAATTCGTGAGCTAAACGAGGCATTTATCCGCGCCATCAAGGACCACGATTACCAAGCCCCCTACCGCGGCGTCTACCCGATCAAGGTCAACCAGCAGCAACAGGTCATCGAGGAGGTCACCGAATTCGGTC
Source organism: uncultured Verrucomicrobiales bacterium (assembly GCA_964021555.1). GTDB lineage: Bacteria > Verrucomicrobiota > Verrucomicrobiia > Verrucomicrobiales > Akkermansiaceae > CAXIBU01. The sequence continues at coordinate 1,525 of CAXIBU010000219.1, read as the reverse complement.
GCCAATACCACTACGGTCTCGAGGCAGGCTCCAAGCCTGAACTACTGCTCGCCATGGCCCACATGCACGACCCCGAGGCCTTCATCATTTGCAATGGTTATAAGGATGCCGAATTCATCGACCTCGCTCTGCACGGGATCAAGATGGGGCTCCAGATCGTCCTAGTCATCGAGATGCCCAGTGAGATCGAGCTCGTCATCGAGCGCAGCCGCGAGCTGGGGATCCGCCCCATGCTCGGCATGCGGGTCAAGCTCAGCACTTGCAACAATTCCCACTGGCAACACTCCAGCGGCGAGAATTCAGTCTTCGGCCTGACCCCCGAGCAACTCATTGCCGGCATCGATCGCCTGCGCTCGGCTGAAATGCTCGACTGCTTCCGATTGATGCATTTCCACCAAGGTTCACAAGTCGCCGACATTCGTGAAATTCGCGATGCCGCTGCCGAGGCGATGCGAATTTACGTGCAACTCGTCAAAGAAGGCGCGCCCATGGGGATCGTCGATATCGGTGGTGGTCTCGGGGTCGATTACGATGGCACCCGCTCAAACAATCCGAATTCCCGTAACTACGGCCTCGTGGAATACGCTGCCGACATCGTCGATGTCTTCAAGACCACCTGCGACGAAACGGGCATTACCCACCCGATCATTATCAGTGAATCCGGACGGGCCATCGCCGCTTACTATTCAGTGCTGCTATTCAATATCCTGGACGTCAATCGCTTCATCGCCCGCGATGAGGTCAAGCCTGAGATCACTGAGACCCATTCCACCCTGCGCAAGCTGCTCGAGGTCGATGACCTACTAACGCCGGAGAATGTCCAGGAGTGCTACAACGATGCCGTTTACTACCGCGAGGACCTGAAGGCCCAGTTCCAATACGGCAACGTCAGCCTGCGCCAGCGGGCCGAGGGCAACCAGCTCTTCAAATACATCATCAAGCGCATCGTTGACATCGTCGATCAAATGGACAGTCCTCCAGAGGACCTCGCCGACCTTGGCGAGAACTTGAAGGATGTCTATTACGCGAATTTTTCCCTCTTCCAATCATTGCCGGATTCTTGGGCCATCGATCAGCTCTTCCCCGTCATGCCCATCCACCGGCTTGATGAGGAACCCAATCGAACAGGCGTCATCGCCGACATCACCTGCGACTGCGACGGCCGCATCGATACCTTTGTCGTCGATGGCGAAGTCACCAAAACCCTCCCCCTGCACGAACTCAAGGACGGAGAAGACTACCTCCTCGGCGTCTTTCTCGTCGGCGCCTATCAAGAGACCTTGGGCGACCTCCACAACCTCATGGGCGATACCCACGTGGCATCCATCTCAGTCGAAAATGGCAAAGTCCGTTACCTCCACGAGCTCGAGGGCGACACCGTCGCCGACGTCCTCAGCTACGTCGAATATGAGCCCGGGCAAGTCGTCAAAAAATTCCGCGCCCTCGCAGAAAGATCCGTCGAGAATGGCCTCATCAGCGCGAAAGAACGCAAAAGCATCATGTCCGCTTACGAGGAATCCATCCG
>CAXIBU010000218.1:0-5305 GCA_964021555.1 uncultured Verrucomicrobiales bacterium | reverse complement strand
GTTTGGTGATCTTCAAGCAAACCTGGAAAGAAACTCTCGGCGATGATACCAGTATCTTTAACGGCTAGCATCTGTTGCTTCAGTCGCTCTCGGTAGGATTCAAGTTGCTTCGAGAATGCGGGGTCCTTGGCAAGGTTTTTCACCTCCCATGGATCCGACTTGAGATCGAACAACTCCTCCACCGGCTGGTTTGGCTCCCACATGGCGGCGTGCCGCCCGGTCAGCTTTCCATTTTGCCAAGCAGCACGCCACGCTTTCCACCCAGCCTGCCCAAATTGATAAAAGCTGTAAGGTGCCGCCGGCAATCGTGGCCGGAAACGCCGGATGTATTTAAAATTGCCGTCAACCAGACCTCGGCGCATGCCGTTGAGCTCATCGAATCGGTCACCAAAGAGAAATTCGGTCTCTCCAGGCTCTGCCACCTTTCGGTGCTCGCCCAAGAAGGCCCGGCCCTGCATGTGCTCGGGGGGCGCAATTTTTGCAAGAGAAAGAAGGGTCGGGGCCAGATCAATGAACGAGACTGGTTCGGGCGATGCTACTCCCGCCTCGAACGGAGTGGGTAAAGGCATTCCTTTCGGGTATCGCACAATCATCGGCACGCGAACGCCGGTATCCTTCAAGTAGCGCTTACCCCGCGGCAATATACCACCATGGTCCGAGTAGAAAAATACAATCGTGCTGTCAGCAAGGCCCTGTTCTTCAAGATCCTTGAGAATTTGGCCTACTTGGGCATCCATCGCCGTGATGATCTGCTGGTAGTTCGCGATATCGGAACGAATTTCCGGTAGATCTGGCAAGTAAGGCGGGACGATGACTTTGCCTAAATCCTCGGGGCTTAGCTCTTTGATGACTCCCGATTTTTTCGACCTCTTCAACTTGTCCGAGAACAGAGAACTTTCGTGGCTCGTGCCCAGATTGAAAATTGCGAAGAAGGGTTTTTCATCAGGGCGGCTTCGATAGGTCGCCTTCCCCGATGAGGCATCCCAGATCGAGCGATCGTCTCCCGCTCGGTTAAAGTCGGTCTTGGCGTTATTCGTGCAATAGTAGCCCGCCTCCCGAAGGTAGCTAACATATGAGCGGAAATTCGTAGGGATCGGATACCTGCTGCGCATGTGCTGGGTGCCCTGAGAGGGTGCATAGACGCCAGTCAGAATGGTCGACCTCGCCACCGCGCACACGGGGGCATTCGAATAAGCATGCTCGAAGCGCACCCCTTGCTCGGCCAGAGCATCAATGGCGGGTGTCTTGGCAGCCGAATTTCCGTAACAATGCATCCAATCGGCAGAACAATCCTCGGCGACGATCCAGAGTATATTCGGCAATTCAGCCCCGCGGACCGAACTGAGGGCAGTCAGAAGAGCCAGGCATAAGCAAGAGCGGAAGGTAGAGATGAGCTTCATTTGGACTTTTTGAGTGGAGTTCCGTCCTTCTTTAGAATCGGAGGGGCTTTGTCTTTCACTGGCCTGATCTGTTGCTGACCTAGCTTACCAGGATCTTCGGCAAGTTGCCGCCAGCGCTTGGACATCTGCTGAACCCTTTGAGCTTGCTGAGCGGCTAGATCATTGAGTTCCGTGCCGTCTTCTCTAATCTGATAGAGCTCCCAGCGCGAGGCGCGATGAGTGACCAATTTCCAATCGTCCACGATCAGCGCTCGATTGTCACTGAATCGGAAGAAATACTCGCGCCCTTCGTCCGAGCGCCCTTTCCCTTCGATGATAGGAACCAGAGATCGACCAGCTAGGGCTTGAGGCAACTTGACTCGTGAATCACTGGGCATTTCCGCGCCGGCAAGCTCTAGGCAAGTCGGCAACAAATCCACCAAGTGTCCGCGCTCCTCGACCACGCTACCTGCCGTGGCCTTCAGGCCAGCCGGCCAATGCACGATCAGTGGTGTATTGATCCCTCCGCCGTGTTGATTTTGTTTGTGCAGTCGAAAGGGCGTATTTCCAACATGCGACCAACCGGTATCGTAACACCAATACGACTCCGGATCCCAAGGATCCTTTTCCCCATTTTTCGTTCGATCAAAGGGGCAGGCTCCGTTGTCGGAACAGATCATGATGATCGTGTTTTCGTAGACGCCTTTGTCCTTCAGAAACTGAATCAAATCCCCCGTCGTCTGATCGACCCGATCGACCATTCCAGCGAATGCCATCATCCGGCGAACTTCGAGCTTCTGCTGGTCCTCATCAAGCGCTGACCACTCGGGCACCATCTGGGGCCGTGCGCTGAGCTTCCACGTTTTCGGGATCAGTTCGCTAGCCAGTTGCTTTTGATAGCGGCCAGCGCGAATTTGATCCCAGCCCTTTTCATAGATCCCTCGATACCGCTCGAAGTCCTCCTTTCTAACATGCAGCGGGTAGTGCGGTGCATTATGAGCGATGTAGAGCAGGAAGGGCTTGTCCTGATGTTTTTCGAGGCTGTCAGCGACGAAGCCTTTGGCGAATTTGATATTGGCATCCGTCGTGTAGAAGTCTGGCCCGAAGTCACTCCACTTTTCCCCATCGAGCCGGAAGGTATGATCGCCTTTGAAGAAATTCGTCGCACCTGAGAGATGGCCGAAATACCGATCAAATCCGCGCTCGGTAGGGCTCTTGCTCAAGTGCCATTTGCCCACCATGAGTGAGCGATACCCCAGTGGTTTCATCGCCTCCGCCACCGTGATCGCCCGGTCCATCTTGGCATCCCCTGCCTGGTCCGAATACAGTCCGGTCAGCAAGGCCACCCGTGATGAATGGCACTTTGCCGTGTTGTGAAAGTTGCGGAAGCGCAGCCCACCTGCCGCGAGTGCATCGATGTGAGGCGTGCGAATTTCACTCCCATAACAACCGAAATCCGAATACCCGAGGTCATCGAGCATCATGATCACGATGTTAGGTCTCGCTTCTTCGGCAGCTTGGCCATTGAGCAAACAAAAGAGCTGAAGCAGCAGGCATGCGAAAATTCGAGTCACCGAGGAAGCTTTCATTCATCGTAGGATGAAGAAACTCAGTCCCTTTGTCAGCTAACAATCTGCATTTAGAATTCGAGCCCGACTCCGAAGTAGACCGAACGAGGGAAGACCGGACCGTAAATGTAGTTGGGATCGCGGAATGCACCCTCATCAAGATCGTCTTGGAATTCGTTGAGTAGATTGCGCACGCCGGCATTCAGCGTCAGCGTCTGGCCGCCCTCTAACGGGATCGTTTTTCGCAGGCCGATGTCCAGGTTGACGAACCAGTCGCTGCGCTCGAGCGATTGACTGACGAGATCACCATTCGAGGAATCAAATTGCTGGCGCGGCACGTCCATCGGGCCAGTAAGCCGACAGGTCAGAAAGGTATCAAACCACTCGCCACGATGAGTGAAGCGCAACTGTCCCATCGAATTTGGAGTGCGAACGTAGCGACCAGTATCTATGGCAGCGATGCCACCATCGGCCTCAAATACCTCGAAAGGATCTTCATATTCCAAGCGCTGCTCTACCCAGGAAAACTGCAGATCCCAGTTATCTTGGAAGTAACCAAGGTTAAGCTCGAGACCGTAAATATCAGAGTCCCCGCCGTTGTCACGCAGCTGCACGCCTGGTCCACCGGAGTCCGGCCCTCCAATCACAAAGGTATCTTGCAGGCGCGTGTAAAAGGCGCTGCCCTCGAGCCGCCAGTGATCATCAATCTGCCACTCGGGAGAGATCGAGAAAGTCGTCGACTGCTCTTCGACCAGGTCGGGCGAATTTCGGATCGCTTGAATGTCACCGCCGACCAAATTGATGTGCAGGTCTTCGTCGAAGATCTCAGGGGCACGGAACCCAGTCGAGACCGCTCCCCGAACCCTCACCGCATCGTTATGGGTATATAAAACCGACCCTCGAGGAGAAAATACGGGATCGCTCAGGTTGGAGTGAAAGTCGAGCCGGGCTCCGTATTCGAAAGTCCATTGATCGCCTGCCTTGTATCGATGCTGCGCGAGGATGCCCAAGTCAGAAAATGAATCGTCAATCGCCTCGACACCGGTCGCTGAAGTATCTTCAACAAGCTCATATCGGTATTGCGCCCCAAAAGTGAAACGATGCCGTTCGTTGAGCTGATAGTGGCTGAGTAAGTTGACAAAATGAAGGTCGCTACTCGTTTCACCATAGCCGGTTTCGCCTGTGGACCTTCCTGCATTCCAGAATGGACGACCAACCAGCCCGATCCCATCTGGCGCATTGAAAGCCGCCAGACCACCATAATAGCTGTCGCGCTCCGTGCGCGAGAATGAGTAAGCAGCAGAGGCAGACCAATCTTTGCCAAGCGCCCCTTCCCATTTCAAAGTCGCCACCTGGCGAGTGGAGAACAGCTCTTCGGCAATGACGTTGGTATCAGGGTAAGCATCAAATGCCGATCCAGCATCCCCTCCGCGCCTTTCTTCGTCGGTGTGCAGATAATCAAAGGAGATCAATTGCCCTTCGACCGGACGCCACGCCGTTCGAAATCCGCCGGCTCGCAGGTATCTCTCGGAGATATTAGTGAAGCCGTCGCCATTGAGATCGACCGGCATCACGTAGTCTTCACTGTAGTAAGCGGTGAATTTCAAGCGCTCGTCATCACTGACGTAGTCATGCATCAAGAGGCCGGAATACGACGGACCTTTGCCAAAAGAATCACCCTCGGTAAAAGTGCCCACTTGCAAACGAACTTCAGAGCCCGATTTCACTGGATCCCGAGGCAATAAATTAATCACCCCAGCGACCGCATTGGGACCGTAGAGGACTGACCCGCCACCCTTGACCACCTCAATCCCGCCAATCAGTCCAGCTGGAATCTGCTCGATCCCATAAACACCCGCCAGACCGGTAAAATTCGGTAGCCCATCGTTCAAAATTCCAACGTATTGCTGCGATAGCCCAAGCATCTGAATTTGCTGAGTATTGCAGTTTCCACAGGTGCTGTCCAAGCGCACCCCTGGCGAACTCTCCACCAGTTCCGCGAAGTTCCGCACATTGCTGAAGCGGATGAATTCCTCATCGTAGATCTCCGTGCGCACCGGCGCCTCCTTCAAAGGCTCCAAGAACTGCGAGCCAGTGACCACCAAGGTATCCAACTGATCCAAAGCACTCTGAGCCATCCCCGCAACTTGGGAGACAATCAGACCCGCCGAGACAGAGAGCACGGGCCGAAATACAGATGAGGAATAGAATGCCGATTTCATGATGCCCGATTCGCTAGCGCGAATCTAATTACTGAGCAATAAAGAAATGACCGTTGAGGTATCTTTTTAGCCTAGGCTAAAAATAAAACAATACCCCGTCAGGACCTGAGCAAGCCGCAGGAGTGAAGAACGAAAA
>CAXIBU010000217.1:0-5306 GCA_964021555.1 uncultured Verrucomicrobiales bacterium | reverse complement strand
ACCAAGATCATCAAAACTTAAACAACCCACCCTTCTTCCCTGCCAACAGAACCGCGCCGATGATCGCGACAGAGAGGAAGACCATCGCCCAGACGCCTAGCGAGGCGGCGAGCTCTAGGCCATTGCCCAAGGTGCTAAGCAGCGTGTAGATCGCCTTGGTGATCGGAAAATGCTCGGCTTGCTGGGCGAGAATCAGGCTGTCCGAAACCTCCAACATCGCAAAAGCGAAGGCCAGTAGCCCCCCGGCGAGCAGGTTGGCACCTATTAGAGGCAAGCTGACCCGGCGCAGCGTCGTCATGAGGTTGGCTCCGAGCGATCTCGCGGCCTCTTCGAGCGCCGGATTACTCTGCTGCAGTCCAGCCACCGCCGACCTAACCACATAGGGCAATCGACGCACCGCGTAGGCGAGAATTAGGAGCAGCGTCGGGTCGCCCGTTTCTCCGACTAAGAAGTGAAATTCACCGCCTTTTTGCGACAGTGCAAAGTAACCAAAGGCCAGGATTAGCCCAGGAACGGCCAAAGGAAGCATCACTAGGGAATCAAGAAACTGCCTACCAGGCAGCTTGCTCCTCACCACCACCCACGCGATAGCCAAGCCTAGGATTATGTCCACCAAAGTCGATAGCGAGGCGTAGGTCAGGCTGTTCTGGATCGATGGCACCACCAGAGAATGCCCGAGGGCTTCGTCGTAGTGCGAGAGCGTGAGCGGGTCCGGCAGGACGCTTTGATACCAGTCCCCGGAGACCGAAAGTAGCACCACACCAATGTGCGGTAGGGAGGCTCCGATGATCAGCAGCGCAGTGAAAGCCGTGCAAATTCCCGCATAGATCGGCCGAACCGAGCGCTCGGATGACTTCGACTTTGGCCTCGCCGTCGCGCCCTGCCGCTGGCTGCCGAAGAGCCATTTCGACAGGGTAAAGATCAGCGCCGAGACCACCAATAGAATGACCACCATCACGAAGGGCATCGGATTTCCTTCGAGATCCTTGAGCCCGTCAAAGATCTGCACTGGAGTGACCCGATTGTAGTCGAAGACCAGTGGCACCCCGAGCTCGGTGAAGGACCAGATAAACACAATCGCTCCGCCTGCGAAAACGCCGGGCATGATCAGTGGTAGAGTGATCTGGGTGAAGCGCCGCCACGGCGGGCAGCCCAGGTTCTCAGCAGCCTGTTCCAAGGTCGGATCGAGCTGCGCCAGCGAAGCCGCGATGTTCATGTAAAGGACCGGATAAAGGTGCAGCGCATTCATCAGCACCACGCCCCAGAAGCGTCCCTCAGCCAACCAATCCAGGGGCTGCTCGGCGCTCATGATGCCAAGATCAATGAGGAAGGAATTCAGCGCGCCGCTGGCACCGAGCATCTTCTTCACCCCCACGGCACCGACAAACGGAGGCAATACCAGAGGGATCAGCAAGAGCGGGCTGAGCCACGCCTTTCCAGGAAAACGGTAGCGATCGGTGATCCACGCCAGCGGCATCGCAATCAGGAACGACACGAAGGTCGAGGCCACTCCCAGGCCAAAGGCATTCATCAGCCCTTCACGATAAATCGGGTTCTTGAATAGCTCGACGAAGAATACGAGGGTGAAAGCGCCGTCCTCTCCCTCAAAGGCACCGCCAATCATCATTACCACCGGGTAGATGAAGAAGAACGCAAAGAACGCGACGACACTGGCAAAGATGATAGTAGCGAGTCCGCGATTCATCGTCCCTCCTCCGCTAGTTGTTTGACCTTCTCATACTGATGCCTGAAACGCTGGCTCAGCTCGGTCTCCACCCGCACCGCTTCCAGCCGACTTTCCTTCATGCGCTTCTTCAGCGGCCCAATCACCTCGCGGTATCCGAGCCCGTCGAGCTCATCGAAGGCAGCCGTTGCCTGTGGCGGGAAGCCAGCTTCCGCAAGTGCCTCCCAGGCGGCTACCAGCTCTTCATGGGTCTCGATACACATCGCCCGGACCAACACACGCAGCGGGTTGAAGGCAGGGCCGGTCAGGCTGGAGTCATATTCAAATTCGCCCTTTAGCTCGTAGGGATTCTCCTGATCGACAAAGTCGGCCGTCCCTCCCTCGGTTCGATACAGCGCTGGCTTGACCGGCAGTCGGCGCAGCGCCCGCTCGGTCGGACCGTCTGGCGCCCCGGCTTTCACGTTCCACAGCCGTTGACCCTCGTCAGTCATGAGAAATTCGACGAAGGCCTCGGCCAGTTCGCCCTCGGGAGCGCCATTCAAGATCGCCACGGGATCGACCGACCAACTCGTCGCCCCTTCAGGCGCGATGAACTGCAGGCGTGAGCTGCCGTCGTCCGCTTTGAGCAGCTCGTTGAAAGTCCGCCCGTAGTAATCGATGCACAGCCCGGCCACCGCATTTCCATCAGCCACATCACGCGGAATTTTCGTCGCACTATCGGTGAAGTAGCGGGCGTTCGCCCCGATCCGGCGCACCACGTTGATCCCCCGCACCCAACCCATCGCAATCGCCTCGTCACGATCGCCGCCTTTGCGGATCTCATCTTGAATTTCCTTCTGCAGGATCATTTCAAATGCCTTGTTGACCGATCCACTTTTGGTCGGATCCGCCAGAGCAATCTCGCCCACGTAGCGGGGGTCAGTCAGGTCTACCCATGTCCTCGGAGCCTCGAGCCCCAGCCGCTCGCAGCCATCGACATTGTAACAAATCCCGAAACTCGACAGGCAAACTCCGATCCAGTCCAGATTCTTCCCATAGTAGTTCTCACCACGCATCGTCTGCTGGATCTGACCTTCGCCGAAGAGTTCAGGATGGGTTTCGAAAATCCGCAGCTTGGCGAAACGTCCGGGGTCGTCATCCGAGAATTCGCCCGCCATCTTGCGAAAATCATAATCCCCCCCGCCCCAGAAGATATCGATCCCTATCCCCTCACGGTTGTCCTTCTCGGCGGCAGCGTAGCTGCTGTTGATCACCTTGATGATCTCCGAGGTCCCGCCTGGAGTGAGCCAATTGACGTAGATCGTCTCACCGGTCTTTTCGCGCCACCATTCCACGAAGGCCCGGCCAAATTCGCGCCGTATCGTCTCGTTGTGCGGCGTCACGATGCTCAGCCGACGCGTCGCCTGTGACGAATCCGGCCCGGCATCCCGGCGCAAGGCCAAGGGCAATCCGATCAGGAGCGCCAAGAGACTGACAACGATGAGAGCCCGAATTTTCATTCCACCGGCAACACCAAAAGGTCCCTCGGCGAAATACCGACTGTCAGTTTCCCATCGCGCGCTTCACGCAGTTGATCGGGGTTCATCTCCTGGATCTGCCACTCGTGGCCCTCACCCGCACTCACCAGATACCGCGCAGACGATCCAAGGTAGATCGAGTCCTTGAGATCGACCCTCAATTGATTGACCACCTCATCACCCGCCTCAATCACCTGCCACGCCTCGGGCCGTCCTGAGAGCACGCAGGCGTCGCCCGCCTTCAGCTCAGTCCCGCCATTCGGCAAGCGCCCTTGGAACACCCCCTGCGCCGTCTTCACCGTTACCTGACTTCCCTCGCAGGACTCCACCACGCCATCGAGCAAATTCGTTTCGCCAATAAACTCAGCCACCGTCAGGCTCGTTGGATCTCGGTAAACTTCGACCGGCGTCCCCACCTGCGCCATCACCCCATCCTCAAGCACCGCCATCCGGTCCGCCATCGCCAGCGCTTCCTCCTGATCGTGCGTCACATAGACCGCCGTCAGGCCGTGGTCTTTCACGATACGCCGGATCTCACGCCGCATTTCGATCCGTAGCTTCGCATCCAAATTCGAAAGAGGCTCATCCAAGAGCAGACACCGAGGTCTCACCACCAGCGCCCTCGCCAGCGAAACCCGCTGCTGCTGGCCGCCAGACATCTCGTCGACCGCCCGCTCGCCCAGCCCAGCCAGACGCACCATCGCCAGCGCTTCATCGACCCTTTGCTTGATCTCAGCCTTGCTCACCCCACGCTGTTCCAAGCCAAAGGCAACATTCTGAAAAACCGTCATGTGAGGCCACAGCGCGTAGCTCTGAAAGACCATCGCCGCCTCCCGCTTGTGAGCCGCCAGCTCAGTCACATCGCGATCGCCAAAGTGGATGCTCCCCTCCGTCACCGCCTCCAGCCCGGCCAGGCAGCGCAACAAAGTCGTCTTGCCACAACCACTCGGCCCAAGAAGAAAAAACAGCTCCCCCGCCTGGATCTCAAGATCAATCCCCAGCAGGGCTTTGACATCGCCGTAGTGCTTGACTAGGCCTTGAATCTTAATGGGCTCTGACTGGGGGTGGCTCATGCTGGCTGGAGCCTAGCAAATCTTTTTCCGGAATCAACCATTCCCAGACACAGAAAAAAGTTCATTTTCCTGCGAAGAAAAGCTTGTGCAATAAAAGATCTTCCTCTAAGAATCCGCCCCCCAAGGAAACACCTCGCTCAGGTGGCGGAATTGGTAGACGCGCTAGACTAAGGATCTAGTGGGCATTGAGCCCGTGCAGGTTCGATTCCTGTTCTGAGCACCATTTCTTTAATGGTTAGCCCGCTCTTCGGAGCGGGCTTTTTCGTGCCCAGACGTCGCCAATGTTCCCCTGCCGTGGCTCGGGCGTTCCACCGCGGCGCACCATGGGCTCGCACGTCAGCTCCTTCAAAGCTCCCAACCACTCAAGCCGTGGCTCGGGCGTCTCGCACGTCAGCCTCATCAAAGCTCTCAACCAACCAAGCCGTGGCTCGGGCGTCTCGCACGTCAGCCCCTTCAAAGCTCCCTTCCCCACGATCCCTATTCAGCCTCACCACTAGCAGGTCTCAACAACTTATCGGCAAACGAATCCAAACTCGCCCCCAAAACCGTTCTCCCAACCGTCAAGGTCGATTCAATCTCGCTCCCCTTCCAGGTCGTCTCCACATAGCGAGGATCCTTCACCGTGATAGAATCGGTAGAGAACCGCGGAATCACAATGTTACCAGCGGAATCCGTCCGCTCATGCTGATCGCCTCCACCTGTGCGAATGATCAAAGCCGCAAAAGGAAGGCTATGACCATCCTCCGCAACCAAAGTCACCTCCCGATTCATCACCTTCGGAACCACCCAAATCAAGCTCACGATCCCGACCAAAATCAACAGCCCCACGACACCCGCCACCAGAGAAGCTCTTGAATCTCTCCTCTTTCGTCCAAGCCTCCCCAAGCTGAACCCCGAGATAAAAATGCCAAGCAAAGCCTCAATCCCCAAAAGGATCAGATTAATGACCGGCACAAAAACCAACGTCACCCCCTCCAAGACAATGCTAAAAAGCGGTGCCAGCAGACCAATAATCGCGTCGATAATCATGTT
>CAXIBU010000216.1:0-5331 GCA_964021555.1 uncultured Verrucomicrobiales bacterium | reverse complement strand
AGCACCTTCCCACCGCACTCCACATCCCGATGCAGGACATTCCCGCTCGGCTCGAGGAGATTCCCGAAGAGCGTCCCCTGTATTTTCACTGCAAGGTCGGCGGGCGCAGTGCGCGGGTCGTGGAGTATCTGCAGGGCCTCGGGTATGAGGGCTTGGTGAACGTGGAAGGTGGGGTGGTCTGAGTTATAGGTTATTCGTTATTTGGTGGAGTATGTGGCGTCTAGTGACGCCAGTTGTGGGGGGACGGCCCAAGCCGCTTGCCCCCCAATAACGAATAACTCAGATCGCTTCTGCGATCGCGTCGCCCATGGCGGTGGTGCCGACTTTTATCTCGCCTGCTGCTCCGGTGAAGAGGTCGCCGGTGCGTAGTCCTCTGGCGATGGCGGATTTGACGGCATCTTCGATGGCTTGCGCGGCTTCGTGCTGGTTGAGGGAATAGCGCAGGAGCATGGCGAGGGAGAGGATTTGAGCGATGGGGTTGGCGATGCCTTGCCCCGCGATGTCGGGAGCGGAGCCGCCGGAGGGCTCATACATGCCGAAGTAGGTGCCGTCTTCGCGTGGCTGACCGAGGCTGGCGCTTGGGAGCATGCCGAGGGAGCCGGAGATCATGGCCATTTCGTCGGAGAGGATGTCGCCGAAGAGGTTGCCGGTGAGCAGGACGTCGAATCCTTTCGGATTTTTGATCAGCTGCATGGCGGCGTTGTCGACGTAGAGGTGGCTGAGCTCAACCTCGGGGAAGTCTTTGGCGACTTCTTCGACGACCTCGCGCCAGAGAATGGAATTGGCGAGGACGTTGGCTTTGTCGACCGAGACGAGGCGTTTGTCGCGGGCCATGGCGGCGGTGAAGCCAACTTTGGCGATGCGCTCGATCTCGGAACGCTTGTAGACCATGGTGTCGATGGCGGCTTCTTCGCCGTCGCGCATTTCGCGTCCTTTGGGTGAGCCGAAGTAGATGCCGCCAGTGAGCTCGCGGACGCACAGGACGTCGAATCCGCCTGCGATGAGCTCTTCTTTGACGGGGGAGGCATGGGTGAGGGCCGCATCGCAAACACCAGGGCGCAGGTTGGCGAAGAGTCCGAAAGTCTTGCGGATCGGGAGCAGGGCACCGCGCTCTGGCTGGTCGTCAGGGGGCAAATTCTCCCATTTCGGTCCGCCGACGGAGCCGAAGAGGATGGCGTCGGCCTTTTTGCAGGCTTCGAGCGTGGCTTCGGGGAGAGGCGAGCCGCTGGCATCGATGGCAGCGCCGCCGACCAGTTGGTGGTCGAGTGAGAAGCTGAGGCCGAATTTGGCTTCGACGGCAGAGAGGACTTTGAGGGCCTCGGCCATGACTTCAGGGCCGATCCCGTCACCGGGGAGAATTGCGAGTTGGTAGGACATTTTGATTGGAGGAGTTAGAAGTGAGAATGATGAAGTGGGATTGGGGAGATGGAACGGTCACCTCGCAGGGGCGCGGGGGAGGCTGGGCTTGTGAAACGGGTTTGGGTCTCACGGGGGCACTGAGGCACGGGGCTTGGGTAGGGGGCTTGGGTAGAGGGGCTGGGTAGTGGATTAGATTTGGCCGTTGATGATTCGTTTGAGTCCGTTTTTCATGAGGTCGGCGCTGAAGTTTGCGAGGTAGCCGAGTTTAAGATCCATGAGTTTTAGGTAGGTAAGGACTTGTTTTTTGTGTGCGTTGTTTAGGGTTTCAACTGATTTGATTTCGATGATTACGGTTCGATTGAGAATGAGGTCTGCTCGGAAGCCTTCTGAGAATATTTTGCCACGGAATTCGATCGGCACAGGAACTTGTCTCTGCACTTGCAAGCCCCGTTCCGAGAGCAGATCTGTTAGCACGACTTCATAAACACTTTCCAGCAAACCTGGGCCGAGTTCCCGATGAACTTCGATGGCAGAAGAGACAAAGATGTCGCCAATTTGATTCTCATCCATAGCTCAACAAAAAAACTCCGTGTCCCCGTGTCTCCGTGAGAGATAAATGTTTCAAAGAATATTCCCTGGCGAGTAGGCGGCGGCGTTGGGGTGGGTTTCGGCGAGCTCTTGGGTGACGGTGACGAAGCGGGCGACTTGTTGGCGGGCGGCACCGGCATTGTCCTTGTTGGCATCGAAGATTTCTTGCAGTTGCTCGCGGTTGAGGCCGAGGCGGGTATCGCCGGCGAGGCGGTCGAGCAGGTCATTGGACTGGATTTTGCCGATGCGCAGGTCGTTGACGGTGGCGACGGCATTTTCCTTGATGGCCTTGTGCGCGTCCTCGCGTCCTGTGCCGTTCTTGACGGCTTCCATCATGATCGTGGTGGACATCAGGAAGGGCAGGTAGTGGGTGTTTTCTGCCTCGATGACGGCGGGGTAGGCATCCATCTGGCCGAGGATGGTGAGGAAGGTCTCGAAGAGCCCGTCGATGGTGAAAAAGGCATCGGGGAGCATCACGCGGCGGACCACGGAGCAGGAGACATCGCCTTCATTCCACTGGTCGCCGGCGAGGCCGCTGGCCATGGCGAGGTAGCCTTTTAGGATGGTGTGGAAGCCGTTGACGCGCTCACAGGAGCGGCTGTTCATCTTGTGCGGCATGGCGCTGGAGCCGGTCTGGCCTTTGGCGAAGCCTTCTGAGGCGGTCTCGTGCCCGGCCATCAGGCGTAGGGTCTTGGCGAAAGATGAGGGGCCGCTGGCGAGGTCGGTGAGGGCGGAGACGACGGCAAAGTCGAGGCTGCGCGGGTAGACCTGTCCGACGTTGACGAAGATGGCCTGGATGCCGAGGTGCTCGACAATCTTGCCTTCGAGATCGGCGACCTGATCGGCATCGCCATCGAAGAGAGAAATGGTGTCCATCTGGGTGCCGACGGCGCCTTTGAGACCACGGGCGGCGTAGCGCTCGAGGAGTTGCTCAAGACCGTGGAAGCCGCCGAGAAATTCCTCGCCGAACATGGCGATGCGCTTGCCGAAGGTGGTCGGTTGGGCGGCGACGTTGTGGGTGCGGGCGGTGATGGTGAGGTCGGCCCACTGTTCGGCGCGCTCGCCCATGCGGGCGAGGATGGCAATCGACTTGTCACGGATGATCTCAAGCGAGCGGAAGACCTGGAGCTGCTCGACGTTCTCGGTGAGGTCGCGTGAGGTCATGCCCTTGTGGATGTGCTGGTGGCCAGCGAGGTCGCAAAACTCTTCGATGCGCGCCTTGACGTCGTGACGGGTGATGCGCTCGCGGTCCATGATGGACTGGAGATTGACCTGGTCTTTGACGGATTCGTAGGCATCGATGGCCTCCTGCGGGATATCGAGTCCGAGCTCTTTCTGAGCTTTCATGACCGCAATCCAAAATTCGCGCTCAAGGATGATTCGCCCTTCAGCGGACCAGATGTTGCGGATGGAATCGGAGGCGTAGCGTTCGGCGAGGACGTTTGGGATCATGTTAATTCGTTGGTAGAAAATGGAAAAAGGAAAAACGGAATAGGTGCGACGCTGGGGCGTCGAGGTGGCTTGTTGGGGGATAGGAACCATCTACCACGGCGGATTTGCAACCACGAAATGGGTGAAAAAATGGCAGTGTCAGTGGGCGGTGGAGTGAATTGAAGCACTTGTGGGCCGTCATGAGGGGGCTTGTAGAAAGATCACATGAACCACAGAAAGCTCAGAAATCACAGAAGCTGGAGGCTCCGCTGAGATGCCGGATCGGGACTGCTGATTGTGCAAACGATGAAGTGGTTGTGAACGGTGCTAGGCTCACATCATTTCTGGTTAAAGACTTTCAGGGGAAGTGATCGAACCTTTTCACTGGCCAGTTCTTCTTCGAATTCGAGAAGATCGTAACGTAGAAGGTCACTGAGCTGGGGATTTGAAGGGTTCTTTACTGCCTTGCTTAGGAGTTGATAGCGAGTTTTCAGCGCTTGCTTGGATTCTGGCGTATTTAGAGCTTTGGCATAGGTGATTAGGTCATCGTTGATGAAGGTAGGTCGCAGGATGATTTTCTCCGCTCTGCCCCACCAAATCGGATCCTTTTTGGCCGTTAGGTAGCTAAAAATGAGCTGCTGAGGGCCAAATCCCGGGTTTTGAGGTTTATGAGAAATCGCGGGATTTTTTTCGAGGAGATCAAGGGCTTGAGGGTCGCCGATCCATAGTTGGGCCATTTGCTTGAAGAATGGGTCCTTCCAAGGTTTTACGAGGGCATTTTTGATTTCCTCTTTGAATAGATCAGGTTCGGCGGCGAAGCACTCAGAGTAGGTGGCTAGGGGGTAGTCGTAGTAGCCAAGTTCATTTCTATTGTCTAAAGGGTCACGCCAAGAGAGTTGTCGCATCGTATCGAGGGCTTCTCTCACGGCTTTCTGCGCCTTCTGAGGGTCTCGATCATTGTCGGTCGGTCTCATCCATCCGAGCATGGCGCGGAGCTTGCCTTCGGGGGTATCTTCTTCTCCGCGCATCCAATCGGGATCAGCCCTATCAAGACCGAACATCGAAAGACCAACCGTTGCGCTGAGGATATTCGTATTACGCTCCTGATTGATCTTCACTTCCGCCCCTTTTGGGATCTTTCCTTGCTTGAGCTGAGTTTTGATTTCAGTGAGCCATGCCTGCCACTTTTGGTCATGCGCTGCTAGTTCCGTGAGCATGAGGCCGGACGAAGACTCGATTGCGGCGATTAGCTGTTCTGCGTCTCGGTTGAGAAGTCTCCAAAGCGCGGTATTGGCTGTTTTTTCACCGGCCGTGGCACGGGTGATCAGGCTTTGTAGGGCGAGTTTTTGCTTGGTAATGGCTCGTTCTGGAAGAGGGGGAGGAAAGTCGTCGCTCGATCCAAAGGGATCATTACTTTGAGGCTCAGAGGCCCGTTTACGTATTTCTTCTCTGAAAGGGTTGGTGAGAGGCCTTGGGATAAGGTCAGCGAGTTCGTTGGAGCTGAGTTTTTCGAGGAGAAGTAGCTCCTCTTGCTCGGCGCTCCAATGGCCGATCGGGTAGAGTTTTTTTAATTCCTTCGCAGGCATCTTGGCGATCCGTTGGTTGAGGTTCTTGAAGATGGTTTCGGCTTCGGCTTTGCGTTCTGCTGCCAGTAGGAGAGTGGCTTTGATGTAACTGAAGCGCAGAAATGGTTCGGAGTTCTCCTTTGAGTGATGGATCAACTCATCCAGTAAAACGATGGCCTGCGCTCTATAGGCTTCGGTCAGTGGTTGAAGCTCAGGGACATCGCCTTTGCAGTCGAAGTAGAGGCGCATGGTTTGGATCCAGCGATCTTCCAGAGGAAGGTTTGGTCTGAGGGTGCGGATCCACCACATTTCTTTGAGTGACTGAATGTAGTGAGAATTTGCCCCCTTCTTGAGGGCTTCCACGGTCTGGAATTCAATGGGCGACACT
>CAXIBU010000215.1:0-5334 GCA_964021555.1 uncultured Verrucomicrobiales bacterium | reverse complement strand
CACTCAGCTCAGCAACTTGGCCTTGAGGGCTTCGGTGACGAGCTTGGGGTTGGCTTTGCCTTTGGCTTGTTTCATCACTTGGCCGACGAGGAAGTTGAGTAGCTTTTCGTTGCCCCCTTGGATCTCGGCGACTTGGGCTGGATTGGCCTCGATGGCGTTGTCTACCCAAGAGTCGAGCTCGGAGCTGTCGGCTGGTTCGTAGCCAAGCTCTTTGGCGATGGCTGCCGGATCATCAGTCGGGCGGTCCCAGAGAACGTCGAAGACTTCTTTTGCTTGGTTGTTGGAGACGGTCCCGGCATCGACCAAGCCGACGAGTTGACCAATTTTGTTCGCTTCGAGCGGGCATTCGCTGATCGTCGCACCAGTTTCGTTGAGCTTGCCGAGTAACTGATTGCTCACCCAGTTGGCGACTTTTTTTGCCTCTTTGACCTCCTTGGCAGCCGCTTCGAAGTAATCGGCGAGGGCTCTCTCGGAGGCGAGGACATCAGCATCGTAGGCGCTGAGGCCGTAGTCGTTCTCGAAGCGGTGGCGTTTGGCGGCGGGTAGCTCTGGGACCAGAGGCCTGACTTTCTCGACTAGGTCGGCGGTGCGAACTGGCACGAGGTCGGGGCAGGGGAAGTAGCGGTAGTCGTGGGCATCTTCCTTGGTGCGCATGAGCTGGGTCTCGCCCGTGGCGGCATCCCAGCGTCGGGTCGATTGAATTTGCGCGACGCCGCGGCTGAGTTCATCAGTCTGGCGCTCGATCTCGAAGTGCAGGCCAGCGCGGACGGCGGAGATGGAATTGAGGTTCTTGAGCTCGACTTTTTCGCCGAGCTCCTCCTGTCCTTCGGGGCGGAGTGAGACGTTGACATCGCAGCGGAGCTGACCCTTTTCCATGTCAGCATCGGAAATTCCGCCGTAGATGAGGATCTGCTGGAGACTTTTGAGATAGGCAAATGCCTCTTCAGGCGTTTCGATATCAGGCTCCGTGACAATTTCCATTAGCGGGGTGCCGGCGCGATTGAAGTCGATGATGCTGGCGGTTTCGCGGTGGGTTGACTTGGCGACATCTTCCTCGAGGTGGATGCGGTTGAGGCGCACGACTTTGTCCGGGGTCTTGATGCTCTTCTGGGCGTCTTTCGGGTAGGCGAGGTCATGCAGTGGCACGCCTCCGCCGATGCATAGGGGCAGGTCAAACTGGGTCAGCTGATAGTCCTTGGGCATGTCGGGGTAGAAGTAGTTCTTCCGGTCCCATTTGGTGATCTCGGGATTTTTACAACCGAGCAACATGCCGGCAAGGATAGTCTTTTCGATGGCCTCTTTGTTCAGGACTGGAAGCGCTCCGGGCAGGCCCAGGCAGACCGGGCAGACATTGGTATTGGGCTCGTCGCCGAATCCGGTGGGGCAGGCGCAGAACATTTTGCTGTTGGTCTTGATCTGGCAGTGGACTTCGAGGCCGATGGTGACGAGGTATTTCATTTTGAGAGAGGCGGGATGGGAAAAAGAAAAAGGAAATTAAGAGGAAAGGGAACAGCTAAAAAATGCCTACTCGTTTTGAGAGAGATGCTTTTCGATGAGGTCGAGTTCTTCCTCGCTGAGCTCCGCATTCTGCAGGGCGGGGGACTGCAGTAGGGAAGGATAATCGGCGTCTTCGATCAAGGATTGGATGTCGGAATCGCGCAACTTCGTGCGGATCAAATTCCAAGCGGCATTTTCAGCATCGGATTGGAGGTTGGACGGGGTGTTCTCGATGGCCTGAAGTTGTAGTAAAATTGCGGCAAGTCGAGCGGCTTCAGGCTCGGCCCATGGGTCGGTGCCGCGATGCCACTCGCCGATCTCGCTGAGTTCGAACCGCTGTTTCCAGTCGGCGACTTTCCACATCAGGCTGTTAGAGGTGTCCTCATTTCTGCCTTGTTCATCGGCCAGGCGAAGCTCGGCGATGGTGCCAGCGTAGCGAAGCAGGACTCCGCCGCCCCAGGCCATGACGAGCCCGCAGGTGAGTGCCATCAGGCTTCGAATAACGGAAAACCCGGAGTCCTTCTTGTCATCGTCGCTGCTGAAAGTAATCGGCTTAAAGATGATGAAGAGCAGCGACTTTAATACGATGAAACCGAGAAAGCCTGCGATAATCGTAAGGCCGGGCAGGACCCAGTCCGGAGCGGATTTGAGGAGCTCGCCGCCGTAGCCCGGAGCGTAGTGCAGGGTGAACCAGGCGCTGATGCCACCAGCGGCGGTCGAGGCGGTGATTAGGATAAAACGAATGGTGCCACGGATGATGCTCAGGAGCAGGTAGATGCCCAAGACCCCGAGGGCCGCCGCGATGATGGCAAAGTCGGCGGTGCCTAGCTCGGAGATTCCTGGGAGCTGCATTGCCGATCAGGGATCAGGATTGGGCGATCGGGCGCTGGTCACCCAGTGAGCCGGTCAGCGCACGTTGGCGGAGCAGGTGATCAACGATGATGAGGTAGGTCATCGCCTCGACCATTGGCACCGCGCGAGGGAGGACACAGGCATCATGACGGCCGCGGCCCTTAAGCTCTGTCTCTTCATTGTCGACTGAGACGGTTGCTTGACCACTCATGATGGTGGCCGTTGGCTTGAATGCGACACGGAAGAAGATCGGCTCGCCATTGCTGATGCCGCCCTGCACGCCGCCGGAGCGGTTG
Source organism: uncultured Verrucomicrobiales bacterium (assembly GCA_964021555.1). Classification (GTDB taxonomy): domain Bacteria; phylum Verrucomicrobiota; class Verrucomicrobiia; order Verrucomicrobiales; family Akkermansiaceae; genus CAXIBU01. The sequence goes on along the minus strand of CAXIBU010000215.1, from coordinate 2,689 downwards.
CTTGAGGTGCCAACCTGGTCACCCTTCATGACAAAGGCATCATTGTGCTCGGCGCCAGTCATCAAAGTTCCGGCAAATCCGCTGCCAATCTCGAATCCTTTCGTCGCCGGGATGCTGAGCATGCCTTTGGCGAGATCGGCTTCGAGCTTGTCAAAGACAGGCTCGCCAAGCCCCGGAGGGCACCCACGAACGACGCATTCAACCGTCCCGCCAATGGAGTTCCCGTCAGCGCGGACTTCTTTGATGCGCTCGATCATCTTCTCAGCGGCCTCTGGATCCGGAGTGCGGACGATGTTGGACTCGACCTGCTCGCGAGACACCGTGGCGGTATCGACTTTGGCCTCGAGGTCGTGGATCGTCTTCACATAGCCGACGACTTCAAATTCGGGCACTAAGCTCTCAATGACTTGCTTGGCGACTGCGGCAGCGGCGACTCGGCCAATCGTCTCGCGGGCCGAGGAGCGGCCTCCGCCTTGCCAATTGCGGCGTCCGTATTTCGCTTCGTAGGTGTAATCCGCGTGAGAAGGACGGTATTTGACCGCCATTTCTTCGTAGGCGGAAGGGCGGGCGTCTTTGTTGCGAACGAGGACGGCGATGGGCGTGCCAAGGGTCTTGCCCTCGAAGACACCGGAAAGGATCTCGCACTGATCTGCCTCTTTGCGAGGGGTGACGATTTCACTCTGACCGGGACGTCTGCGGTCGAGTTCGACCTGAATGATGGCCTCATCGAGAGCGATACCGGGAGGGCAGCCGTCGATGACGACACCGACGCCACCACCGTGGGACTCGCCCCAAGTTGAGATACGGAAGCAATGACCGAAGGAACTGGACATGCGGACTGGTAGCCCAAGCGGCGGATTCTGGAAAGCACGATCTGTGGCTTGATTGACGATGAGTTCTCTTGGGATGTCGGCTCCTCGGGAGTGATTGCTTTTCTTTTGTGACGGGATGGTTTCACAAATTTGATGGAGATTTGGCTAAATTCATTGAGTTTCCGCTGCCTTGACTTCCTTTTCTCTTAATTCCGTTCCTTCCGACTTCGAGTCCGCGACCACTTTGCTTCGTCGCGAGCTCTTGGAGATGGCGGTATTCGCGCGCTTGCAGCTTGAGGAAGCCGCTTTCAGTCTCTTCGAGCGGGATTCCGATCTCGCCCACCAGGTGATTGATCGAAATACGGAACTGGCAAATGCCGAGCTGGAGCTCGAACAGCAAGGCGTGGATACCTTGGAGACCTTTCAACTGAGCGGGGAAGAGCTGCGCTTCGTCCTCAGTGCCATGAGAATCTCTCGGAATATCAAGCGGATCGGTGACCACGCGGTCAAGATTGCGGAACGCTCACTGCAGCTCATGGGGCTGCCGGACCGCCGCGGCGCGAATTTTATCCAGCCGGTCTATGATCGCACCATCAGCATGCTCATCGAGGGGATGTCCGCCTTCGCCGATCAAGACCTCGTTTTAGCACGTGGCCTCCCGGTGCGGGCGGCTGAACTGGAAAACCTCTTCACTGCCGCTTTGCTGAAATATTCCGACCTCATCGAGACGGGAAATGCACGCCGGGACGATGTGATGGCATTGATCTCAGTGCTTCGTTCGCTTGAGCGTGTTGGTCATTTGGCAACCTCCATCGGTGAAGACGTGACAATCGGGCGGGCCTGACTTTTTGGAAAAAAAGAGGGGCTCACGGCAGTCGGTAGCGGATCGGGCCCTTGGCGGTCTTGGGGTCGACTTTTTTGCCTCCTTGAGTGACTTCGATCAGCCCTTTCGCCGCGAGGTGGCGCCCCGCCTGGCGCACGGATTCCATCTGATCTCTCCAATTCTCGGGAAATTCGGACCTGGCCACCTCGCTGGGGCAGATCGAGCTTTTGGAATCGCGGGTGGCCAGTAGCGAGAGAATCGCCTTCCCAAGTGCGTCGCCTTCGTGACTCTTTCTGTTACGGCGGCAGCGCTCGGAGCAATACTTGACCTCATCCCAGCAGTCCGCCCACTTCCTACGCCATTCAAAGTCGCGGCCACAAACAGGGCAAAGTTTCGGGGGCTTCATCGTCGGGTTTGAGTTTAACCTCTGATCTACCGAGCCATCTGGATTTGTCAAACGAGGTCCTGGCGTGGCGTTTTCAACGTCTTCGGAAAATGGACTAGAAGATTCCGAATAATGAGGCTCTCAGAGGTGCCCTTCAGTCAAAAAACAGAAATGATCTAATACCACTTGGGTTTCTCCCTGCTCCTTTTCGTGTATTTTGGGTATCTCGAGGTTGAATTACCACCTCTCTGAAGGGCCCTAGTGTGCTTTAGAAAGGTTTCCAGTTGACCAGTGAGCTCTCCGACCCTACACCGACCCCGTTCTTGAGATTGATCTAGCCAGTCGATTCGAACAATCCATCATTTTTAAGCTAGGAAAAAATTACCACCATGGGCACCACACTAGAACGCAACAAAAACAGAACTCGCCCTACCAAGTCGAGCTCAGCCAGAAACAAACGTCAAAACGACCAACGCAAGCGTCTCATCGCTCTGGGCATGCCCGAAGCTTCCGTCGCCGCTCTGAACCCTCGCGAAGTTCGCACTCTTCTCAAGCACCCAGCCAAGGTTGCCAAAGAGTTCGGCGCTGAGTAAGTCCAAACCAGACCGAAAGGTCTGAAATACTTAGAATTTCGCCCTTCCCACTCGTTGGGGAGGGCTATTTTTGTGT
>CAXIBU010000214.1:0-5390 GCA_964021555.1 uncultured Verrucomicrobiales bacterium | reverse complement strand
AGGTTGCCCGCACCTTGATCACCATAGGCCAGCTCAGGCTTGAGGATAAGCTCCCAAGTTGAACCTACAGGCATCATGCGCAGCGCTTCAGAGAAACCAGGGACCACGCGGAGATCGAACATCACGGCCTCTTCGCCTGAGGAATCAAATTCAGTGCCGTCGATGAGACGTCCTGTGTAGCGGACCTTGAACTTGGTGTTCATGTCCATTTGGCCTTCAGCAGGTGCCTGATAGGTTTCACCCTCGCCTTTCACCTTTACCAGATACATGAGACCGCTGTCGGTGGTCACCACTCCCTCTTCCGAGGCACGCTTGGCGCGATAGGCTTCACCAAGCTTTTTATTCGCGTCGGCGAGTTGTTGAGCACGCTCAACTAGAAGAGTTTGCAGCGCTTGGATCGATTCCATGGATTTTTCACCGTCCATTGATGGCTCGACGCCATTGATGGCTTCCTTGAGGCCAAGCACCAGGGCTTCTTGGTCGAGGTCTTCGGCTTTGAGACCGCTCATGCCTTGTTGAGCAAGCATGCGGCCAAGGCCGTAACCCGCTTGGTAGCCCATGAAGTAAGAACCAATCTTCTTATTCTCGCCCTCGAATTTAGGAGGCTCAGGAGCCTTCTCTTCAGCAGGAGCAGCATCGGCGGCGGCATCAGCAGGCGCGGGGGCCTTTTCCGCATCGGGAGCAGCGGCTTTTTCTTCTGCTGCGGCAGGCTCGGCTGGTGCGGCGGGTTCAGCTGCTTTTTCGTCAGCAAATGCGCTACCGCCCATGAGGAAAGCCGTGGCAAGAATCGTAGGAATATTGAATTTCATATGAATTGTGTAAGATACGCGCGGAACCTATGCCAAGCATCCTTGTGACGAAAGCGGAAAATCCGACTTCGGGCAGAGAATCCGCTTTGCGGTTGACTCCCCAAGCGCCAGAACCCTACGCTTCTGTTGAAAAATACTCACAATTAAGGAGTCAGCGTGTCTAACGAGCTATTGCATACCGAAAAAATCATCTCTGACCGCAAGGTCTTCTACCTAGACCTCAAAGAAAACCAACGAGGCAAGGTCATCAAAATCACCGAAGATGTGAGTGGCAATCGTGATACGATCATGGTCCCTGCCGAGATCATCGACGACTTCATCGGTGCCCTCGAAGACATCAGAGAAACGATCCTTGAGACCGATGGCGGCGCGGCAGATGACTCTGGTGACGGCGTCGATGGCGAGGAAGAATAGGCGAAAAGCCTAAGCCTGCGATCAAGATGTCAGGGAAGCGCGCCATTGTTCTGCTATTGGCGGTTTCCGCAGGCCTGTGGACTTTTTGGGAGCACCGCACTGAAGAGCCGCCACCTGGCGTCGAAGCCTCGCCCGAGCAGAAGCACCAGCACTCTGGTGAACGCCCCAATCTGCGCCCCAGCTACGCGCGCTACTTCGAAAGTGTCCCAGCGACCGAAGACGAAGCCATGCGGCAGTTGGAGAACCTGCTCTCTGAGGAATACGATGGCAAATTCGAATTTGCCCCCTTCAATTGGAGCCACGAAGAACAAGTCGAGTGGCTGCTGCAATCCGTGCCTGATGAAGCACTAGCCGGGCTGCTTGAGAGATACCGGGCGCTGAAGGAGCGAGTTAAATGGTCTAATCTCTATTTTTCAGAAGAGCTAGGTCAAGCGATCGCCAAACGTATTGGCCAACAATTCAAAGAGAATTCTCTCCAATTCGCCAACGGCCTAGAAGATCCGCTTGCGCCAAGCTTGCTTGAAGGATGGGCGAGTCAGCAGCCAAAGGCAGCTGCAAGTTGGTTCTTCGACAGACACCCGAAAGCCTTGGAGAGGCCTGATATTTTTAAAGAGATCGATCCTTTCAGCTTCGGTCGCTTCGACCATTTTCCTTTCAACCAGCAAATGAAGCATCTAGCGAGGGGCATCGTTGCAAGTGGTTATTATTCAGCTATTGAGAGCCTTGAGCACCTCGCTACTTTTCACTCCTTCGACCTTCCTCTTGCAGAATCTCGCCTACTTTCTTATTCGGAATATCTGCCCGAAAACTCAGACTGGCAAGTCATCGTCAACGAACAAACTGAAAAGTTTGGCGAAGCTTCACCCAGTGCTAAAGGGATCTACACTCGCTGGGGTTCCGTTAACTGGGAAGAGATGATCAAAGCCTTTCCGAAAGACCGAGAAACTTGGGGATACCCCAATGACGAAATTCGTTCAATTTCTCGAATCTCGATCCGTTCGTCAGCTCAGCTAGGTTTGAAGTATCCTGAGTTCGCGAGATATTTCCCCATCGATGAAGTTCCCGTGGAGATTGTAGCCAGATTTCTCTACTTAACGAGCCGAAGCACGCAACTCAATTATCTCACATATGATGCGAGCAGGAACATAATGAAAATGGGAATAAGTAATCACCCCGAAGGCCCCCTGTGCGATCATCCTCTCATCATCCAAGCTGTGGGCCAAGATGTCATCAAAGAGGTCCGAGCGACCTTCGAAAAGAAACCTTGAGCGCTCGATCTATGGCCACAAAAAAAGGCGCCCCGATGACCACTCGGCCACCGGGACGCCCCCCTACCTCACTATGAAAAATCTTTGAACCCGCTCTAGAGCACTGGGTTCACTAAGTAAGAGTCACTTGAGGTAGTTTTTGTTCAATCTGAAGAGTGGTTTTTTTCTCAGAGAAAACACCAAAAACACCCACACATCTAATCGTTTCGCAATTCACTCAAAATGAGTAAATTAGAAAACTGCCTAACAAATCAGAAAAGCTCGTATTCGTGCAATTACTAAGGTCTGATTATCGGGCGAAATGCGGTATTTTTCATTCTTTCCTGCGAGAATTTCAAAATTCGGTTAAGGAGGTATCGAGACATGCATGAACTGACCGATATCGCTGAGCACATTTTGACCAGCACGAGCTTGGAGGAGAAGCTACGATTCTCCCCACGCTTGGATGAGATCAGCGATCTCCGCCCTGATCGGCCAATCCATCTCCCCGACCAACCCGGCCGCCCTCCTGAGCTACTGCTGCGAGAGGACGGGGTGCGCCCCGACTTCCCCAACGAGAACCAGCTCGACGATGCCCGCCAGCGCGGCATCATGATGCATTTTCTGTGCAACCACGAACTGCTGGCGACCGAGCTGATGGCTCTGGTGCTACTGAAGTTCCCCGATGCACCGAAGGAGTTCCGCCTGGGCGTCTACGATACCCTGCGAGAAGAACAGGCCCATACTCTGATGTATCTGCGCCGAATGCGCGAATGTGGGATGGAGTTCGGAGAGCTGCCGGTCAATTCATACTTCTGGCGCAGCATCGCGCCGATGGAGACGCCGATGGACTTCGTCTCGCGCCTGAGCTTGACCTTCGAGCAGGCCAATCTCGACTTTTCCAAGCACTACGCCGGCCTGTTCCGGGAAGTCGGAGATACCTCGACCGCTGCCGTGCTGGAGAAGATTTATCAGGACGAGATTGGCCACGTCGGCCACGGCCTGCACTGGTTCCGACAATGGAAGGACCCCAAGGATACCGACTGGCAGGCGTTTCGAAAGGTGCTCAGCTTCCCTCTGAACCCCGTCAGAGCCAAGGGCATGGCCCCCTTCAACCCCGAGGGCAGGCGCGAGGCAGGACTGGACGAAGACTATATCCGCCACCTCCGCGTGCTGGGGCATTCGCGCGGGCGGCCATCGACTTTGCACTGGATGAATCCACTGGCCGAGGCCGAAGCCGCCGCTGCTGCCTTCGGCAAATCCTACGTCCCGAAGAAAACCGAGAAGGCGCTGCACGATGATCTTGCGACACTGCCATGGGTTCTTTGCAAGAAAGACGATGCCGTCCTGGTGAAAGAACCTCCCTCGCTCGACTTTCTCGATGGCCTGCAAAATGCAGGATTTGAGACACCTGAATTCGCCACACTCGCCGACATCACAGACCGCAGGTTGGGCGGACTGCAAGCCTGGGCCTGGACGCCCGATGCCCATCGAAGGGCCGAGCCATTCAAACAACAAGTCCCCGACCGCCCCGAGCTGCGCCAACCCTCGGCTTGGCCGAACGAACTCTTCTCTCAAGGTCTCGGCCAGAGGCTCAACGTCGCTCTGCTGGGCGAGGCCGAGGCTCCGCGATGGGTGCGCACCGAGGCAGAGCTCCTCTCGGCGATCGAAGCGACACCGCGTCCGCTCTTGAAAGCGCTTTGGTCATCGGCCGGGCGTGGCATCCGCCGGGTCACCCCGAACCTGCCTTGGAAAAAGTGGGCGCTCAACCAGCTTCGCAATCAAGGCGGTCTGCTCGTGGAAACTCACCGTGAAGTCGTCGCGGAGTTCTCCGCGCTCTACGAGGTCGCTCCTGGCGAGGCGCCCCGCCATCTCGGCTTCACCCACCTGCTCACGGATGAATGCGGACGCTACCTGGGCACTCGCATCGCATCGAAATGGGCCAATAGCCTCGAGCCCGAGCACGCCAAATTCCTCTTTGCCGAGGCGCGATGCAAGCCCCTCTACCAGCAGGAAATTCCCGCCCTCCTGGAAACTCTCCTACCCGATGATTTCCGCGGCCCTCTGGCCATCGACGCCCTAATTTACCGCGAACTCGGTGAACTGAAGCTCAAGCCCGTCGTCGAGGTCAATGCCCGCTGCAGCATGGGCCGCATCGCGTTTGAGCTTTTCAAGCTCTCCTCTCGCAAACATCCTGGGATCTACCGAGTCCATCCGCTACGCGAAATTCAGGCTCTCGGATTCCAAAACTTCGCCGACTGGGCCGCCAGCTTCCCCAAACCCAAATTGGAAAACGGACGCCTCGCCGAAGGAAAAATCGCCGTAAATGATCCCCACCACGCCACCGAATTTCTAGCCACCTGGACCCAATGCCCCGCCACCTGACCGCACTCTTCGCCCTTCTCTTCACCTTTATCCCACTCGCCGCCGATGCCGCCGAGCCCGTGGTTAGGCTGTCGCTCGTCTCTGAAGAAGCCACACCGGAGACCGACACCCTCAACTACTTCTACTTGAATCAAGAAGGTGAAGAGCAGCTGGAAATTCTCAACATCCACCGCGAACCCATCGTCACCGATGAGGATGTCGAAAAAGCCTCGGTTGATCCTAGTCGAGAAGGCTACATCCATATCACCCTGACCAAGGCTGGGGCGGCTAAGATGCGTGAAGCAACCGCGCGGATGGAACTTGGCAAAGACCGCATGGCAGTGATCGTCGACGGCAAGGTGAAGACAGCGCCAACGGTTAACGCCGTATTAGGCAACCAATTTATGATCAGTGGCCTGGCAGATGAAACCGATGCTTACATCCTCGGCATCGTCAGCCGCCTCAATCACAAAACTCTATCTCCCTGGGAAGTCAAACAGCTCGAGGATCGCCGTCTTTACCCCGAAAAATACGTTCATGATGCCCCTTACACGGA
>CAXIBU010000213.1:0-5433 GCA_964021555.1 uncultured Verrucomicrobiales bacterium | reverse complement strand
AGTGATTTCGATTTTACTCCTCATCAGGAGCACTGCGCTCGACTCCTCGTTCTTCGAAGTGGTTGCGGAGCAGGTAGCGGGTATCGAAGAGGTCACGACGGCGGTCGCGCAGGGGAGTGACGGCGCCGGATTCCCGCGAGCGGTAAAGATCAGCAATGTCGAGATCAGTCACAAGCATCGTTTCCACATTGGAATCGGCCTCGGCCTGGATCCCATCGCGAGCAAATTCGAAGTCAGAGGGCGTAAAGACTGCCGCTCGTCCGTAGTGAATGTCCATGGAGGGCACGTCCGGCAAGTTGCCGATGACGCCAGCGGTGACCACGTAGACCTGATTCTCAATCGCCCGAGCCTGAGCACAAGTGCGCACCCGCAGATAGCCCTGGCGGTTGTCGGTGCAATACGGGACGAAAATGATCTCCGCCCCGCGCTCGGCAAGATAGCGCGCGGCCTCGGGGAATTCGATATCATAGCAAATCAGAATGCCGATTTTGGCCTTAGGCGTCTGCACCAGGTAAAGTTCGTTACCTCCGGTGATGCCCCAATAGGTCCTCTCTGCAGGCGTGATGTGGAGCTTCGGCTGGCCGACGAAGGTGCCGTCGGGGCGAAAGATCATCGCGACATTCTCCAAGGTTCCGTTGCCTCTCAGCACTGGGTGGGATCCCGCGATGATGAAGAGACCAAATTCGCGGGCCAGCTCAGCGATTAGGTCGGTGAAGCGCGGCGTATATTCGGCCAGCCGTCGGATGCCCTCCTGCGGGGTAAGTGGCTCCAAGTGTGAGAGCAGCTGCACCGAAAAGAACTCAGGGAACAGCACAAATTCGCTTTTGTAATCCGCCGCCGTCGCCACAAAATAGCGCACCTGATTGGCAAATTCCTCGAAGTCAGTGATGCGGCGCATTTGATACTGCACGCAGGAAACCCGCACTTTGCTGTCGTCCTGGGACATCGGCTGGTAATCGGGGTTTAACCACTCGATCAAGGTCGCATGATTGTGACTGCGCTCATCGCGAATGTAGTTCGGCATCACGGCCCTTACCACGAAGCCCTCTTTCAACTGGAAACTCAGCACCGGGTCATGGATCTCCTCCTCCTTCACCCGGGCCACGTATTCCTCTGGCGAAAACTTGTCGGCATAGTTCTGAAAATTCCAAAGTCGGCCGCCGGAAAGGATGCGCCGCAAATTCATCTTCCGGCACAGCTCACGTCGCACCTCATACAGCGCTCGCCCGATCCCGCAGCGCTGGCACTCGGGATCGACATAAACGTCGGCACCGTAGAGCGTATCGCCACGGCTGTCGTGGTTGTAAAAATACCCATCGTCAGTGATGCCGTAGTAGGTGTGAGGACGCAGCGGATCGATCCCCAGATTTACGATCAGGCTAGCCGCCGCCCCGATCAACTGACCATCCAGCTCGGCCACCAGCTGTCCTTCAGGAAAGACATCAATGTGGCTGCGCAGCTGGTCCAGGCGCCAAGCGCTGTCGCTCTCGATCAGCGATGGAAAGGCGCGCTTGTAGAGTTCAATCAGCTTGGGAAGGTCCTCAGGCTGAGTATTTCGAACGATAACGATTCCTCGATCACAGGGAAATTCGACGGGTTGCATGTCCTTAGAATAGCGCCGCAAAGATCAGATGCTAGACTCGAAATCGAGCACTTTCAGTTGCAGTGTTGACAAATGCCCTCATTTCAGGTCAAAAGCTCTCCGTCCGCAGGACAATACGCAGGCTTAGCTCAGTGGTAGAGCATCTCGTTTACACCGAGGCGGTCGGGGGTTCAAATCCCTCAGCCTGCACCATCTTTCGCCCTTACAATTTCGGTTGTAAGGGCTTTGTTTTAAGTGGTTTTTTCGTCGATCTTCCTGCCTGGTTGCAATTCATCTTGCGCTCACGCTTCCGCATCGATCCGGATTTGCCATGTGCTGGCAGCGAAACCACCCGCCCGGTGATCTACAGATCGGTGGCATTGTCAGTGCGGACTCTGGTTTTTCACGTCCCCTTTTGGCGACGGACATTGAAGAGCCTGATCGGAAGAATGCTTGCTTTTCGACTAGCCATTTTGATCCACTCTTTAGAGGATCACTGGATGTCTCAAACTCCCCCCAAGTATTCTGCCTTCATTAGTTATGCCTCGCCTGACCTGGAGAAGGCTGAGGCAATCTGCCAGAACCTAGAGGGTTCCGGATTCACCTGTTGGATTGCCCCACGCAACGTTAGGCCTGGGAAAGAGTATGGAGAAGAGATCATTCTTGGCATTCAGAACTCGCGGTGCCTGGTTCTGGTGTTATCTGAGGCAGCCAACGATTCGACTTTCGTCCGCCGTGAGGTGGAGCGCGCGGTAAGTAAAAATAAGCCCGTCTTTCCCGTTCGCATTGAGGATGTTCTGCCCTCAACTGGGCTTGAGTTATTCGTTTCGACGACTCACTGGATTGATGCATGGAGTCCTCCGCTCGAACGTCATTGGGAAGCCTTAGCGAGAGAACTAAAGGATCAGGATACCATCAAAGACCTCGCCCGAACGGCGCAACGAGGTCGGCGCAAAAAAGCCCTTCCAAAGTGGCTAGCTGGGGCGGCTAGCCTTCTGGCCATCGTTCTCGCGGTGGCATTTACCAATCATTTGACTCGGCAGGATCCTCCGACTCTTGATGAGGATCCATCAACTCCCCAAACGGTTAGCGCGATCCCAACCCCAATGGACGGGCAAATACCGAAAATGCCCAGTCCTGAAGAACAGCGTGACCTGGCCGACGAAGCGATGCGCTCTTTCTACAAGGGCGACTTCTTGAAGAAAGTCGGGCGTCCCATGAGTTCACTCACCGCCAAGGATTTCAGTATTTCTGTCGAAGATCCTAAATTTCGCGGGCGTTATCAACTGAGGATTAATACTTCTCCGGAAATCAAAAGCGCCATGTCGAACATGCGGATTCACGCCGCGATCGGCGACGAAGACTTCGTCCGCGCGGGAATGTTCGGAATATCAGGGCTGATTTCCTACCGCGACATTGATCAAGAGACCCTCAGAGCCGACCCGAGAGTTCGTGTCAAATTTGAGCTTAGCGTCACTGGAGAATTAATTGGCCCGTTTGAATATCAATTGGAGATACCAGATTTTAACCGCCTAAAAATGCGCCAGGACGCACAAGAGTGGAATGATGACCGGGGAGCAACGATCCGCTCTGGAGAATATGCTCTCTCTTGGTCAAATTTCTGGCCTGTAGTAAGTTCGATTCGTTTTGGCTGGGACTCGGCTGAAGCTCTAAACTACCAGCTCGAGTTCACGCCGCTTGAGGGGCAGTTAGATGAGGTCAAAGAATACCGAAGAAGGACACCTCAGGTTAAGATTCCCTGCTTTTACGGCTCTCCCCATTTATTCATCCAGTTCGAACTTGATGATGGTAGCTTGACCCAAACGAGGAAGATCCCACTTAGCTGGAACTCCTATGGTATCGCTGGACAAATCATTGATACCACAAAGTCGTCGCCCAATTCTCCGCAATTACGAGTTATCCTTGGGACGAATTTCTACCTAGGCAGTTCCATTCATCTCCTGCCTATCTTACCTGCCGAGGCTAGTAAGTTGCGCTATTCCTTCGACTCTGTTGGCTTTTTTGTGGCTGAGAAGAATGAAATCGAAGCAAGTTCGGAAAAAAGACGACTCTTCATCTCCTACCTAACCGAGGACGAGAAAGAGGTCGGTCCCTACGAATTTGCCTTTGATCCGACAGAAACGATGAAGCTGGCCGCCAAACGAGCGTTCAAGAATGACATCAAGGACAGGCTTGCGGAGTATCAAGTCCCCAGCGCCGACAAGCGCAGTGGACTGAACGATCGCGAGGACTGGTTCAGATTTAACGGCTTTCCCAACCCGAAGGAAATGCAAAGCTCGGGATGGGGCTATGTCGTAAAGGACCGGACCCAGGATGAAGCCCTATGCTGGTTCGGGGTCGAGCAAGTTGAGATGGGAACTCGCCCAGACCAGCTACTCAGCAAGTGGAAGCGCCCCTCGGTTGATTTTATCGCTCTGTTCTCAAACGACCACAAAATCTCAGGTCCGGAGCAAGCCAAGTTTTTGCAGTGGCATGCGGCCTTTCCGAGTGATTCTCCTGGAGTCTTCGTGCGTTACACTTTTTATGATGGTGAGCAGACCGAGGTGCTGCGGCTGCGCTAATCGGCTGCATTAGTTGTAGGAAACCAAAAATAACGCATATGCCAACAACACGCAGCGCACAGGCAGAGAGAGTAGTCTTGGGCATTGCTGGTTCAGGAAGAATAGGCATTCTTTAGGGGCAAGGCCTTGCTAGAGTCGAAGCAAAGGCAGAGGGCAAAGAGAATTCTCGGTTGCTGAAATCTGGCGTTAGACTCAGTGAAGCGACGGATTTAATTAATATTTTTAATGACTCCAAACCCAAGTTGCGAGCTGGGCAGCCGGTAGGTATCTTTCGTATGCAATTGCCAAGCACCAAAGACTCTGGACTTCCAGACGCTTGAGTCTTGAGCACGTAATGTTAAGACGCAAAAAACCCTCTAGGGAAACCCTAGAGGGTGGAGAAAATTGGCAGTTCGGGGCCTTTTAAGCTCGTCTGCGAAGGAGCAATCCCAGACCAGCGAGACCGATGAAACAGGCAGAACCCGGTTCTGGGACTGCTGTAACAGAAATGTTGTCGACCATTCCAGTTCTTTGGAAGGTTGCTCCAGTTTCGAGATTCTGGAAAATCAGGCCAACATCATTGGTCGAAGTGCTCGAGAAATTAAGAGTGGCAACCTCTGGACTGAGATCGACTGGGACAAGGTTATTTGAGCGGCTGAATGAGAAGGAATCAAGGATGGCATCGCTGGATTGGTAGGCACCGTCGAGACCAAGGTCAACCAAAGCAACTCGCATCGCGACAGTTCCCGTCTGGCCCACATCGTCTCGAAAGCCAGCATCAAAACTTACCGTCCAAGAGCTGAAGCTAGAAGCGTTGAGGCCGAAGTTAAAGGAAGATAAATTCTGTGAAATCGTCTGAAAATCAGGGCCCGAGGAAGATCCTGAGGACATGATGTAGGCGATGTCGTCTGGGGCCGAAGCTTCGCTAGGATCGTAGTAGATGACACCACCGCCAACTTCGGTGTCCGTCCAGTCTAAGGCATTGTCTGTGTTGTTCGTAGTGAAGCTTGGATTAGAGACCGCAATTGAGGCCGCATGGGTCGCGGCAAAAGAAAGCGCACATGCGGTGAGAAGGGTAATGGTAATTTTCATAGATTCCTTGGTTAGCTGACGAATCTAGCAGACGGCACAAAAGTGGCGTTCGAAATTCAGCATGCGAGAAATTCGAACGCTCGATTGGCACTGTAAACTAATTTTTAGTAGCTCTAAGGAAGATGGATAGCGGATCAGTGGTGGGAGTGCGAGAGATTCTTACGTTCCTAGTCATGTTCGATATTGTTTTTGGCTAGC
>CAXIBU010000212.1:0-5434 GCA_964021555.1 uncultured Verrucomicrobiales bacterium | reverse complement strand
CTTCCAGAATCGCTGCATATCCTGCACCCTCTAGACCGAAACATCTCTTTGATAGGCTTGAAATGAGATACCTTCGACTACGGCGCAAGCCTTGCTTCGATAGAAAATTAAGATGCTCTTGGATGGAAATACGGTTTTCGAGCAACGAATTGTCGAAGATACCTTTGATCGCAGAAGCTAGGTCTTCGGTTTTTTCAAGTTCATTGGCATAATTGAGAGCCTTCTGAGGTGCGACGCGTGCTAGTTCTCCCATCACTTGCTCAATCGTTTCCGCACGATTGGCCCCTCGCATTTGAGCGATCAATCGCTTTGAGGTCTTGAAGTTGTGAGGAGCCGCCCCGATGGCGACACCTCTTAGGGCGAAAACTCTTTCAAACTCATTTTCATGAGAATTCGCCCATTTTAGAGCCGCTGTAGGGTCCGAGTTTGCCCAAGTTTGAGTTATTTTAAGGATTATCTGGCTTCGGAGACGAGATGGAACGTGCTTGAGCATTTTGACTGCGGTCTCTGGCTCCCGTTTGACCAATCGTTCAAATTGCCCATGAATCATTCTCTCTGCGAAAAAGGTTTCATCCCAGTGGTGGACTTCTGCCAGATAAGCTTCCAGATGACCTTTGGATAGCTCATCTAAGATAGCCTGCCGGGTGCGTAATCTGAATTTGGGGTCTTCGATGGCCCTCATTTTCGTTAGGGCGAACTCAGGGTCGGTTCTGGCTGCTTTAGATAGAATCAATAGGTAAGCGTAATGGTAGCCGGATGAATTGTCATCATATGGACTTGGCTTCGAATCAATAAACTCAAGCGCTGATGATGCATCCCGTTCGCCCCAGTGGGTCAGCAAATCATAGGTCAAGGTTGAGCGCTCCCCGTTTGATCTTTCACGGTCAAGTGAGATGGATTCGACAAGATACTCCTCAATCGTGGCTAGATCGAGTTTCGCCAGTCTCTGATGTATCGACGGGCTGGTATAGGTAAACAGATCGATGTGCCGGCAAGCCTCCCAAAGCGCCAAGACGTTTTCCGTTGGCTGGTCAACGCTTGTTGAATTTTCCGGGCTAGCTGGACTTTCATCCACCTGCGCTATTGTGGGCCGCTCGACAGGCATTCTGTCGGTGATCCCCCCTTGAGATTCGCTGGAATCCCCCAACTGGCCTATCAAAAAGCCGCCCACCGCTGCGGAAGCTATCAAGCCCCCTTGGATCAAGTTTCGTTTACTCACTATCGAATACCATATCAGAATTCGGACCAAAATTGAATTGAGAACCGTTCAGCTAATTGATTTCTGACGAATTGGGGAGAGGGAGGAGAGGGGTCCCTTTTTGTATTGGGGCGCCTTTTGGAAATGAGGCGAGGTGAGCACAGCCGGGCGGACGTGCAGGATGCCCGTGCCACTTGCTGCTAACTACAACAGGTATTTTGCGGCTTGTTCGACGTCCTTGTCGCCACGGCCGGAGCAGTTGATGAGGATGATCTCATCGGGTGACATGGTGCCAGCGATGCGGTCGACGTAGGCGATGGCGTGGGACGATTCCAGTGCGGGGATGATGCCCTCTAGCTCAGAAAGTGTCTTGAAACCTGCCAAGGCTTGGTCGTCGGTGGCGAAGTCGTATTGGACCCGGCCGATGCTTTGCAAGTTCGCGTGTTCTGGGCCGACGGCGGCGTAATCCAGCCCGGCGCTGACGGAGTGAGTGAGCTCGATCTGGCCGTCGTCGTTGGCGAGGAGCCAGGTCTTGGTGCCCTGAAGGACACCGAGTTTACCACCTTGAAAGCGGGCGGCATGACGCTCTGGCACAATGCCGTCGCCTCCTGCCTCGACACCGACCATGCGAACGCCGTCATCATCGAGGAAGGGGTGGAACAGGCCGATGGCATTCGAGCCGCCGCCGACGCATGCGACGAGCATGTCGGGGAGGCGCCCCTCGCGCTCGAGGATCTGGCGGCGGGCTTCGACACCAATGACGCGGTGGAAGTCGCGAACGATCATTGGGAAGGGGTGGCTGCCAAGGGCTGAGCCGAGAATGTAGTGAGTGTGGTCGACGGTGGCGACCCAGTCGCGCATGGCCTCGTTAACGGCTTCTTTCAAAGTCGCCGCGCCGCCCGTGACGGGGACGACTTTGGCCCCGAGGAAGGTCATTCGGGCGACGTTGAGCGCTTGGCGCTCCATGTCCACGGCGCCCATGTAGACGATGCATTCTAGCCCATAGCGCGCACAAACTGTGGCAGTTGCCACACCGTGCTGACCCGCGCCAGTTTCGGCAATGATGCGTTTTTTGCCGAGTCGTTTGGCCAAGAGCACCTGACCGAGGGCATTGTTGATTTTGTGGGCTCCCGTGTGGAGCAGGTCTTCGCGCTTGAGGTAAATTTTAGCACCACCGCATTTTTCGGTCCATCGTTCGGCGAAGTAAAGTGGGGTCGGGCGGCCGACGAATTCTTCCAGCATCGAGTTTAGCTCGGCTTGGAAGGCAGGATCCTGCTTGGCATCCTCATAGGCGACGGCGAGATCCTGAAGCGGGGTCATCAGGGTTTCAGGCACGAACATGCCACCAAATTGACCAAAGTGGCCGGTGGCATCGGGAAGGGCTGATGGGCGGGTCGACATGACAGCGGGAACTTGAAACGGATTTGGCCAATGGGAAAGCGAAACTTGATCCGAAATGGAGGAAATTCGCTAACAGTGGGGTGATTGGCGAAGAATCGATGCAGTTTTTCGACATGCCACTTGCATCATGCCGGTCCTGTGGCTAATCCCAGCGCATGCTTAAAGCCGGTATCGTAGGTCTTCCAAACGTGGGTAAATCCACTCTGTTCAACGCTGTGACGCGCACTCGCAAGGCGACGGCGGCGAATTTCCCTTTCTGCACCATCGATCCCAACGTCGGCGTGGTGATCGTCCCCGATGAGCGGCTCGACAAGCTCTCGGAGATGTCAAATTCGACCAAAGTCATCCCGACTGGGATCGAATTCGTTGACATTGCGGGCTTGGTGGAAGGGGCCTCCGAGGGGGCTGGCTTGGGCAACAAATTCCTCGCGACGATCCGCGAGGTGGATGCCATCGTGCAAGTCGTGCGGTGTTTCGAGAACGACGACATCATTCACGAGCTTGGTTCCGTCGATCCCCTGCGCGACATTGAGATCATCAACAGTGAGCTGATCTTGGCTGATATTTCGGCTTTGGAAAAGCGCCGCCAATCCCGCGAGAAGAAGGCAAAAGGTGGTGATAAGGAGGCCAAGCGCGAAGTTGAGGTAATCGATAAGCTCATGCCGCACCTCGATGCCGGCAAACCGGCGATCACTGCTGATCTGACCGACGACGATAAGGTGGTGATGAAGGAATTTTTCCTCCTTTCCAATAAGCGCTCGATCTTTGCCTGCAACGTTTCCGAAGAAGAACTGGGTGAGGCCCAGGCGAACCCTGAAGGGCATGCGCTGGTCAGCCGGGTCAAGACCTATGCCGATGAGAGCTTGGGGGCTGAGGTCGTCGTCATCTCAGCTCGGATCGAAGAAGAAATGATCGACCTGACACCTGAAGAGGCGGGCGAATTTCTCGCGGACATGGGGGTCACGGATTCCGGAGTCTCCGCTCTGATTAAGGGGGTCTACCACCTGCTCGGTTTACGGACCTACATCACCACAGGGGAGAAGGAAACTCGTGCCTGGACGATTGTCGCGGGCGATAAGGCACCTGCGGCGGCTGGCGTCATCCACACCGACTTCGAGCGCGGCTTCATCGCCGCTGAGGTCGTTCACTACGACGATCTTGTCTCTCTCGGCAATAAAGCCGCAGCGCGCGAGGCTGGGAAGCTTCGAATCGAAGGCAAGGAATACGTTGTCAAGGATGGGGACGTCGTTGAGTTCCGCTTCAACGTTTAATTTCTCTGCATCAGTCGCGTAACCACTTCTGTTTTCGGTTGCCGAAGACCCACAAGGTATCGCTGCGCCCTGAATTAATCAGAAGCGGTAATTGGTAATTGGCAACGGTTTGGTAGTTCAGGTAGCTATCTCCGGTAAAGTTCCCACGAATTCCAAAATAATAGGCGCCGTAATGTGATTCGGCGGGGCTGCAGAGGGCCAATAGCCATTGATGGTAATCGAGGTTCTTGCGGTGTGCTCGCTCGCCAGCCTGCTTGGTGCCGATAAAGCCAAAGATCATTCCCAATGAGCCGGTGGAATGTCCATTGGTGGCCCGCTTGAAATTATCCGAGAGCCATGACTTCATGTTGCGACAGTCACCTCCATTATTGCCTGAAATTTCCAGCGCGGCGGCCATGGCTCCGGTGCGAGCCATCGATTGAGTCGACCCGGTAGCCGAGAAATTGTAACCGACGCTGCCATTGTCTGAGAGCGATGCTTCGACAGAACGATACGACAGTTTCCAAACGTCTTTGTTCAGCGCAATGCCGGCTTGCTCGGCCAATGCCCACATAAGGTGGGCGTGAGCGGTGGTAATCACGAGGCCTTTACCGTCGTAGGGAAGTTCATTGCCGTTGTGTCCTAGTCGACCCGACTTCGGGGTGATTCGGTCGGCCATCTCTTCACAACATCTTTCGAGTGCGGGGAGAGCGGCCTTTTCGCCTGTCGCTAAATAATACTCGGCCAAGTAGATTCCCATGGCACAGGCAATCCAGTTGCTGTTGGGCACCTCGCTCTTCAAAGTGGCTGAGAAATTCCTGGCGATGCTCTGCAATAAATATCTGTTCTCGGGATTGCCCTCGGATAGAACCGCCAAGCCTCCCATGGCGATTGCGTATTGATTGCCGGATCCAAAATTCCGGTTTTGCCCATAAGTCTTCACCAGCCAATCCAGAGCGGACTTTTTAAGGTAGGCCGAGCGCTCACAATCCACGGGGAAGTTTTTCGAGAAGTCGGGCATTGGAGCAAGCTCAACCGAGACATCGACCTTTACCCCTGCTCTCTCGATTTTCAGTGAAAGAGCGGTTTTCTCAGCTTGGCTCTCGAGAATGGCGAAACCAATCTCACTGATAAGGCCATCGCCACCAGTCGCAGGGTTTGCGTCCGGTGCGGCGAAGCCTTTGCCGTTGGCTGCCAGGATTTTGTCACCAACTTTCAGACCAGCTTTGGTTCCAGCTCCATTTGGATCAAGTGAAGTGATCTCCGCGTGATCTTGGCCCATTTTCGCCATCGCGGCGCCACCGATGGGTCCCAGTGGGAAAGGCTGTTTCTGGGAGCTCTTTTCGTTGTCGAGGGTAGGAAAGTATGCAGGTGGAGCAGAGGGAGGTTCTGGGTCCTTGGCTCTTGGCTTCTCAATCGTTTCCCAAACAACATCTGGGTTCGGCTTTGGCAGCGTCACCTCGTCTTCGACTCCTTCAATCAGCTTAACGGTCTCGGCGGAGAGGCTTTTTAAAGGAATGGTGAACGTCTTTCCATCGGACTTGCGCTGGACGATGACCTCTTTGCCGTGGATGACGTGCTCGTT
>CAXIBU010000211.1:0-5438 GCA_964021555.1 uncultured Verrucomicrobiales bacterium | reverse complement strand
GGATTCATCGGTCCGCTGGTTATTTATTTGATCGAGCGCGATCGGGATCCATTCGTTCGAGCCCATGCAGCTGAGTCCTTGAACTTTCAGATCACTCTGATCATCGCCTCAATGGCGATTGTGTTGCTGTCCTTGCTGCTGATGTTCGTCTTCATCGGTTTTTTCACGATTTTTCTAATTTACCTCATTCCGATCATCGACCTCATTTTCTTGGTCATCGCTGCAGTAGCGGCCAGTGACGGAAAATACTACCGCTACCCCTTAACCATCAGATTTGTTTCATGAAGCTAGTATCCATCCTTTTTCTGCTAAGCAGCTTGAGTCTGCTCGCCGAACTTCGAGTGCTCTCCTACAACATTCGCCATGGCGCGGGAATGGACAACAAGCTCGACCTAGACCGCACAGCGAACGTTCTCATCAAGCAGGATGCTGACCTGGTCGCGCTACAAGAGGTCGACCAAGTTTGCACTCGCTCGAACAAAGTCGATCAAGCTGATTTCCTCGCCAAGAAGCTCGGTAAATTCAACCATCGTTTCGGCTCGTTTATGGATTATCAAGGCGGCAAATACGGGCTCGCCATCCTGTCCAGATACCCGATTCTCGAATCGCGAGTGCACAAGATGCCCGGCGGTGCCGAGCCACGCGTCGCCCTGGAAATCGAGGTCGAGGTTCCCCAAACCGATGGAAGCAAACAACGGATTTCCTTTGTTTGTGTGCACTTCGATTACGTTCGCGATGACACGGCACGATTCGCGCAAGCTCAGCATCTGATCAAGGTGCTCGCTCAACGCAAGCACCCTGTGATCGTTACCGGAGACTTCAACGACAAGCGCGGCAGCAAGACACTCGATGCCTTCGTAGAGGCCTTCACTATTCCCTCAAGCTCGGGTCCGACCTTCAGTTCAGCCGAGCCAAGGGTCGAGATCGATTTCTGTGTCCACCGAGGGTTCCCTGAAAAGCCAAAGACTCAGGTAATCAAAGGCATCCAGGCATCTGATCACTTGCCTTTACTGACCGTCTTCCCGAAATTCGGCATCGCTCGCTGATTACCAGCGCGGTCTTTATTCGTCGTCATCGTCCGACTCAAGCGCTTCATCAAGATCGCCCTCCAGGGCGGCCTCGATCTCCTTATCCTCGGCAGCGACTTCTTCTTCGGTGAGAAAATGCACAGTCTCTTCGATGTCGAAGCCTTGCTTCACCTCGCCCACCCCGTGCCCATCGACGGCCTCCTTGATCTCCGCCGAAAAAGTCCCAGCAGTCTTCGATGAGACCGTCAAGCCGGACACTGGATCACAGAGAAACGTCGACTCAAATTTGATCTTGGTGAGTCCAGGCCGCCCTTCAAGCTTCCCCGTCAGATCACCTTTCATGCTTAAGCTGGCGACCTCGCGTCCCTCGAATTTAGTATCTTCGAGGTAAACTAGGTTGAGCTCTCCCGTAAAAGGCCCCTGTGGGAACCCAAAAAAACCCACGCCATCAAGAGCCACTTTCCATTCATCGCCGAGCTTACGGACTTTCCCATCGAGGACGTCCTGATAGGACCAAGCTACAGGCCGAAAAGACAGCCACTCAAACCAAGCTTCATCAATTTCGCCGTCTACCGTCAACTTAGCCTCATCGGCATCGTATCCGTCCTTAGTCCAAGAAAAGTAGCCTACCTCATCAGCAAAGGTCCAGCCTTGCGGCTCTTCATCGACAAGGATCTCATGCTCTTTGACTTTGAGCTCAATGCTATTGTCAGCAAGCACGCGAGCGCCGTAGACGAGTTTTGAATTTCGCGTGGCTGAGGTATCTAGCGCTTGATTTTGACGCTGCATTTTCAGGGACTGAACCTCCATTTTTGAGGTTTCAGTCAGGGTCCATTTCGTGCCGCTCGGGATCTGAATGATCTCTGGTTTGAGTTCTGCCCACGCCATTGAGGGTAAGAAGAAGAGGGAAAATAGGAGGCTCCGCTTTGAGTTCATTGGAAAAAGCGTAGATGGCAATCCTCTGGCTGACAATCATACTTAGCTTTACCATCCTAGGTAGATCTTCTACTGCTTGGAAACAAACCGCATGGAAGAGGACAAGAACCAACAAATTAGGCTACTACGCTTGAATATGCAGCAAGTGTGGGAGCAGTTGAAATGGCTCGAAGCTCGGCTCGAAAAACTCGAGCAAGGCTCTCCTACCGCGGACACCTCCATCTCCTCTTCACAAGGGCCAGCGGAGCCACCAGAGTTCCGAGCGCCAGCATCAGAGGGCCCTCCGCCGCCTCCAGTCCCAGCGGAAAGACCGCGCATTCCCGAACCACACATCCCTCTACCGAAGCCATCGATTGCCAAAGAAACCTCCAAACAATCCGAGCTCAATCCCCCTACGCCCACCAAGCACGAGGCACCCTGTTTGGACGAAAGCGAGCCTAGCCCACTAGCGACCAAGGCTGGTGAGCCTAAACAAAAAGAGAATTGGGAGATCGACCTAGGTCGAGTTTGGTTCGTGCGGATTGGTATGCTCTTGTTTCTAACCGGGCTCATTTTCCTCTCCACCTACGCTTACCAGAACTGGCTCTTCTCTGCGGCGGCGGGGGTAAAAGTCAGTTTTTTCCTCTGCCTCGCCCTTGGCCTCACTGCTGGAGGACTGCTCTTGGAGCGAAAGAAAGAGCGCTATCGGCAATACGGTCAGGTCATCTCGGGAGGTGGACTCGCCGCAGCCTATTACACGCTCTACGCCGCCCACTTCACGCCATCGCTCAAGATCATCACGAGCCCCATTCTCGCTGGCAGCCTGCTAACCACTTGGGCAGCGCTGATGCTTGTATACTCAGCATTTCGGCGCAGCCGCGTAGTGGCGGTGATGGCAATCGGCTTCGCCTTCTATGGCACGATTGTGAATCCCTCGGGATCAATTTCACTGTTCTCCGCACTGCTCTTGTCCTCCGCAGCAATGTATCTACTGGTCCGCTTCCAGTGGGTGTGGATCGGACTTCTCACGGTCGTAGCCGCGTATCTCTCGCACGCTTTTTGGCTGGGCTATGTCGGCCAAGCAACGACAGAGACCGTGCGGCTCACCTTCCTCACTTGCTACTGGATACTCTTCACCCTGGCGACCTCACTACCGCGAGCACGCAAACTACCAGAGAACATTCAGAAAACTATCATAGGGATCAATAACGCCGCCGCTTGGTCGCTGACCGTCTTCCAGATCCCATCAGCCACACCACACGAGCATATCGGCTGGATTTCACTAGGGATCGGCGGATTTTGGTTGGCGCTTGCCGCCGCAGGGCGATGGCGCTCTTTCGGGAATCCGAAACTAGTCACCATCCTCGCCCTCCAAGGGCTGATGGTTGCCACCTTGGGCTTGATCATCGAGGCAACGGGATACGCCCGCTTCACCATGCTTGCACTTGAGGCCTGCTTCCTTCTCGCCTCGGCCCGGCACTTGGGCGGCAGATACAGTCGGATCACCTCAACTCTTGTCTTCGTCCTCTCTCTCGTCTCGGTGGCGTTTGCCAAGATCGATAACCCAGAGATCAATGTCCTGCTCTATGGGTTGTTCAGCCTGATGGTCGCCGCTTTTGCCATCCTTGCCAGACGGGAGGCCGATTACCTCGCCGTCCAAGGTGAGATGAAACGCACCGACAGTTTGGCCATTGCACTCATGCCCGCGCTGGCTTTTTGGATCGTTTTCGTCGTAACGGTTCTCGGTGCTCTCGAAATTCAACTCGCCTACGTTACAGGTGCCGCCGTGCTGGGGGCTGTGATCTTACTTGGCTTAGGCACCAAGTATGGCCAGTTCTTGAAAGACATTCTGGTCACTTCAGCTTTTTTCAGTGCCTTCGGGCTCATGATGGCGAACACACATTCAGCCGAGCTAGGTCCCCTGGCTTATTCAGCTCTCGCGGCAGTGGCGCTGTTCCATTGGTTCTTCTCCGAGTCGCTAACAGCTCTGCTCAGGTCCGATTACCTAGCCAATCCCGATGCACCTCTCTCGAATCTCGATTGGATCTTCAGCTCCATCGCCTGGTTGCTCATAGCTGGCGGCTTCGGCCTTTACCGCGACTTTGATCCTCACTGGATATGGACAGCAGGCCTCCTCGCCCTATCTGGTGAGGTGTTTCGCCAACTCAGCAAGAGAGACAGCATCGGATTTCCCGCTCTCCTTTTTCACATCGTCGGCCTTGCGGCTCTTCTCGATCACCCATCGGTCTCCCTTAGGATCTGCCTTACCACCCCTCTACTACTCGTCATTCACCTCGCGTGGATCGACCGCTCGGCCAAGTATCGGGTGAAATCCGTCACCCTCTCTGGCTTAGCTTGCCTCTTGATGCTCTCTTCTACCATCTGCCTTCATCGAGGGCTGGCCTCTCCTGGCCTGGCCTTAATCCTAGTCGCAGCCCCAATGATCTGGTGGGCACTGAAACGAGACCTCGCCTGGGCAGCCGCGGCAGCCATTATCTTCCCCTTTGGCAGAGGCCTAGCAGAGATTTTCGACCTATCCACAGCCGACCAATTTCTGCCCTACCTTCCCGTCCTCTCGCTATTGCTCGCCCACGCCCTGATACTCAAAACACCAGACCGAGATTCCACGAGCTGGCGTTTCACCCGAGGCTTGGCTCTCTTCTTAGGCTTAGTGGTATTAGTCGCGAGAGCATCGATGCACACGACCGTCGCTTTCGAAGGCTCTGGTCTGACCGTCATCTGGGCACTTCTTGCAGTCTTACTCTTTTGCCTCGGTCTCAGCCTCAAGCACCGCCCCTACCGCTTCAGCGGGCTCGCCCTTCTCGTCGTTGCCCTTTTCCACCTGGTTGCCGTAGACGTCATGAAACTCAACACCCTAGGCAGAATTCTCAGCTTCATGGTTCTCGGCCTAGTCCTGCTGTTACTCGGTTTTCTCTACAACCGATTCCACGAAAAAATCCGCCAGTTCCTCTGATTAGAATTTCCACCTGATTCACTCATCTTCCCCAGTTGACAGATCGGTCATCCGATCCAGTCTCATGGCATGCTTGAAAATGCTTCGACTGTTCTGGTGATTGGGACGGGCTTCCTAGGTTCGGCTTTAGTTGACCTCTTCGCCAAGAACCGATGGACCGTGCATGCGGCGTCGTATTCTGGTGGCGACAACGAGGTAGCGTGTGACTTGGGGGATGAATCATCAGTCGCCGCACTGGCATCCGAATTTGGCCAAGTTGATGTGGTGATCCATTGCGCCAGCAGTGGCCGCGGCAAGGGGATCGAGGGGTATCGCGCGGTCTACCGCGATGGCACCGCTCATCTCGCCAAGCACTTTCCCCATAGCCATTTAATCTACACCAGCTCGAGCTCGGTCTATGGACAAGTCAATGGCGAGGTCGTTTCTGAGGAATCTGAGACCTCCCCCATCGCTGAGACCAGCGAGGTCCTGCTCGAAGCCGAAGCGAACATCATCCACAGCCATGGCACCGCCCTACGCCT
>CAXIBU010000210.1:0-5453 GCA_964021555.1 uncultured Verrucomicrobiales bacterium | reverse complement strand
CGTTTTCCATCGGCGCAGTCTCACCCATCGCAATTGAGCTGGCAAGTCCGCCTTTAGAGCACCTCTGGGAATCATCATTTATCAAAAATGCGGAATAGCTCTCCGTTCCATCACTCCCACCGACCTATGAAACAATCATTCCGACTACTCGTAACACTCCTCTCATTTCTCAGCATCCCGTGCCTCGCCCAATCCACGGTGGACTCACCGCTAATAGACAAGACCGCCCCGGATTTCGAAGCGATGGATCAGGACGGAAAAATGGTAAAGCTCTCTGACTACCGAGGAAAATCGGGTGTTGTCCTAGTCTTCAGCCGCGCCCACTGGTGCCCTTACTGCATGGCTCAGCTGAAGAGTATTGCCAAAAAGAAGGCTCAGTTCAAAAAGGCAGGCTACGAAATCATTGCAGTCCTCAGGGAGGAAAACAAAGGCCTCGAGGGCGCAAAAAAGGCAGAAAAGTCCAGTCGCTTCCCAACCCTACTGCTCGATACACCGACAAAAGTCACCAAGGACTACCAGCACGAAGGCTACGCAACCTACATCATCGATAAGTCCGGAAAAGTAAAAGCAGTCTTAAGCGGCCCAAAGACCAAGCGCCCTACGGCTGAAGCCATCCTTAAAACCGTCCAGGAACTCTGATCTCGCTACCAAGAGAACGATTCACGGCCTCATCAGTTCGCGCCAGACGATCTGCTCCAGCCTCTCTTGTTTGCCGCTCTGTCGTCCAAGGTCGGGGCTCTCTTGAGCTAGCTCATCCAAGCACTCCAACTGAAGCTGCCCATCCTCGAAGGCCTTGCCTTCATTTTGATCAAAACTGCTATACCGCTGCTGCAAGATCTGCTGATAGTCGGGCGAGCTGAGCACTCGGTCCGCCGCAACGAGAGCCTTGGCAAAGGCATCCATCCCCGCGATATGGGCGATGAATAGGTCATCCATGCTGGTCGAATTTCGGCGCAGCTTGGCATCGAAATTCACCCCTCCACCCGCAAGTCCACCGGCCTTCAGGATAACCATCATTGCCTGTGTCAATTCGAAGCTATTTATCGGGAACTGATCAGTGTCCCAGCCATTCTGCTCGTCGCCTCGGTTGGCATCGATACTTCCTAACATCCCCGCATCCGCAGCGACCTGAAGTTCGTGCTCAAAACTATGTCCCGCCAAAGTGGCATGATTAACTTCAAGGTTCAGCTTAAAGTCATTCGCCAAACCGTAGCGCTCAAGAAATCCGACCACCGTCGCTGAATCATAGTCATACTGATGCTTGGTCGGCTCCATCGGTTTTGGCTCAATAAAGAAGCATCCTTTGAAACCTTGAGCGCGAGCGTAATCGCGGGCCATTCCGAGGAACCTCGCCATGTGCTCTTGCTCACGCTTCATGTCCGTGTTCAGCAAGCTGATGTAACCTTCCCGACCACCCCAAAAGACGTAATTTTCGCCCCCAAGCTCAATCGTAGCATCAATCGCCGACTTGACCTGAGCTCCCGCACGAGCAACGACAGAAAAGTCTGGATTGGTCGCTGCTCCATTCATGTAGCGTGGGTTGCTAAACAAATTCGCCGTTCCCCAGAGCAGCTTGACTCCACTGTCCTCTTGATGCTCCTTGGCCCATGCCGTGGCCTCAGCCAAGCGCGCGTTGGATTCTGCTAGAGTCGCCCCTTCTTCGACTAGATCATAGTCGTGAAAACAATAATAGGGCACTCCTAGTTTTGTGAAGAATTCGAACGCAGCATCCATTTTTCGGCGCGCCCTCGATTGAGCATCTCCCCCCTCATGCCATGACCTCAGTTGTGTCGGACCACCAAATGGATCCGCCCCACCCTGGCCGAAACTATGCCAGTAGCTCACCGCGAATTTGAAATGCTCAGCCATGCTTCGACCGGCAACGACGCGATCAGCCTCGTAAAAGGCAAAAGCCAAGGGATTATCGGTATCGGCGCCCTCAAAGGCAATCGGGCTGACGTTAGGAAAGTAAGTATCGCTCATCGTTCTAAGTAAGTGTTCAACAGTTAGATTATTTCAAATTGGACAGTAAAAGGTCGCGCCACCGATCATACACTTCCGCATATTCAGTGTTAGATTGGGGCACGTAGCTTCGCTTAACTTTAAGGACGGCAGAGGCCTCGGTTACGCTGCCATAGTGGCCCGCTCCAAGAGCCGCCGCGCGAGCCGCCCCGTCAGCCCCGTTGGCAGCGATGCAATCGATCGGCGCTTGAAGAAGATCTGCCAGTGCTTGGGCAAAAACAGGACTCAGAAACAAGCCCGACGAAGCCGCACGAACGCTACGAATTTCCACCCCAGCAGCCGCCATCGCCTCTGCTCCGTATCGGAAGGCCAGCGCGATACCCTCGAAGCAGGCGCGAGACAATTCCCCCACCCCGTGCTTACCAAAGTCGCCACCCCGCCATTGCATGCCCACGGTTCGGTTACCAAGAATTCGCTCAGCCCCCATGCCAAAGGGTAGGCAAGTGAGACCATCAGCCCCAGGTGAGACAGAAGATGCCTGCTCATTGAGCTGATCATAATCAACCCCTGTGATCCGGCGTAACCAGGCCATCTGACTCCCAGCACCATTCAAACACATCAGAACGCCAATCCTTGGCTGGTCCTGGCGATGAGTCACATGCAAGAAGGGGTTAACCCGTTGCTGAGCGTCAGCCAATGGTGCCTCACTCACGCCGTAGAGCACTCCTGATGTCCCGCCGGATGCCGCCACATCACCAGGTGCATTCGCACCAAGGGCAAAAGCATTATTCGGCTGATCTCCCGCTCGGTAGCTAATCGGCACTCCTGCTGGGATTCCAAGCTCAGCCGCAGCTGCTCGGCTCACCTCACATTGCAGCCCTAGAATCGGAACGCGGTTCGGCCATAAACTTGCTTTCAGCCCCATTCCTCCCATCAAGAAATTAGCCATTTCCCCCTTTGAAAAATCCCAAGCTGCCGCTTCGGAAAGTCCGCCATCCGTAGTCTGCCATTCACCGCTCAAGCGATAAGCCAGATAATCTCCGGGCAGCCCAACCTTGTCTATCTTGGCATAAACATCAGGCTCGTTCTCACGCACCCAAGCCAATTTCGAAACCGTGAAATTCCCTGGCGACTGGTGCAAGTGAGCCAAGCACTTGTCGCGACCAATCTCACCGAAGTAACGTTCCCCTATCTCCACAGCCCGGCTATCGCACCACAAAATTGCAGGTCGTAGCACCTCATCATTTGCACCCATGCAGACCAAACCATGCATTTGATAAGCAATCCCGATCCCTCGCAAATTCGAAGCATCACGCCCCTCCATCACCTGCCTGATGCCTTGGCACGTCAGGTCCCACCATAGTTCCGGCGACTGCTCCGCCCAGCCAGGCTTGGGCCGGGTCATCCCCATCTCGCCTAGCTCCGGAACCGTCGTCCGTGCCAGCACTTGCCCGCCAGATTCATCCAGCAAACTGACTTTTACCGACGAGCTACCGAGATCGATCCCTAACCACATTGATCGAGCTAACACCGCAACTCACCACATGTCATTCACAAAAAAGGCCCGCTCTTTCCCTCACTAGGAAAAGGCGGGCCTTGGTAAAATTGACAAAATTAGGCTGGAGCAGCGCTCTTCAGAGCAGCGAGGTAGTGCTCAGCCTCAAGGGCGGAGGCACATCCCTGACCAGCAGCTGTGATCGCTTGGCGATACTTCTTGTCGCTAATGTCTCCCGCTGAGAAGAGGCCAGGTGTCTTGGTCTTGGTCGTGCCAGGAATCTGAGTGATGTAACCCTCTTCATCGAGATCTGCTAGTCCGTTGACGAAGCCAGAGTTTGGAATATGACCGATTGCCACGAACACGCACTTAACGTCGAGTTCGCTCTCTTCGCCCGTCTGGGTATCCTTGAGCTTAATCCCGCGCATTTCGCCCTCGCTATCGACGAGATACTCAATCGGGCTGGCATTCCAGATGGGCTCGATCTTTTCGTTCGACAGGGCTCGCTCAGCCATGATCTTAGAGGCCCGCAGCTCATCACGACGGTGGATCAAGTAGACCTTGCTTGCAAACTTGGTGAGGAAATCCGCTTCTTCGCATGCGCTATCGCCACCACCGACGACGCATACCGGAACATCGCGGTAAAAGGCACCATCACACGTCGCGCACGAGGTCAGGCCATGGCCAACGAGCTCCTTCTCACCCGGAAGCCCGAGCCATTTGGCCGAGGCACCCGTGGCGATGATCACCGCCTTGGATTCGTAGGTCGCTGAGCTGGTCATCACTTTGAAGACCTCGCCTTCTTTTTCGATCGTGGTCACCGTCTCATATTTGACCCGAGCCCCGAAGCGCTCAGCCTGCTGCTGCATGTTCATCATCAACTGCGGCCCCATGATCCCTTCCGGGAAGCCTGGGAAATTCTCAACCTCAGTCGTGGTAGTCAGCTGACCCCCAATCTGCGTCCCTGCAAGAACGATTGGCTCCATGTTGGCGCGTGAGGCATAAATGGCCGCAGTCCAACCTGCGCACCCAGTTCCGATGATAATGACGTTTTCCATATTCTTGAAAGTTTAGAGGCGTGACTATGCCTCCTTATTCCGATTCGTCAATGACGAGACCAAATAGAAATGTTTCTCAGACATGCACTACAGCAAGACGACCTAATGAATCCTCAAACACCAAGGAAATGCTTGCGCATGTTGGCGAGCACTTCGGCAGCGCGTTTTTCGTCCCCACCCTTCACTTCGGCGGTGGCCCAGCCAGTGTAGTTAATCTCTTGCAGGGCCTTGCGGACATCTGCCCAATCGACATCCCCTTCACCAATATTAGTGAAACCACCTTTGACCGCCCAATCCTTCACGTCGAGCTTCACGATGCGCTTGCCCAGGGTCCGTATCCAGTCGGCGGGTTTACCGAATCGCTGATGGTTACCAATATCGAAATACGACCCAATCCACGGGCTATTGTATTCATCAATGTAGGCGGCTAAATCGTCGGCCGACTGGGAATTTCCACCCTTGGGATCGTAGAGGAAATTGTTCCAGACATTCTCCATCAAAATGTGGATACCGAGCTCGGCAGCCAGTGGTAGCGCTTGGCTAATCGTTTCGATCGAGCGGGCTCTCGCTGCGGCAATATCCATTCCAGGCTTGATCACTGCCGGCACCACGAGGACCGCAGAACCGCCGACATAATGAGCTTCCTTAATTCCGGTAATCAAGCCGTCTAGAGCACGACGGCGGACATCCGCCTTCTCGTCGGAAAAAGGCACGCGCCAATGGAGCGAATTAACCACCCCATGGATGGGAAATTTTAATTTCTGCCCGGCCTCAAGGCACTCGACCTTATTCAATCCACCGGGAGAGTTGAGCTCAATGCCGTCGTAACCAAGCTTCTGAACAATACTGAATTTGTCCTCAATGTTCGTGCCGAAGTTGCACATGCCAATCTTCAGCGAGAGCTTGATCCGGCTGGCAAAACCACCAGCAACGGCCCC
>CAXIBU010000209.1:0-5512 GCA_964021555.1 uncultured Verrucomicrobiales bacterium | reverse complement strand
TCCTTGTGTGTTTTGGCTTTGCTTGGGAGGGGGAATGGCTATGCTTTGGGCATGAAATATTCTGCTTCTATTGCTGTGCTTTTGGCTGCGCCTTTGTTGTTTGTCTCGTGTGCTCAGCCTGGGCTGACGGGGGATACTTATTCTCGTGGTGAGGTCGGCGCGACGCAGACTTCGAGCGCGGGGACGGTTACTGATATTCGTTATGTGGCGATTGAAGGTGAGAGTAGCGCTGGCGGCCTCCTTGGTGGGGTTGCGGGCGGGTTCCTCGGCAACGAAGTGGGCCACGGAGCGGGGCGCACCGCTGCGTCGATCGGTGGTGCTTTAGTGGGCTCTGCCGTTGGGTCACGGGCCGAGAAGGCGGTGGGGAATCGTCAAGGGGTAAGGATCGAAGTGGACTTGGATCGTGGGAAGACGGTTTCGGTGGTCCAGGAGGTCAACCCGCGCGAGCCATTTTCGGTCGGCGATCGAGTTAAGGTCTTGACGGGCGGAGGCCGCACACGAGTGACTCACTGACTTCCAAGTGGCTCTAGTGCCTTCTCTATTACCCCTTCAGGCTCGTCTGGCGAGGTAGACGGTGCCGTAGGATTGGCCGCCCTGTAGGGGGTTGTCGAAGGTGATGAGCTCGCCGCGCGCCTCGGGGAAGACTTTGGCTAGGAGCTGAATAAATTCGTCCTTCGGCTTGCCGTCGGCCCACATGGCAAAGACGCCGCGCGGGCGCAGGTGGCTGGACAGTTGGGCGAGGCCTTTTTCGGAGTAAAAGCCGGCGTGGTCGGGGTGGAGCCAGAAATCGTGGGTGTGATCGATGTCGAGGAGCACGGCATCGACTTTGCTATCTGGGGCATCCGGGTGGAATCCGCTGCCCTCGGCGCAGGCGAAGAAGTCGGCTTGTAGGAACTGGCAGCGAGGATCGGCGGTGAGTTGCTCACCGAGGGGGACGAGTCCTTGTTCGTGCCAGCCGATTAGCTCGGGGAAGATGTCGACGACGGTCAACTTGCCCACTTCGGGGTGCTCAAGGGCTGCCGCTGCGGTGTAGCCGAGGCCTAGCCCTCCAACGATGATGTCGAGAGGCTGCTCGGTGGGCAGCAGTTCTTTTATCCCGAGATGAGAGAGGGCATCCTCTGCCGCATGGAACAGGCTGCTCATGAGAAATTCCTGCCCGAGGATGACCTCGTAGACGATCTTGTCGTCGAGCATGGGGAATTTGCGCCGACGTAGGATCAGGTCCCCGCGATCGGTCTTCTGGTAGTCGAGCTCTTCGAAGGGCTTGTTCATGGGCTGCTTGTAGCAGAGCTCGTGGCCCCTTCAAGATTAGCCACGAAAAAAGCCGCAGTCTCATCGAGGAGACTGCGGCTTTCTAACCACACACAAAATAGTGAGATCAGTTGACGGCGACGGCGTCCGGCCCGGTCTCGCCGGTGCGGATGCGGATGGCTTCCTCAACGGGGGAGATGAAGACTTTACCGTCACCGATTTTTCCGGTGTTAGCGGATTTGACGATGGCTTCGGCGACTTCAGCTGCACGGTCGTCAGCGACGACGATCTCGAGCTTAACTTTGGGGAGAAAGTCGACGGTGTATTCGCTGCCGCGGTAAATTTCAGTGTGACCTTTCTGACGTCCGAAACCCTTGACCTCGGTGACCGTCATGCCTTGGACGCCGATCTCGGCGAGGGCTTCTTTGACTTCTTCGAGTTTGAAGGGCTTGATGATGGTTTCGATTTTTTTCATTGGATGACGGGCTAGGATGTAATTCTGGTTTCAGCAGGAAGTGTGCCGAATTGGAGTCTCGGTGGGATTTTTATGTAGCAAGGTGCTTACCCTGCTCTGTGATACTATGCCAAAGGTATCAGGCTAGAGCAAGCCGTGGCTTGAGGTGTGACAAAGTTTTCAAGTCCCGCAGATCCCCAAGAGCGCAAGCATTCGGCCGGTGGCGCCTTTTTCAGTGCGATAACTGTAGTAGCAGTCGAGCTCGCTAGCGGTGCAGATGCCGGTGTCGTGATATTGGTGTTCTGGGACGCCCAGCCCGAGCGCTTGCTGGCGAATGCTCCGGGCGAAGTCGACATCGTAGTGTGGCGGACGAATGCACGGGGCATTGACGACTAGGAGGTCCTCAGGCTGGGTGCCGTAGGCATCGCGCATGGCCTCGATGGTTTCGGGAACCATTCGAAGCTCGGTGCCGCGCTTGCCGGAATGGGCGAGGCCGATGGCGTGGTTCTTGAGGTCGGCGAGGTAGACGGCGGCGCAATCGGCGACGTAGATGCCGAGTAAAAGACCGGGAATTGCGGTGACTAAGGCATCCGCCTTGGGATGGGGGGCGGGGCTGCCATCGCGGCCTGCCAATGCGACGCGGCGGTCATGGACCTGCTCGGCGCGCCGGAAATTCTGCCAATCGAATCCGAGCTCGTCGACTCTCCGGCGGTGGTGAGGTTCCAGCTCAGCGAGGGTGGCCTCTCGATCAGTGGTGCCCGGAACCGAGGCGATGCGTCCGACGAAATCCGCCTTGAGCCAAGGCAGGGCGTGAAGTGGTGCAAGAAAGGGGGCTTCCACTGCGTTACGCGTTGGTCGGGGTATTACTTGCGGGTTTTGCTGCGGATCGCGCGGCGGGTGTGGTTGACGGCGTCGAGCTCGTCTTCATCGAGGTTGGCCATGAGGCCGGAAAGGTCTTTGGCGATCTGCTTGCGCATCTTGGCGACAAGTTGGGTGCCCTTGCGTGTGATCTGAACGAGAATGCGGCGGCGGTCTTCAGCGGCGTGGACGCGGTCGACGAGCCCGTGCTTCTCCAAGCGATCAACGAGGCCAGTTGCGGCTGCGGTGGAGTGGCCCATCTTCTTGGCGATGTCTGACATGGTCAGAAAGTCTTCGCTGGAAAGGTAGGTCAGGAGAAAAAACTGAGGGAAGGAGACCTTGCCCTCGGCTAGCTTGCCGGAGAGGTTGAGGATGCAGGAGCGCTGAGTGAAAAGCACGAAGTCGGCGAGGCGATCATATTCGACCTCGGCAGAGGAGGAGGAACGAGTGGATGGTTTGCTTTTCATAGCGGAAGGTAAGTTTTTTTGAAAAGGTCGGTCTTTGAGGCTCGTTCATAGTCATTAAACGTAAAAATTTATCAAGTCCGAAATATCTACCTTTGTTGGGTAAATGCCCGAGAATTGGCTCCGATGACCGAAGTTCTGGGGAAAGAAGGCCCAAAAAAATCTTTCAAAAATCTCGAAAAATCAACCTTTCGGCGATTATTTCTGCAATTGATCGATTGCTTCGCTCAGGTCCTGTCGAGTGATTTCAGAGCTGACAAAGGCATCACCCAGCGAACGGAGGAGCACGAATTTGATCGTTCCTCCCATAAATTTTTTATCGGTGGCAGTTTTTGCCAAGACGGTGGCGGGGTCGACTTTTTCGGGCAGAACCAGCGGAAGTTTGAAGGCTTCCAGAGCTTGCAAGACCTGGTCGGCCTGACTTTGGGGGAGGCCGCACTTGGTGACGGAGAGCCACAGGGC
The DNA here is from genome assembly GCA_964021555.1 of uncultured Verrucomicrobiales bacterium. GTDB lineage: Bacteria > Verrucomicrobiota > Verrucomicrobiia > Verrucomicrobiales > Akkermansiaceae > CAXIBU01. Next base: position 2,023 of record CAXIBU010000209.1, on the reverse strand, counting down.
GGCGCGGATGCCGAGTGAAATGGCTTCGCCATGGAGTAGTTCGCCGTAGGGAAGGCTGGCCTCGATGCCGTGGCCGATGGTGTGGCCAAAGTTAAGCAGGGCGCGGGTGCCGGAGGTCTCGCGCTCGTCCTCCTCAACAATGCGGGCCTTGATGGCGACATTGTCAGCGATGAGCTCACCAAGGGTGGCGCGGTCTTGGGCTGCTGCGGCGTGGATCCGAGGCAGCATGGCGGCATCGCGAATGGCTGCGTGCTTGATCACTTCGGCGAAGCCTTCTCTAAATTCGCGGTCTTCGAGGGTGCCGAGCGTTTCGGGGTCAGTGAAGACGGCCTTGGGCTGATGGAAGGCACCGATGAGGTTCTTTCCTTCGGGGGCATTGACTCCGGTCTTGCCGCCGACTGCGCTATCGACTTGAGCGACGATGGTGGTGGGAATTTGGACGAAGGGAATGCCTCGGTAGTAAGCGGAGGCCACGAAGCCTGCGAGGTCGCCGACGACGCCACCGCCGAGAGCGACGACGAAACTGGAGCGGTCGAGACCGGCCTGGATCATTTGGCTGCAGAGCTCACCGACTTGGCTAAGTGACTTGCTGGCCTCGCCTGCGGGGACGGTGAATAGGCTTGCTTGATAGCCGGCTGACTCCAGAGAGCTGAGGGCAGGGTCGGCGTAGAAACCGGCGACGGTCTCATCGCTGATGACAGCGACTTTGCCCGAAAGGCCGAGGGCTTTGATGCGCTGGCCAACGGAATCTAGGATACCGCGTTCGACAGTGACCGAATAAGGAGTGGCAGCGAGGTCGACGTGGATCTCAGGCACGGTTCTGGTGAGGCTAGAATTTCAAGAAGGGAGAAGCGCGGTGGCTCACATCATGCCGAGCTTCATGCGGCCCTCTTCGGAGATCATGTCCTGGTTCCAAGCGGGATCCCAGACGAGGTCGACCTGAGCATCGGAAATGCCGTCGAGGCTCATGACTTTGCCTTGAGCGTCGGCCGCAATGGCAGGGCCCATGCCGCAGCCTGGGGCGGTTAGGGTCATTTTGACTTCAACTTTGGTCATGCCCTCGTTCTCTGGGTCAGGGGAGAGGATGCAATCGTAGACCAACCCGAGATTGACGATGTCGACGGGGATCTCAGGATCGTAAACTCCCTTGAGCTGTGCCCAGACTTGTTCGTCGAGTGGGGCATCTTTGAGACGCTCTTGCTCGGCCTGCTTCTCTTCGTCAGGCTGGATGCCGAGGGCATCGGAGTCCTTGGCGGAAATTCGGGCGAGTCCGGCTTGGGTCGCTACGGTGTGGGTGCCGCCGAGGGATTGGGTGATGACGACGTTGGTGCCAGCGGGCAGGGTGATGCTATCTCCGCTGGGGATTTGGATCGCTTCGACTTCGCGGGTGAGTGAGGTTTCTTGATGCATGAGATTTGGTGAGAGGTGACCACAGATTACCCAGATTTACACTGATTTTTTTGCCTGGGTTCGGCTGAGTTTCGAATCACCTTATGGCGTAGGCTTTCAGTTCAATCTTTGAATTTGATCTTCAGCTTGCCCTTGCTGGGCTGCTGCATGTCTGAACTCAAGGTATTGTTTGCCGCGGGAGGGGCGGTAGATTCAGCTTCCTCATTGGAGGAGCCGAGGGCCTGTTGCAGGGCGCCTTCGACGAGCTGGCCGCAATGAATTTTCATCGGTGGGATGGGGCCGAGCTCGGCGGAGAGCTGTTCGGCCTTCATTTGGCGGGCTTCTTCGATGCTCTTACCCTTGAGTAGCTCGGTGGCGAGGGAGGCGACGGCCATTGCCGTTTGGCAGCCGAAGGCTTGGAATGAGGCGCGGTCGATGACCTTTTTGCCATCTTCTTCCTTAAACTTGAGCCACATCCGAAGCATGTCCCCGCAATCGGCCGAGCCCACGGTCCCGACGGAATCGGCATCGCTCATTTCCCCTTGGTTGCTCGGGTTTGCCAGGGCTTCGCGGACTTTGCTTTCGAATTCGCTCATAGTGGGCAAAAGATGCAGCGGCTCAGGAAAAATGCAAG
>CAXIBU010000208.1:0-5521 GCA_964021555.1 uncultured Verrucomicrobiales bacterium | reverse complement strand
TAGTCTCCTTTAGAATCGTCCCATGCTTTCTGGCGTTCTTCACGGATGACTGCAAGCATGTCGTAGATCGCCAAGAGGCTCATGAAGGCAGTTCCTGCTGCACAGATCGCCCAGTAGGTGAGGAAAAGCCATGGAGAACCACCCAGCCATTTGGATAAAAAGAAGATACCTAGCCCCATCATTGCGACGACAAAGCTACATAGGTAGAGCAAGAGTTTCCTGCGCAGCGAGCGAGATCGCAGGAACGTATCTGCGATGTCTTTGTTTTGCTGCCATCGGGAAGCCATGAGCCTTAGAGCTCTAGGGCGTTTTTAAGGAGGAGCTTACCTTCCTCCGTAAGGATCGACTCCGGATGAAATTGAACTCCGTGGATTGGGAGTTCTTTGTGTTTGAGGCCCATGATTTCACCTTCCTTGGTTTCTGCTGTGATCTCTAGGCAATCAGGCAAACTTTCTCGCTCAACGATGAGGGAGTGGTAGCGAGTGGCGGTGAAAGGGTTGGGCAGATCCTTGAAGACAGATTTTCCGGTATGAATGATCGGAGAGGTCTTACCGTGCATTAATCTCGGAGCGCGAATAACTTTTCCGCCGAAGACCTGACCGATGCTTTGATGGCCTAGGCAAACGCCAAAAATGGGTAGTTTGCCTGCCATTCGCTGAATTAGCTCGAGGCAGACCCCTGCTTCGTTCGGAGAGCAGGGTCCTGGCGATAAACAAATTCGCGATGCTCCTAGCTGCTCGATCTCATCGACACTTAGTTCGTCGTTTCGAATGATCTTCATCTCCGCTCCAAGCTCGCCGAAATATTGGACAAGATTGTAGGTGAAAGAGTCGTAGTTATCGATGATCAGCAACATGGGTTTAATAGACGTCTCGTGCGTAGCGTTTTGCCTTTTTCAGGGCTTTGATATAATCAATTGCTTCTTGTTCGCTAAGTTTGCCGTGATCTTGAGCAATCTGATGGAGAGCTGCATCAACGTCTTTCGCCATTCGTGAAGCATCGCCGCAGACGTAGAAGTGGGCACCAGCTTCAAGTTGTGACCACAGGTCAGCACCTTCTTCAATCATGCGGTGCTGAACGTAGATTTTGTGTGCTTGGTCACGGGAGAATGCCAGCGAAAGGCGGCACTTGCCCTGCTTTTCCAAATCAGTGAGGTATTCTTCGTAGTAGAAGTCACTTTCTTGATGAGGGTTGCCGAAGAATAGCCAGTTACTGCCTTTAGCCTCGGAGACAACCCGTTCCTCTAGGAAGGCTCGGAAGGGCGCAATGCCTGTCCCAGGGCCGACCATGATAATCGGAAGATCACCGTTTTCAGGGAGGCGGAATGCTTTGTTACTGTGAATAAAAACACCGGGTTTCGAGTCGCCAACGCGATCGGCGAGGAATGTCGAGCAGACACCGCCACGATCGCGACCGAATGTCTGATAGCGGACCGCGCCGACGGTCAAGTGAACTTCGCCTGGGTGAGCATTCGGACTGGAGGCGATGGAATAGAGCCTAGGATTGAGTTTGCGAAGAATTGAAACAAAGTCCTCGGCGTCACTGAAATCTGCCGGGTAGTCCAAGATAAGGTCAATCAGTTCTCGGCCCCAAGTGAAGGCCTCGAAGTCCTGTTTGTCGCCCTTTTCAATAAGTGCGCGTAAGAAAGGATGTCCGCTGCGCTCCTGCCACTTGGTGAGAAAGGCTTTGTTAAGCGTTCGGATGTCGTAGTAGCCGATCAGAGCATCGCGTAGTGGGGCTTCTCCTCCTTTGGGTAAAGGCACATCCTCATTGGTATTAAAGGGGAGGTTAGCGAGGATATCGTCGACAACTTTTGGATCGTTTAAAGGAGCGACTCCGAGAGCGTCACCCACTTCATAGCTTAGCTCGGAGCCTTCCAAGGAGAGTTCAACGTGGTAGGTTTCCTTGCCCTTCTCTCCCTTGGCCAAGTTGTAGTTATTGAGGACTTCTGATGGGAATGGATTGGATTTTCCGAAGGGGACTTCTTCCTCCTCAGTGGAGAGAGTTTCAAAGTCGACCTGGGCAGCGGGAGCGAAAACTTTTAGGGCGGAAATGACGCCATCCTTCCACTGCGCGTAAGGCTCGTCGTAATCGACATCGCAGTCTACGCGGTCGTGAACACGTTCGGCGCCGAGCTCTCCTAAGCGAGTATCAAAGTCGATGGCCGATTGGCAGAAGTCAGGGTATTCGGTGTCGCCGAGCCCGAGGACCGAAAAGCGGACCTTATCCAATTTTGGTGGGGCGTCCGACATAAGCCATTCGTGAAAATCTGCAGCATTGTCGGGTGGCTCACCATCACCGTAGGTTGACGTAATGATCAGAAGGTTCTCTTCATTCGGCAGTTGCTCTTCGTGGTTGTAGGAGCCGAGGTCGTAGACTTTGGGGTCGAAGGGTCCCTTGGCAAGGGCCTTTGAAAGCTTCTTAGCAAGGCCTTCGGAGTTCCCAGTCTGGGAGCCGAATAAAATGGTCACAGGCAAAGCTGGGCCCGTCGATACCGTAGGGACCGATGAAGGCATGCCTGTCGGAAACATTTTTCCGAAAAACTGATTCAGCCATTCCCTTTGTTCGGTCGAGAAGGGTGCGTTTTCTGGGACAATAATAGGATTCGGCATGGTGCGAAAAAGGATTAATGCTTACCCGCTGGGACCAATCCCATCACGGGAGGGCATGGTGCATTCGGAATTTGATCAATGCAAGGGAGTTTAATGACAGCAGAGATCGAGCCAAGTCTTAGCGTGCAGGAATCAGGTCGAAAGTGAAGCCTTTGAGGTATTCAGTTTCGGGGATGGCAGGCAAAATCGGGTGGTCGAGGGACTGCTGGTGAGTTTGCAGGAGGCGGAGCGTGCGCTTAGCATCTACCGCGGCACCGATGGCGTTTCCGAGGTATTCTTCTTTTGTGACGTGATGAGAGCAGCAGAAAGTCGAAAGGATACCGCCTTTATCGAGCATCTTGAGGGCGCGGAGATGGATTTCTTTGTATCCACGCATGGCATCTTTTACCGACTTCCGGTTCTTGGTGAACGAAGGGGGATCCAAGATAATGAGATCGAATTTATCTTCGCAGTGCTTAAGAAAGTCGAATGCATTGTGCTCGATTGTCTTCACCCGGTCGGAGACGCCATTCAGCTCGGCATTTCGATTCGTTGCGGCGAGAGCCTCCGCAGAAACATCGACGCAAGTCACTTCGGTCGCGCCTGCACGTGCGGCGGCGAGGCCGAAACCACCTTGGTTACAGAATACGTCGAGAACCCGGCGTCCTTCGCAGAAGCGGGCGACGTCTTGGTAGCTGTTGAGCTGGTCGAGATAGAGGCCCGTCTTTTGACCGGTGTCCAGATTGACTTCGAAGATGAGACCGTCTTTGGTGCTGACCTCGAAGGGCTCTGGCGAACTGCCATGCACCCAGCGTAGGTCCTCGGTGAGGCCCTCGGCTTTGCGAATGGGGGCATCGTTTCGAACGAGGATGGAAGTAGGCTCGAAGACCTCTACTGCCGCCTTTGCGATAAGATCGATGCGCTGATCCATTGCCAAGGTTAGCGTTTGCATGACCAAGTGGTCGCCGTAGCGGTCAATCACCAGCCCGGGAAGGCCATCGGCCTCGGACCAAACGACACGGCACAAGTGAGGATTGGTAGCTTGCTGTTCACGCCATTTTTTAGCCATTTGCAGGCGCCGGACGAAAAAGTCGTGGTCAAGTTCTTGTTTCCGTCGGGAAATTCGGCGCGCAACGATCTGACTCTCTGGATTGTAAATCGCGGAGCCCAGTGGGCGATCTTTGAAATCCTTGAGCGAGATGACCTCTCCCGGTTCGGGGGCTCCGAAGGTTTTTTGCACGTCGCTGGCGTAGACCCAGTCGTGGCCGTGAAAAATGCGAGCGCGTGGTTTGACGATGATTCCTGCCATGGTGGCCGCTTGCTTAGCACACTAGGCCGACGGTGTCACCCATGCGCGCATAAGTTTCGATGCCTTCGCGCGAATTTGTCAGCAGGTCATCGGCGAAACGGATAGTTCCTGGGGCAAAGATCGTGATCGTGCAGGAACCGCCGAAGTGGAAACAGCCCTTTTCCGAACCCTTGGAAACGCGCGTTTCCGGCTGGTAGGTCTGTTCGATCGTGCCGACACATGTAGCGCCAATTTCAAGCATAATAATGGCCCCCATGTTCCGGGTGTTAAGCGTCGAGATTTGGCGTTCATTGGTCCACAGGTAGTCGAGATGGCGCTTGAGCGCGATGGGGGAGACGGAGAACAGTGGGCCGCGAACCCGTTTACTGGCGCTGGGAACACCCGCGAAGGGGAAGTGAAAACGGTGGTAATCGGTTGGGCAAAGTCGGGACATCAGAAGCGAGCCATTGGCATATTGATCGGCCAGCTTTTTCGAGCCGAGGAGCTTCCTTAAGTTGAACTGCTGCCCTTTGACGAAAACCCTGTCACTTTTAGCCAAATTCGGGATCGCCAGATGTCGTCCGTCCGCAGGAAAGACGACCTTATCAGGGTTTCCTGCGACGGGGCGCGCCTCTCGGTTCAGCTTGCGCGAGAAAAATTCGTTAAAATTACGAAATGGGTGCTCGCGGTCGCTGAATTCGGCTGTGTTGATGTTGTATTTCTCGACGAATTTGATGATCTTTCGCCGACTGGAGGGCTGGTTGGCCATCAGGCCATACCACTTCGAGAATAGCTTGCGCTTGATCAAGGTGTGAAGCGCAGCCTTGCCCAATGGGTTCTCGTAGATGAATCTGAGCCAGAATTCTCCGAAGATCTGCTCTTCCTCCATGCGTTTCGCATAGCGGTTGTAATAGGTGACTGGCTGGTTCGGCATAGTGCAGTGAGAGTTAGACTGTAGCAGAGAGGGGAGATTTGACAATACGCTGTCGCGGGGTTACGTGCGAACGCCTAATGAAACGCTCTTTACCCTTCACCTTTCTCGCTCTCAGCCTGGTCTTCTCGAGCTGCGAAGAGAAGCGTGATGGCAATTACGAGGTCAATATCACGGAAACCCGACCGCTAACGACGCTCGACAAAGATCCGGAGCTCAATAAGACCGCCGGAGAGCGATTTTTCAATCAAAAGCCATCGCCCTACACCGCTGAGCATCCTGATTATTGGGTTTCGGTGCCGCCCAGGCAATTTGAATCCGCCGCTTACCAGCTCAATGGAGCGCGAATCACTGTCAGTGAGGCGCGCGGTGGGCTTCTCGTGAACGTTAATCGCTGGTTTGGTCAGTTTGGTCAAAATGCGATCACCGCCGATGAGCTCGAGGCTCTTCCACGGATCAACCTCGGCGGTCACGAGGCAGTTCTAGTCCAAGCGCAGGGCACCTTCGCCGGGCGCTCAGGCAGGCCACTCCCAGGTCAAGCACTCATCGGGGCCATTGCTCCAGTAAAGGACCAGCTCCTGGTCCTCAAGCTGACCGGGCCGGAAGAGGTCGTCGGCGCGGAAATGCAGAATTTCAAAGTCTTCGCAAAAACCCTTAAGAACCGGCCCTCGCAGCCAGAAAGTTCTGAGCAACCTGCGTCGTAACTCTCCT
>CAXIBU010000207.1:0-5545 GCA_964021555.1 uncultured Verrucomicrobiales bacterium | reverse complement strand
GCTCGTGGGCCTTCCGCGCGGCGTGCAATGCGGCTAGCTTGTTTGCCCCGATTCTTTAACTTGCTCCTATCTACTGCTGGTCGTCGGGGACTTCGTAAGCTTCGCGCAGGCGTTTGAGCTCGGCTTTGAGCTTGGAGATCAGTTCGCTGTTTTCGGGATCTTGATAGATGCTGCGCATTTCCTGTGGATCAGTTTGGAGGTCGTAGAGCTCCCACTCTTCGCCATTGGGGACGTCGTTGCCATAGAAGCGGACAAGCTTGTAGCGCTTACCAATGACGCCCTCGTGCTTGCGCACGGAGTGTGCTCCGGGGAATTCGTAGTAGTGGTAGTAGAGGCTATCCCGCCAGTCATCAGGCGTTTTCCCCTTGAGTAGGGGCACGAGGCTCTTTCCTTGCATGTCCTCGGGGATCTTTGCCCCAGCCATGTCTAGGAAGGTCTCTGCAAAGTCGATGTTCTGCACGAGGTCATCATTTACCGAACCCTTGGGTGTCACTCCTGGCCAACTGGCGATGAACGGCGTCCTTGCGGACTCTTCGTAGATGAAGCGTTTGTCAAACCAGCCGTGCTCGCCGAGGTAGAAGCCTTGGTCAGAGGAATACATGACGATGGTATTTTCAGCTAATCCGGATTCTTTGAGGTAATCGAGCAAGCGGCCGACGTTGTGATCGACGCCAGCGATGCAGGCGAGGTAGTCACGCAGGTAGGTTTGGTATTTCCAGCGCACGAGGTCTTTTCCGGTAAGGTTGTGGGCATGGAGGTAGGCGGCACGCTCGGCTTCTTTGGCCTTGAGGTCACCGTTCATGGTCATCGATTTTTCAATGGTCATGCGCTGATGGTGTGCGGCGTAGCCCCGACCAGCGTAGTCGTCGAAGAGAGTCGGTGGTTCAGGGAAGGTCCGGTCTTTGAAGGCTTCTTTGAATTTCGGATCTGGCTGCCAATTGCGGTGTGGTGCCTTGAAGTGGACCATTAGCATGAAGGGCTCTGTCTTTTTACGGTCCTCCTGCAACCATTCGAGAGCGAGGTCACCGATGATGGTGGTCGAGTGCCCTTTGCGCTTGGTTGGGCCATCCATTGAGGTGAAACTCGGATTGTGGTAGCGGCCTTGGCCGGGGAGCACTTCCCAGGCATCAAAGCCCTGCAATTCACCCTTAATGTGAATTTTACCAAACATGGCAGTCTGGTAGCCGGATTGCTGAAGAACTTTCTGAAATTGCGGCTGGTTGTGGTCGAAGTTGCCCTGGTTCTTCCCTGAATTCCCGTATTTGCCATTTTTGTGGCTGTGCTTGCCAGTGAGCAATGTCGCTCGGCTGGGGCCACAGATGGAGTTGCCGACATAGGCCTTGTCGAAACGCATGCCATGGGCGGCAATACGGTCGATATTTGGGGTCAAATTCTCTTGTTCCAAGAGACCACCATAGGCACCAATGGCTTGGTAGGCGTGGTCGTCAGAGAAGATCCATAGGATGTTGGGACGCTCAGCCGCAGCGCAGCTAAAGAGGCCAGCCATTAGGATGGCGAGGTGAGTTGAGAAAAATTTCATGATCTTGTCATGTTATGGTGTCCAGCTGTGGGCGGCCCAGAAGCTGTTTAGGTTGCCACCTTTGAAGACGTTGCGCTCAACCGGGCGATCAAGGTTGCCGAAATAGGCTGGGGCGCGGAAGCTGCCGTGGTTGTAGACTTTGGGGCGAGAGCGGCGATTCTCCCAAAGAACCCCGCCGTATTGCCAGATGGCGTAGTCCTTCCAGACGCCGTAGGAGCGAGCGTTCAATTCCGGGGTCAAGGGACGCCCAAGATCGACCAGCGAATTTGGTGGTGCCTCGTGACTGTAGAGGGCGATCCAAAGGGGGTAGCGTCTCAGTTGACTTTTGACTGATGGACTGGCCGAGCGCAGTTCTCGACGCAGGGAATCTCCATTTTCGAGGTAAACGACGGGACGAACGCCGGTGCGTTGTTCGACGCGTTGCAGAAACGCGAGCATGTCCCGGGACTTGGTTTTGCTGTCAAAGTCGGCGACCAAAAGGATGGGCTTACCCGTCACGCCAGCCTCGCGGGAAACGGCGCGGACACGGTTGACATAGCGGTCTGCCTGCCAAGTGACGGGACGATTAGGCAGGTAATAGTGATAAGTGCCGAGCAGCATGCCTTGACGGTTCGCTGCGCGAAGGAAGCGGACGGCCTTGGAGTCGACCAGATCGCCCTTGCCTGTTCTGGCGATGTAGCCGCGTGCGCCGTTGCGGCGGAAGGTGCTAAAATCATCCTCGGTGTAGCCGAGCCCGGAGCGCTGGCGTTCTTTTGGGTCCCATTGAGAGCCGTTGAGGATTTGCGGGGCAGAGTAGGAAATTCGTGGGTTGTCGCTCAGTGAGGCCGATCCTGCGAGGGCCGCCCGATTTCTCTCGTGCAGTGGGCTCTCACTTGGCGTAGAGCATGAGGCGAGCACCAGTCCCAGGGCGGTCATTCCACCGAGCGATAGCGGTTTCAATAGGGAGCGAAGGGTAGGCAAAATAGGCATGGGCAAAGCATAGGCCAAACGCATTCGAAATCCAATCAAGCTTTTGATTTGCCTTGGATGAGGTGTCATCGTTAGACTCCAATCTATCATGTCAGCCAAGGCTATTGCTCATACCGTCGCCCTCATCGTTGTCTCTGTGTTTGTGTGGTGGGTCTGGGATGCCTCGGAAAGTTCTGACAATGAAGGCATCTCGATTTTCTACAAGATGATCGCCTTCATTGTGGGAGCCATCTATCTCGGCTTTTTGACGGTCGTCTACATCCTGCCTGCCATTACCGGAAAGATTACCGAGGAAGCCCTGGGTTCAAGTGAGGAATCCGAGCCCGACCCTTTCGCCGTAGCTCATTCCAAGCTGGCGATTGGCGAATACGAAGAGGCCATCGAGGCCTTTCGCGAAGCGGCTGAGAAGGATCCGGAGAACCGCATGCCATGGATCGAAATTAGTAAGATCTGGCTATCCAAATTCGAAGATCCCGATGCCGCGATCGCCAGCCTTCAGAACGCCTTGGAAAAGCAATCGTGGCCGATCAATGATGCGGCGGCACTAATGTTTAAGATTGAAGAAATCTACGATAAGGAAAAAGGCGATCAAAGCTCTGCCGCACTGATTCTCCGGCAGATCATCGAGACTTTCCCCGAAACGCGCCACTCTGCCAACGCAACTCACAAATTGCGCGAAATGGGCGAACTCTAAAGTCGAGCTCACTTGGCCTTTTTAGGATCATTAGGGCCTAAAAGGAGCCCTGTTCTGCCCGTTTCAGCACTGGCCATCCTAGCGATTTTTGCGGTCGAGGGCTACACGTGGGCGTGGCTGGCGGTTGGCTGCGCTTTGCTGACTGCGTTTGTTCTCAGGGCTTGGTCGTGGGGGATTGCTTTGCTGATTTCCGGCTTCGTCGTCGGTGGGCTGCACTGGGATCAGCTTAGTGAGCAAAGTCGCAGCCTCGAGCTGGCTCAGACTAGCCCGTGGATCGATCAACAGCTTGTAGAGATCACCGAAGTGCGAGGGATGACGGCCAGTGGTTTGATGGAACTGGATGGGCAGCGCCTGAAAGTCGAACTCCGCCAGTGGACGCAGATGAATTGGGAAGCCGGAGATCGAGCGCTGGTGAGTGGGCGACTTCTGCCTCTGCCGGAATCAAGAAATCCGAAACGATTCAGAGTTGGAGAGTGGCTGTGGCGCAGGGGGATCAGCGGTCAGCTCAAGGTGGTGGATTTTGAGAAACAAGAGGGAGTCGCTTGGCACGGGATTCCGCGTCGCTACGGCCAGCGAGTGGCAAACCGGCTCGAACATAATCTCACCCGCGGCCTGAGCTCGGATGATCCGGGGCGTGCGGTGATCTTGGGGGTGGTATTGGGTAAGCAGGGCGAGCTAAGCGATTTGCAAATGGAGAATTTCCGCCGTAGCGGGGCGCTACACGTCTTTGCGGTTAGTGGCATGCATGTCGGCATCGTCGCACTGCTGGGCTGGGCGATCCTTCGCTGGTCAGGCATTGATCGGCATCGCTTGGCGTGGCTGCTGATCATCCTAATGTTCGCCTACGCGTGGGTCACTGGGTTTCGACCCTCTGCCCTGCGTGCGGCGGTGATGGGTTCTGTTTTGCTCAGCGGGGTAGCCCTGCGTCGCAAGTCGGGCGGGATGAATCGGCTGGCTCTTGCTTCCCTGATCCTCCTCGTCTTCGATGGCCATCAACTCTTCACCGCAGGCTTTCAGCTGTCCTTCGTCGTGATGGCTGCGATTTTGCTGATCGGGCCGAAGTTGGAGACTTGGGTGCCAGCGAAAATGCCTATCGATCCGTGGCTTCCCCGCCCCCTGTGGTCGGATGCCCAGGTCACTTGGCACGCGATCGTGCTCAGCCTGAGAGGGATGATCGTCGTGACGGTGGCGGCTTGGCTCGGCTCGGTCTGGCTCAGCGCGGTCCATTTCCAATTGATCTCTCCAGCTGGCTTGCTCGCGAGTATTCCGATGGTTGCGGGTGCTTTCACCGTTCTCAGCTTGGGGGCGGCATCCTTGCTCCTTGGCTGGGCCTTTCCGTCCGTGATCGCCCTGAATGCCAAGGTCGCCGCCGCGATGGCAGGCTTCGCCATGTGGTTGGGGGGACAGTCTTGGGCCGCCTTCGATCTGCGCGATTCCTTGCCGGGCAACGAATGCTGGGTGCTCAATGTCGAAGAGGGGAGCGCTGCCTTTTTCGGTGGAGAATTCGCGACTTTGCTCGATGCCGGCGACCGCTCAGCGGGACAATACGAAGTCCTGCCCGCCCTCGAGGTCTATCAAACGACACCCGGCACTCTCATTCTCAGTCATGGCGACGAAGACCACGTCGGCGGCGCTCTGCCTATCCTGGCGGCCCAGCCCGATTGGTCATTCGCCCTGCCCTTGGGGGAATCTCGCTCGCCCGCCCTGCGTCAGTTGACCCAGGATCTCTTGGCCCAAGGGCGAAGCTCATGGCTGCCGCGAGCAGGCGACCGGATTCGAGTTGGCGAGGGCTACCTCAATTGCCTCGCGAGTGGTAGTCTCAAACTCGGGCTCGACCGAGGCGACGACCGATGTTCCGTCTGGCGGTGGGAATGCCGCGGCTGGCGGGTGCTCTTCATGGGCGATTCCGGGATCGACCGCGAGCAGCAGCTGACCGGATCAAGCATCGATCTGAGATCCGACATCCTCGTCTTGGGCAAACACGGTCGCGACCTCTCGGGCACCATCGACTTTATCCTCGCCGTCCAGCCCAAGCTCATCATCGCCACCGACGAAAACTTCCCCGCCGAAGAAAGGCGAAGCCCCGCCTGGATCGCGAAAATCAGGGAGCTAGGCATCCCACTCTTTCTCCAGTCCGACACTGGTGCCATCCACCTCAAGCTGGAAGATCAGAGCCTCCGTGCCAAAGGCCTGCTCAATGGTGAAGTGAACATCGGGCGCTAAACAACTGTGAGTTGGTCCCAATAAGCTAAGTGTCGACAAGCGCGAGCTTCCCGCCCTAAATTTTCCAAGCAGTGGATAATTTACGTAAGCACCTACTCTATCTTCTCATCGGCAGCCTC
>CAXIBU010000206.1:0-5585 GCA_964021555.1 uncultured Verrucomicrobiales bacterium | reverse complement strand
GCGGCTTCGACATGGAAGGCGATGAATTTGGCCCCCAGCGAACTGTAGTATCTCATCAATGGCGGAAGAGCGCGTTCTCCTCTTTCATAATCATGCACCGCCTTTGCCAAATGTTCCATCCGGCCGGAGTTCCCCAGTTCTGTAAGCTTAGGCTGCCAGTCAGATGTGAAGGGCTGGCGCGGTGAGACCAAGGAGCGGATGTTTTGGTCATCAAGATGGAATTTGGACAGAAAGGCCACGCAGTAGCTACGGCTCATCCGGGAGAAGGCATTAGACATCGTCACACTGCCATAGAGGTTGCGAATTCCAAAATCACCAGCCGTGCGGCCGAGGCCTTTCCAAAGCAGAGAGAGCCCCCGGCTGTCACGTTGATACTTGGGCATGATGAACGAGCGGCTCAGCTCGATCGATGGGGAGACCCTTCGGTAGAATTCCCGATCAATGTGAAATACGGAGTCGAGGTAGACGCCCGAAGCACCAATTCTAGATAGAATTTCATCGATCAAGCCCATACGATAGGCTCCAGCGATGCATTGGTCCTCCCGGTGCCAGAGGATGAGATGGTGATAGTGCTGATCTTCAGCGGAGAGATCCACTTCAGCGCCAGTCCCTTGGCCGGCGGATCCGAAGGTGATGGAACGCGCGCGACCGAGTTGTTCCATCAGTTCTGGAGACTCATCACCGCGAATTCTCAGTAAGTCGTAAGTATCAGATCGAAGTAGAGGAGCAAACTGTGGGGGCTTCTGGCTAAATGAGGGCATGATGCTTGATTTCCGAGGGCTACTATTGAATTTCTAGTTCACAGAGCTCAGGGAGACCGAATCCTCCTGATTCCTCTCGGTCTTCGTAGGTGAAGCGCACCCGCTCATTATGATAGCTGATTCTTGAAATACTGACCGTTCGAGTGTCCGGTCGGGTCATGCAAACGGAGTAGGGGGGGCCTTCTGGAGCAACGGACAAGTGATAGGCGGCAAAATCCTCAGTTTCGGGCTGCGAAGGGATCAGTTGTTGAAACATCCGTTGACGTGTTTCGGTTACCGCGACCGAGTTCCACGAAGAGCTCGTGATCATCCCGACCTTTTTCTGGATGCCGTGGCTGATCAGTTCGTGACCGTTCCAACTCCAATAGGCAAGTCCGAGCCCTGGCTCAATACCAACAATTTGACAGGGGGCGTATCGAACTGATCGCAGTTGATCGAGCAGGCCTTTCTCGAATTCGACTAGATTTCGTGAAGGAACCAGAGACCGCAGAAGCTGACCACGGCTGTCTTCTGGTGGCTTTAATCCTTGCGTCGGCGCATCGTAGAAATTTAACAAACATGCGCTCAGGCCAAAATTATTGGTAAATATCCAAGTTCCCTCGCCGACAGGGTCTACCGGCGCGAGCCAGTGGCATTTTTTACAATTATTTTCCATTGGAGGGTATCCACGGGGCCTGTGAATGCTCTCATCCCGGTTGAACCAGAGTTCGTAGTGATCTTCATCAGTTATCCAAGAGCAAGTGCACATGAGTCTTTTGGGGGCTTAGGTTTGGTTCCGCAAATGCGCGATGGTCGAGGGTGCGATACCGAAACCTTCAGGCAGGGGAATATTGTGTAAGTTCAGAATGAAGCTGATCAACGCGTTGTGGTGGACGGCATGGATCACAGCGAACATCATTTCTCTCCCAACCGTAGAATTTACCGAAGGTGAGTTCTCGCCATTGACCCGACTGCGAACTTCGATGGTTGAATCAACCAGGCCAGTATCGAGTCTATCGAAGTTACGCTTGATTGAAATGGCCTTCGATTGAGCGGCTTCGACGCAAGTTTCCAGTTTCAATTCGCGCTCGCGGGCGTCGTAATCAATGGTGCTGCTCTGAACGCCTTCGAGGACGGCACTGAAATGATCCAGGCTATGCCTGACATGAGCTCCGATACTTGAGTTCATCGCCTCAGTGAGCCGTGAGCCATATTGGTCGTTGTTCAGGTTCTGTAAGAGACTTTCGAGCTGCGAAAGGCAATCCTCAACGGAGGTGAACAGGGTATTCGAATCAGTGGGCAACGACATGCAAAAGGAGGATTTTAGCGTTAGAGCAATAATGACACTAACGGTTTAAGAGCGCGAAAACGAGAATTTATTCCATGACTTCTCTTTTCTTGACCCGATAGACGCTAACCTTGTCGCTGGTTTCTTTTGAATCAGGAATGATGGCAATTTCGTCATCGAAACGATTAATCCAAAACGGATCCTCCTCATAGTCATACTCGTGAGGCACGCCGATTCGAATTTGGTCGAGGCGGTTGAGATCGATTTTGTGACGGAATGGCGTGTCCCGAAATCCGTATGCCTCTAGGGGTGGGTGATCACTACCTTGTAGAAGGTAGTTGGTGTAGAAAAGGTTATCGAAAATATACCAAGAAATGCCTCCAATGTGAGTCGCCTCCAGCTCGATCAATTGATCGGCATTGTGGCCGTATTTTGCATCGAATACTTCGATGATCGCGGCACGGGAAGGGAGACCTGTTCTAGCGAGGACAATCACTGGGAGGACCGCGATCCACACAGGGGATATTTTTGATCTGACGCCCAATTTTTCAATGAGCTGCCCTAAGAAAAGGCCTGGCGCGCAGAGTAGAATCAAGATGACTGGGACCATGTAGCAAGAGCGGTATCCACCATGCCCCGGGGCACCGACGTGCTCGAGCAGAGCGAGGAAGCCAGAAAATCCAAGCGCACCCAACGGGACGATCATCGAAGCACTGGTGAGCTTTTTGCCGCTGATCACGAGGTTGCCGAGCGTTGAGACAAAAATAACAGTCATCAGCAGGGTCATCCCCTGAAATGCATTTTGCCACAGGTTCATTAGTCCTGGCAGCCATTCGGAGGGAGCACTCAGAGCGATTGATGTGTGCATTTGTGTTTCCACCGTGGCTTTTGTTACGACGAGCACGAGGCCCATTGATCCTGCAAGCAGCAGGGCCTTCTGCAAGAAGCGTTTCCACTGCCATTCGCGGGATTCTGTCAGGTGCTTGAGAAAGACCAAGCCCCCGAGGAAAACCGGGACCGTGATGTTTACCCACGAAGCGAAGAGCATTAGTGGGATGGCGAAAAGTCGGAGACGGTCATCGCGGCGAAAGACCAGTAGGCCGAGTAAGCCCGGTAGCAAACCTCCGGCGTATTCAGGGTGCTCTACTGCCATCAAAAAGACCTCGCCAGGAGTGATTACGATAGCCAAAACCGCAAGACTCAGAAACCCGTAGAGCCACGCATTTTCTCGGCGAAATAGCCAGCGACTGAAAACTGGCATCAGGGCGAGCAGCATGATCAGGTGAAGGATATTGGTGATGATTAGCTTATCAAACCAATCGGTGACCACCATGGCAGGGAGAGAGTAGGGCATTCCAAGTCGGTCCTGCCCCCAGTAATAAGGAGTCCAATTCTCACTCGCCGCGAGCACGTGTATGATGCTGTCGCTGTTGTGCCTGAGCTGGACTCGATAGTCGCATGCCAAGAGAACGGCCGTCGTTAGGAGGCATAGGATCACCAAGGTCCATTGGAGAGGCTTCAGTTTCGGCATTGGTTACGGGAAATGTTGCAAACAGGAAAGAAAGTCAATCAGTGAAGGGCACCGCTTAGAACCTGTTATTCGGAATCCGCTGGTCTATTTGCCTGATACTTTGGCCAAACCAGGCCCCTATGGTTGATCGATAACAGAAATTTTCTCGAGTGAGAGTTCTCAGAGGTGCACCGAAGAAAATTGAAAACACGATTTTTCCACAAGCCAAGCTTGCGTGAAGCGTAACTACGATTCAAGTTCTCGCCCGTGGTAGCAGCATCAGTCGGAAGTTGGGAGTCGTGGATTCCTTGTGTGTGCCCGAATTGTCGGGGCGTATTTCGTGTTCGAGAGACACGGAAAGCCATGCGTGTGGTTTGTCCAAGCTGTTCAAATCGACTTTTTATCACCGGTAAGCCTGATTCCTTTCAGGAAGTCGTTCTACCTCAGGGTGCTGAGATCAATCCCAAGGAATTTAGAGTAGAGGGAAAGGCTGAGATCGATGAGGAAGCGGTGATGAAAGCCGCTGTCAGGCATGGGGGAGCGACCGAGTGGGAATATCAAGCATCCGTGGGCTCTTCTAAGGACGACTCCGTCAAACCCCGTCGGTGGATCAATATCTGCTTGGTCGTCGTGGCCGCCCTCGTTGGCGTGGGGACGATTGGCTACGGAGCTTGGATTTTAATCGATTCGGACTCTCAACCAGCGGAAAGCACGGTTCCGAATCTCGTTGCAGAACCAGAGCCGAGCAAAGAGATCTCGTTAGACGCAGCAAAGTCGACGCCAAGTGTTCAAGAGGTGGAAGACCTAAATTTCAAGCAGATCGTCGCAGCCGGGGAGCGCATCGCTGACCAGTTGATGGCCGTGGAGGGCGTGGATCAGTTGATCCCTCTCTGCTATGAAGGGGAGTCCATGGAGGGCAGGATCAAGCGATACTACAATTTTGAGACGCTGGATTTTGCGAAGATCCGCAAGGTGAACAGCAGCAGTGTCAGGCGGTTCAAGAATGGATTTTCGTTGATGTGTGAAATGGATGATTACTCGGTGAAAGCCTTGGACGTGATCTATCAAGAAGGTGAAGCCTTCTTAGACTGGGAGACTTGGGTGGCCTACTCGGAAATGAAGCCCAAGACCTTCATGAAAGAGATGCCCAACGAACCAGTTCTGTTTCGTGTCTTTGTTAAACCATCAAACTACTACAACCACGATTTTGCGGATGACGAGGTCTGGGTGCCTTTTCAGATTATATTTTCTGACAATGAAACTCGTGTGACCGGTTACTGCAAAAGGAACTCGGAGGTGGCTAATCAGATGAACCTCAGCGAGAACTCCGACACTTTGGTGCCGATGACGCTGAAAATCTCCTACCCTGAAGGTTCGGCCAAGGAAAGTCAGGTGCTGATTGATGAGGTGGTCCAAACAAGCTGGAGCCAATTTTTGGAACGTTTAAAATGAAGAAAAAGACACTAACCCCTTTCGACAAGGCTCTGGAGATTAATCTCAATCCACTAATCTACGGCACCTTTGCCGAAATTGGGGCAGGTCAAGAGGTGGCCAACTGGTTTTTTAGGGCCTCGGCCACGGCAGGAACGGTCGCCAAGTCGATCTCGGCATACGATATGGCGATGAGCGACGCGATCTATGGCAAGGGTAAACGCTACGTCTCGCGGGAGCGCCTAATATCGATGCTAGACCATGAGTTTCATCTCCTCTTGGAACGTCTGCAGGACCACCGGGACCCCAATACCACTTACTTTTCGTTTTGTAATACGGTCCGAGCAAGGGGCTACAGAGATACCGGAGAATGCCACGGTTGGTTAGGCATCCGGTTCCAGCTAAGGCCGGGTGCCCCGCCATCAGATGTCCTCCTTCATTGTCGACTGCTGGATTGGGAAAATACCGATCAAATGGAAGCGCTGGGAATTCTCGGTGTAAACTTCCTTTACGGAGCCTTCCACTACCGGGAACACCTCGATGTCTTTCTGCAAAGCTTGAAAGATGGGCTTGGTGAGGGGCGAGTTGAGGTTGATATGTTGAAGTTCGACGGAGC
>CAXIBU010000205.1:0-5631 GCA_964021555.1 uncultured Verrucomicrobiales bacterium | reverse complement strand
TGTTGTCTTAAGCGCTGGGATACTCTTCTTTGGTGGACTATCTTTAGCTTATTCGTGGTATGGCCTTCGTTGTCTTAGACTTCTTAATCTCGACTCCTACGCCAGTAACGGTCCGAACAAGATGCTGCGTTGACGAGCAGGCCAACAATTAGCTCTTTGTTCTGCTTTTCGGGCTTGCTTGGAGACCTCTTTTATTGAGCAAAAAGGCTGGCGTGCTCCCGAAAGTGTTGGCGATTGCGATTGATTGATTCAACGTGACCATTGTCCCGCGACTGCAGGATCAACTTTGAGGCATCGCCTCGTTTCGAGTATTCGTCTTAGACGCTGCAGATTGTTCCTTGTGGACATCGGTCCTCAGTAGTAGAGTTTTGCTTGGGCGCATCTAGGTATTACTGGATGGGCTACGCTCTTGTGGAGTAGTCCACGAAAATTTCAAACACACCGTCTTTTACCCTTTCATTGCAACTCAAGAGCCTCAGCACTAAAGTCTTCAAAAATTGCTATGTTTACTCTCTTCTACATCGTCGGTTCGGTTATTCTCGTGGCAATCCTAAAAGCAGTCTTGAATAGTCAGCGACGAAGGCCTCCTGAAGAGAGTTTTAGGTTCGTCTACATCAATCAAGATGAGGATGCCCGTGAGTTGACGGAGAACGAACGTGTTCATTCTGAGACAAATTTGGAGAGTGCGGATAGCGGACGACTTTACATGAAGTCCAGCTGCGGGAGTAGAAATGGCTGGGTGGGCACTCCACTTCAAATCGCTGGCTTGCTCATGATTGGACTTCTGGCGGCATGCAAGCCTCTCCCTAACAAACAGAATCAGATTCAGAACCTCTCATCCCCTAGTGGGGATTATACGCTTAAGATACCAATCGAGAAAAATACCACGAATCCCAGATACTCTGAAACTGGAGTCTGGAAAGTTACGATCTTCGACAGTTCTGGGACTCAAGAATACAAGGACGAAGATTCGACCATGGTCGGCAATCTCAATATCTACTGGGCCTGGGATACAGATGACCAAGTCTGGGTATATAACAGTGACGACGGTCGCATCACACGATGGACAAAAGAGACTGGAAGCTGGGTGAAGCATGAAGACCAAGACAACTCAGGAATCCCCGCCGATCTTCTTCCTGAAGATGCACGCTAACGAGATACCAGAACACCTGCGCGAGCTGCATTGATACGGAAATAGCCTACCTGTAGGAACACCTAATCATGACGACCACCAAACTGATAGCCTGGGCCATCTTGATTGGTGTCGTGCTGGTCTTGCTCGAGCTTTATGTGCTGCAGACGCTCGGAATCGTCCTCGGCCTGGCGGTGATCGGCTCCTTGGCCTCGTTCTCGTTGATCAGGAAATTTGGGTAGGCTCTCTCGACACCCACCAACCACGGGGTCCCCCCACCGCATTCAGTAGAGTGGCTTTCCGGTCATTTCGGGGCCTTGCTCGATGCCTAGCATCTTGAGCAAAGTCGGGGCGATGTCGGCGAGGATCCCGTTGTGCATTTCGATGCCACTGGTGTCCTTGGCGTGGTAGTAGCAGCGGACCAAATTCGTCGTGTGGGCGGTGTGCGGCGAGCCGTCGGGATTGCGCATTTTCTCGCAGTTCCCGTGGTCAGCCGTGATGAGGAGTTGCCCGCCGAGCTCGAGCACGCGTTCGCTGAGTGCCTTGACCCCGGCATCAATGGACTCCACAGCCGTGATCGCCGCTTGCACGTCACCGGTATGGCCGACCATGTCGGGATTGGCGAAGTTGATGATCACCAGGTCGTAGTTCTCCACTGCGGCGACGACTTTGTCGGTCACTTGAGGCGCATTCATTTCGGGCTGGAGGTCGTAGGTCGCGACTTTCGGCGATGGCACGATGACCCGGTCCTCGCCTTCGAAGGGCTCCTCTTCCCCACCGTTGAAGAAATACGTGACGTGGGGGTATTTTTCGGTTTCCGCAATCCGCAGCTGGGTCTTGCCAGCGGCCGATACCACTTCGCCAAGCACCTTGGGGTAGCGCTCGGGCGGGAAGGCCACGGCGCAGTCGTAGGTCTCGTCATATTCGGTCATGGTCAGGTAGTGGACCTTGGGCCGACCATGGGTTTCGAATTCAGAAAAGTCGTCGTAGAGGAAGGCACGGCTCAGCTGGCGCGCCCGGTCGGAGCGGAAGTTGAAGAAGATCACCACGTCGCCGTCACGAATCCTGCGCTCATCCGCATGACTGAAGATGATGGGCTGAATGAATTCGTCTCGCTCGTCCTGCTCATAGCGCGCGGCGACCGCTTCGCTCGGTGTGAGTTCTGAAAATTCGCCTTTCCCCTCCACAATGGCATCCCAAGCAAGCTGATTGCGGTCCCAGCGCTGGTCACGATCCATCGCAAAATACCGACCAATGACCGTGGCGATCTTTGCCCCCGAATTTTCGAGGCCCTTCTCCACGCTAGCGAGGTAGCCTTTTCCACCCGTCGGCGAGGTATCGCGCCCATCGGTGATGGCATGCACCATGATGTCCTCGCAGCCAGCGGCCTTTGCCACATCGGCGAGAGCGATCAGGTGGTCCTGATGACTGTGAACACCGCCATCAGAAACGAGCCCCAGCAGGTGCAAGCGCGAGCCTTTGGCCTTGCTGAAGGCTTCCGTGAGAGAAGGATTCTCGGCGAGCTCCCCGTCGGCGATGCATTTGTTAATCCGCGTCAGGTCCTGATAAATGATGCGCCCGGCACCGAGATTCAGGTGACCGACTTCCGAATTTCCCATTTGCCCATCCGGCAAGCCGACATCCCCCCCACTCGCTGAGAGCAGTGAAGAAGGGCACTTTGATAGCACCTCATCGTGGTAAGGCGTTTTGGCCAGGAGCGCGGCATTGCCCTCCTGCTCTGCTGCCTCTTGTCCTGCAGGGCTCTCGCCCCAACCGTCACGAATGATCAATACCACGGGTTGTTTAGCCATGGCGGGATGCTAGCGAAGTCGCTGCCGGTGGCAAGCCGAGATCGGGTCTTCGTATTTTTCAGACTTCCTTGAGCTTATCAAGCAGCACGCGCGCGATCCTCGGACCATCGACTCCGATCCCGTTGTGCTCCCATTCGTTGGTCACCCACTGGTAGAAGCGGGGCATGTGAAGCGCCGTCTCGCGTGACCACTCAATCGGCACATACATGTCGCTGTAGTAGCTGATAGCTGAGACGGGCACCTCGTTCGAAGCCAATTGGTCCAGGTCGTAGAGCGGTCCCCAGTCCTCCTTGCGAGCCAGAATTTCCGCGCACTCCTTCATCGGCTGCAACTGCACGTAGTCGTCGAACATGCTCGGCACGATCATCTCTCCAGTGAAACGAACTTCGTTTGCCGGATCGAGCTCGAAGGAAGGAAATTCGGCCCGCAAACGCTCCGCCGACCAATTCGTCGCGTAGCCCTCGCCGTAGATGGTCTCGTGCAGGACGGCAAAAAATGGATTGGTCTCGAAGGCCGAGAGTCGCTCGATCTGGTTCAAAAAGTCGAAGCTCAGTTCACGATCAGCGCCCTCGCCGATGAAGGCACTTTCCAGTAAATAGTGCATGGTTTCGAATCCGCCACTCATCCCATAGAGCATCCCGAGTTGCTGGAAGCGGCGCCCTGTCAGGCGTCCACCACTAGGCAGGCGAATGTCCTTTTCGAGCAGCTCCGCCAGGATCTCCTTGGCCAACTCACGGTCTTGGGGGTAACGCTGGTAATACTCCGCATTTTTCTCCAGCACCTTCTGATAGGTCAGTCGGTAGTTGTCGTCGATATGGCGTTTCACACAGGCCACCCCGCCGGTAATCACCACTCCTGAGAGGCCGTGAGGCGCAAAGGACAAATAGGTCAGCAGGCAAAATCCACCGTAGCTCTGGCCCATCCCGACCCACTTTTTGTCATCACCGCACAGGCCTTTTCGAATCGCCTCGGCATCGCGCACGATGTTGTCGGCGCGAAAGTGAGTGAGAAATTCAGCCTGCTCTTGGGCGGAACCACGCTTTTGCAGATTCTGCGCCAGCACCCGCGAGCTCAAGCCCGTCCCGCGCTGGTCCAGCAGGGCCACCCGATGCGTCTTGAGCACTTCACCGAGCCAGCCACTCTTAGTTACCGGACGAGGCGAAGGAAATCCAGGCCCACCTTGGAAATACACTAACCAAGGCAAGGAATCATCATCCGCCCGATCAAGCGCAACGACCTCGCGGACAAACACCGTGACTTTCTCTCCATCAGGCTCAGCATAATTCAAGGGCAAGCTGAAACGGTGGTCGGTCAGCTGCATGCCTTCTAGGGCGTAAGCTGGCTGCGAATCTGGCGAAGCGGCGGGAATTTGATAACTCATATGGCCGAAGCTCACCGCATCGACACCGAATTGAAAATGAAAATTCTGAGCTTTCTCCAAGCGAGCCACTCGATTTCTGCTAGAGTGCCCTCATGTCAGCGGACACCTCGCCCTTGAACCGATCGCAGCGCCTGCGGGTGATCCGCGACTTTAGGCGCTCAGTGGCGGAGCAGGCCGATGATCTGGCGGAGCAAGTGCAGCGCCCCCTCGGTGAAGTCTGGGCCTCGGAAATTATCCCCCTTCTCGAAGCCTGCCGTTTTCTCGAAAAGCAGGCCCCAGCATTGCTCGAGACCCGCACCGCGCGTGGCTCGACAGGGCTCTCTTTCAAGGGGCTCAAGACCCTGACGGCCCGACGCCCCTTCGGTAAAGTCCTCGTCATCGGCCCCTTCAACTACCCGCTTTTCCTACCCGGCGTGCAGGCACTTCAAGCGCTCGTCGCAGGAAACGAAGTGATCTGGAAACCAGGTCGCAATGGCGAAGCAGTCGCCAACGCCGTCCGCTCCCGACTCATCAAATGCGGGCTCCCCGCCGAGCAACTGAGCGTCACTGATGAATCCGCCGAAGCCGGGATCGAGGCGATCAAGAGCGGCGTCGATCTCATCATATTCACTGGCTCCGCCGAGGTTGGGAAGAAAATCGCGAGCCTTGCCGCGGAGTCCCTCACGCCATGCATCATCGAGGCCTCAGGCTCCGACGCCGCAATCATCACGAAAAATGCCGACCTCGACCGCGCGGCGAAAGCCATCTGGTTCGGCCTCACCATCAATGGCGGCCAGACTTGCATCTCGCCACGGCGAATTTTCATTCCGCAGCCGCTCGTGGCGACCTTCGAATCGAAAATGCGCGCACTCGCCGAGAATGGTGAAAGCTATCAGCTGCCTGACCAGGTCATTGATCAAGCCAAGGGCATCATCACCGACGCCCAAGCTCACGGCGCCAGCTTGATTGTCGGAACACCCCCAAGCGGAGATCGCATGGCCCCCTGCCTGCTCAGCCCGGTTTCTGCAAATTCCAAGCTTCACCAAGCCGATCTCTTCGCCCCACTCGCGGGCCTTATTGGGTATGATGACGAGTCCGAATTGATTGATCTGAATTTTCAGTCGCCCTACGCCCTCGGCGCTTCCATCTTCGGATCGGAGTCGGATTGCCACCGCATCGCCGCCCAGATCCCCGCCGCCTGCATCACTTTCAATGACACCGTCGCACCCACCGCCGACCCACGAGCCAGCTTCGGCGGCAACCGGCTCAGCGGCTACGGTCGCACTCGCGGTGCCAGCGGGCTGCTCTCCTGCACCACCGAGCAAACC
>CAXIBU010000204.1:0-5672 GCA_964021555.1 uncultured Verrucomicrobiales bacterium | reverse complement strand
TACCAGGCCTCACCCAAGGCAGTGGCGAATTTTATCAGGCTGGCTGAGGGTGACGCCGCTTATGTGGACCCGAACGATGGAGAGGTCAGATCCAAGCGTTTCTATGACGGGACTACTTTCCACCGGGTCATCAGGAACGTTTTCATCCAAGGCGGCTGCCCGATTGGCGATGGCTCCGGGGGCCCCGGCTGGACTTTCCCAGACGAAACCGATAACGGCCTGACCCACCAGCTCTACTCACTCTCCATGTCAAATTCGGGCCCCAATACCAACGGGTCCCAATTTTTCATCGTTTCGAGAAACATCAGCGTCGCCCAGGCGGCACAATTCAATGGCAGAAATACGGTCTTCGGGCAAGTGACCGCGGCGTCCCGTCCTGTCGTCGACTTTATCGAGAACGTTCAGGTCGGCCCTGGCAACGAGGGCGAAAATACGCGCCCAGTCGAGCCGGTGACTATCATTTCGGTGGAGATCGAACGGACCGACGCCCCGGCACGCGCGTTCAACCAGTTCGGCCAGCAGCTCCCCAACGCCATTTTCCCGGTTGGCACGACTTTTAAGATGGGAGAAGTCGATGAGCAGGTTGAAATTGAAGTCGACCAAGCCAGCCATACCGAGCTTCTGGTCTATCGATCGCTCGATCTGAAGTCGTGGGAATTCTTTGCCAAGCGCTACCTTCCAGCCGATGTGAGCGCCCGCTCCCAGGTCAGCTTCGAACGTCCGGAGGACGATACCAGCTTCTTCCGTATCGCCCAAGTCGCTTATCATCCAGACGCCACTTCACCGAGTGACCTGAGTGATAAGCAGATCACGATCCAAGCTCGCAGCCCGATCAATGCCAATGCGATCAGTTTTTATGACTTCATTTTCGATTCCGATGGCTCTGGCAGCTGGCGGGCAAGAAACTCCTTCAATCAACAGATATCCTCAGGGATCCTCACCAGCAGTAATCCTGCCGTCACTCCTCATGGAGGGGTGCTCACCCTCACCGGCAACCTGCCCTACGCCAATACTTGGAGCATCGCTTACACGCTGGATTCCGACCTGCAAACGGCGAGTAAATGGGAGGGCACTCAATTGGTGACCTACGGAACACTTGGCGACGAGGTGAGGCTCTTCCCTATCGAGATTTTCACCATCCCACCGTGACCTCTTTTATTTTCAACTGGATCTGATTGACAAAGGCACTACTGTTACCCCGAAAACTATGTTCAAATCTCTCATCCATCTTTTTCTTCCTGCATTATCCCTTGCTCTCGTTAGCTCGGTGCTGGCAGAACCGGTGATTTCAGAATTTCTGGCCTCAAATGATACCGAACAAGCTGATGAGGATGGCGACTTTCCCGACTGGGTGGAGATCTTCAATCCGGATGATACTCCGGTCAATCTTGGTGGCTGGTATTTGACGGATGACGCTGCTCGCTTAGATCGATGGGAATTTCCCAACGTGACCTTACAGCCTGGTGCCTACTTACTGGTCTTCGCCTCTGATAAGAATAGGATAGATCCCGCAGGCACCCTGCACACCAACTTCAGACTTAGTGCCGACGGAGAGTATCTTGCTCTGGTGAAGCCCGATCGCTCGACTGTCGTCAGCGAATTTGATCCCTTTCCAGCGCAGTTTGAGGATGTCAGCTATGGCTTGGTCAGCAGCGACGAGATACTTCTACCGAGAAATGCGCCGCTCAGCTACACCTTAAACAGCCCCGCCAATGACAGCCAAGAGCGCAACTGGACCGAAACTGATTTCGATGACTCCTCGTGGATCAACAGTGTTCCTTCGGGCGACCCTGCTCGCTCGGGCATCGGATACGATCGCAATAACGACTATTTGAGCTCGATCCAGACCCTCGTCCCCGATGGCACGACCGAAATGTGGGTTCGTTATGAATTTGACCTGATCGATGCTGCTGAGATCACTTCACTGCTCTTGAGGCTGCGGATCGATGACGGTTTCGAGGCCTTTCTCAATGGCACACGCGTCGCAAGTGCTAATATCGATGGAGGGACCTCTGCCACCGAATCTCTTGAATTCTTAGAATTTGATTTGAGCACCTTCGCCAGCGAATTACACGAGGGGAAAAACGTGATTAGCTTCCGCGTGACTAACGCCGGAACCAGTAGCAGCGACTTTCTTTTACTGCCGGAACTGTCGACTGAAGGGGATATTAGCCCTTCAGACTACGCCTATCTGGAGTCCCCCACCCCCGGTGAATCCAATAATCCGAGCTCACTCAACGCTGGCCCTCTGCTTGCTAATTTAACGAAAAACCCAATTCCCCCGAAGAGCACTGAGAGTCTACCCATTGAGGTCGCCGTTAGCCCTCGAAACTTCGCCGTTGACCAAGTGCTATTGAGCTATCGGGTCAACTATCAGGCCGAGGTTGATCTGCCCATGAGCGATGACGGCGTGGCTCCCGACCTGACCGCTGGTGATGGTATTTATACCGCTGCGATTCCGCCCAACATTGGAAGTTCGGGCGACATGCTCAGGTGGAAAGTCCTCGCCACTGATCTAAGTAGCAAGACATCCGAGCTCCCCATCCAAGTCGATAACACCGGCAACAGCCAATCTCCCGATTATCATGGAACCTTGATCCTAGAAGGCAACGAGACTAGCGATGCTCCGCTCTTCCGTTGGTTCACTCAAAATGAAGCCAGTTCGCGGACCCGGACTGGTGCCCGAGCTTCAGTTTTCCTGCAAGGGCGCTTCTACGATAACATATTCGTCCGCCAACGCGGTGGTTTCACCAATAACCGCTCACAGAAATTCGATTTTAACAAGGGACATCCTGCCTTCGTTAATGAGAAACTGGCTTCTGTTGGTGAATTAAACCTGAATGCGAATGGCGCCGACAACTCCTACGTTCGTCAGCCCTTGGGCTTCACCCTGCATCAAGATGCAGGAAACCCAGGGTGTGAAACCTTGATGGTCGAGATGCGACTCAACGGCGGATTCGACCGTGTCGGAGTTCTGATCGAACAAGTCGATGAAGACTACCTGGACCGTTTCGGGTATCCACGTGAAGGTGGAGACCTATTTAAAATGGTGCAACGTAGTAATCTCAATCCTGCCTTTGATGACACAAGCACCGGCGTCGAAAAGAAGGTAGGAACGCCTGGCGACCTCTCGGAACTTCAAGCTTTAGTCAATGACTTAAAGCTTCCAACGCTCAATGAGCGCACTACCAAGCTTTACGACAATATCGATGTCCCAGAGGTGATTAATTATCTAGCCATTCGATCACTTCAACAGCAAGCCGACGATGTGCGGAAGAATTTCTACGTCTTCAAAGATACTCAGGGCGATGCCAGGTGGCGCATCTTTCCTTGGGATCTAGACTACACTCTCGGCATTTCAGGCGGCTCGGGAGCTGAGCGTGTCGAGCATCCCTTCTTCGGTGTTCAAGCCTTCCCAACGGCTGATGGGGCCAATCAATGGAACCGGCTCTACCAAGTCATTTTTGAAGACCCGGTGATGCGCCGTCTCTACCTGCGCCGTCTGCGAACCTTGATGGATGACTTCATGGGCAGCGGGCCGGCAACGAGCTGGTTCGAACCTCGGGTCGATGCTCTTTTCGAGACGATTGATAGCTACCCGGGGCCATCGACATCAGGCAAAAACAGCCTCCGCAATACCGAGATCCCCGAGCGCCGCAATGACCTATTCAATCAGTTTACGGTAGATATCGAAGGCTTCAGCGAGGTAATTCCCCAGCCCGAGCCCAGCATGCCCGACATCCGCATTGAAGAAGTCGACTTCAGTCCGAGCTCAGGCGACCAGGACCAGGAATTCATCAGACTCGAGAACTTTGAAGATACCGAAATCGATTTGAGCGGCTGGACCATCTCAGGAGGCGTGAATTTCACACTCCCCGCCGGCACCGTCATCCCTCGCAATGGCAGCTTGTATTTGTCCCCGGACCTAAAGGCCTTTGGGCAACGCCAGATTTCGCCAAAGGCCCTCGAAAAACGGCTCGTCACCGGCCCCTACAGCGGCAAGTTGTCGAGCTTCGGCGAGACCTTGACCTTGCATAATGCGGAGTCCGAGCTGGTGCAGAACTTCGCTTATGAAGGCGCCCCCTCGCCCGCCCAGGAGCACTTGGTGATCTCAGAGTTCATTCCTGATGGAGGTGTCCATCCCGATGCCGAGTTTATCGAGGTGCTGAATATCTCCGATACCGAGACCGTATCGCTGGTCGGTTGCCGCTTTACCCGCGGGATCGACTTTGACTTTGCTAATTCAGCCATCACCCAGCTCGCCCCCGGCGAAAGTCTGCTCATTATTTATGACCAGATCGCCTTTAACGCGGTTTATGGAAATGCGGTAGATGCAAGGATCGCGGGGACTTTTGAAAACGGCACCCGCCTGAACAACGCCGGGGAAGAGATCAAATTCGAAGACGCTACGAATTCCACCATTCATGAATTCCGCTACTCTTCCGTGGAGAGCTGGCCCATCGTTGCCGGTCGCTCGCTCAATCTGATCGCCCCGCTCACCCGCCCCGATCACGACCTTGCCGCCAATTGGTCAAGCTCCAGCTCACCGGCCGGCAGCCCAGCAGGTGCGCCTCCTGTCCTCGCGGCTTGGCTTGCCTCTCGAGGCACGACTGCCACCGACGACCCTGACCTTGACGGCCTGACCGAGGAGATCACCTACGCCCTCGGCTGGGATCTGTCGACTCAGGCAATTCCTCTGAAGCTTGGCGAAGTCGTCGTCAGTGGGGAAAACGGTGACACCACCTTGACCAGCTTCGAATGGTCATTCCGAGAGGGCGCTAGCTCACAAATCCAGCTGCAACGGTCAACTAACCTAATCCAATGGCTCCCGCTGAACCTCGGCGACGATCTCACCGAGATCTCACGCGTGAAGGGAAGCGACGGCAAGACGACTTTGAAAGTCCGCCTGCAGAGCCAGCCCACTGGCGATCAATTCTTCTATCGATTGCTGGCCAACTGAGCTTTGGTGCAACCTTGCCCGCACTCTTGGGGCTATCCACGGATTAAATTCGCACGTAACGGCTGCCGGGGAGAGCTTGAATTTGGCGCTTGAGCTCCAGAGTGAGTAAAGCGGTGGTCACTTGCGGCGCGCCCAGACCAGTGAGCTCAATGAGTTCATCGACGCCACGCTGCTCTTGCCCCATCGCCTCGACTACCTTGATCTCATCGGCCGCTAAGTCTGGCGCGGGAGCAAGTGACCTCGCTGGCGCCGAACTTGCCAAGCCAGCATCCTCATTCGTGGTCTCCTCCTCGAAGGGCAATTGCTGGAAGTCACTCAACACATCACCGCCATCCATCACCAGGCGGGCCCCGTCCTGGATCAAGCGATTGCAGCCAGCTGAGGCACCCTTATCAATCGGGCCGGGCACCGCGAAAATCGAGCGCCCTTGCTCGGCCGCCAAATTTGCCGTGATCAGCGCGCCGGAACGCTCAGCCGCCTCGACCACCAGCACCCCGCGCGACCAGCCGCTGACAATTCGATTCCTCAGAGGAAAGGTCGTCTTGTTCGGCCCCCAATTGAGTGGAAATTCTGAGACCACCGCTCCATGTCCATCCGCTATCCTCTGCGCCAGAGGCAAGTTCTCCGGCGGGTAGACCTGTGCGAGCCCCGAGCCGATCACCGCAATCG
This sequence comes from uncultured Verrucomicrobiales bacterium, assembly GCA_964021555.1. GTDB lineage: Bacteria > Verrucomicrobiota > Verrucomicrobiia > Verrucomicrobiales > Akkermansiaceae > CAXIBU01. The sequence continues at coordinate 43 of CAXIBU010000204.1, read as the reverse complement.
TCCTCCCACCCGAGGCTAGCGCCCCTTCGTGCGCGGCCGTATC